>NZ_JASJVE010000003.1:0-320503 GCF_036346185.1 Pseudomonas sp. 10C3 | reverse complement strand
AAGTTTCCTTTGCAACTTCAACCACTTGCGCTTCGATCAACTTCACGTCTCTCGTTAGCGGGAGGCGAATTCTACAGCGTTACACGCTGCTGTCAACACCTCTTTTTTACCGCTTTCGATCCAGAAGATCAAAACCCCTTCCTCGCCGCTTACTCTGGATAACTCTTTGATTTACAAGGAGTTTTCCGTTTCATCTGCTCCGGAAGAGGTGCGAATTATAGACAGATTTGACGGGGCGTCAACACCTAATTTCACAAACCTGTCACATCGTTAAAACAGGGCTCTAAACGCAAGAGGCGGGCCTCACGGCCCGCCTCTTTCATCCCTTACAAACTAGGAAAGGCAAACTGCGAAGCCTCATGGCTGGCACGTTGCGGCCAACGCTGGGTGATGGCTTTGCGGCGGGTATAGAAGCGCACCCCATCCGGGCCATAAGCATGCAGGTCGCCAAACAGCGAACGCTTCCAGCCGCCGAAGCTGTGATAGGCCACCGGTACCGGCAGTGGCACGTTGACCCCGACCATACCGACTTCAATCTCGTCGCAGAACAAACGCGCGACTTCACCATCACGGGTAAAGATGCAGGTGCCATTGCCATACTCGTGATCGTTGATCAGTTGCATGGCCTGCTCCAGGCTATCGACCCGGACGATGCACAGCACCGGGCCAAAGATCTCTTCTTTATAGATACGCATCTCCGGCGTGACCCGATCAAACAGGCAGCCACCCAGGAAGAAGCCCTCTTCATTGCCTGCAACGCTCAGACCACGACCATCGATCACAAGCTCGGCACCCGAGTTCACGCCGTCTTCTATATAGCTACAGACCTTGTCGCGATGTTGTCCGGTCACCAACGGCCCCATATCCAGGCCACAGGTAGTCCCGGCACCGATTTTCAACGCCTTGATCTGCGGGACCAGTTTGGCCACCAACGCATCGGCGACCTGATCACCTACACAGACAGCAACCGATATCGCCATGCAACGCTCGCCACATGAACCGTACGCAGCGCCCATCAACGCGCTGACCGCATTGTCCAGATCTGCGTCGGGCATCAGCACCGCGTGATTCTTCGCGCCGCCCAATGCCTGGACTCGCTTCCCGCGAGAAGTAGCTTCTCTATAGATGTATTCAGCGATAGGCGTTGAACCGACAAAACTCAACGCTTTGACTTCAGGCGCTTCGATCAACGCATCAACCGCTGTTTTGTCACCGTGCACGACGTTAAGCACACCGTTTGGCAGACCCGCCTCATTCAGCAGTTGAGCAATCAACAACGTCGAACTTGGATCACGCTCAGAAGGCTTCAGGATGAAGCAGTTACCGCACACAATCGCCAGTGGGTACATCCACAGCGGGACCATGGCCGGGAAGTTGAACGGCGTAATACCTGCAACCACACCCAGCGGCTGAAAGTCGGACCATGCGTCAATGTTTGGCCCTACGTTGCGGCTGTACTCCCCCTTGAGGATCTCTGGCGCGGCACACGCGTATTCGACGTTCTCGATCCCGCGCTTCAACTCACCGGCGGCGTCTTCCAGGGTCTTGCCGTGCTCTTCACTGATCAACTGCGCGATACGCGATTCATTCTGTTCCAGTAATTGCTTGAAGCGGAACATCACTTGCGCGCGTTTGGCGGCGGGCGTATTGCGCCAGGCTGGAAATGCAGCCTTCGCAGCATCGATTGCTTGCTGAACAGTTTCGCGGCTGGCCAAGGGGACTTTATGAACGGCCTGACCGGTCGATGGATTGAACACATCGGCAGTACGGCCGGTATCGGTAACGAACTCGCCATTGATCAGGTGTTGGATGTTGCTCATGACAGGACTCCAAAAAATACGGTCAGGCGCGATCTCGGCCGCGCCTGTGGTTTAAACCCACAGCGAATCAGTCGATCTGATTCAGCACGTCGCCGACAGCATCGAACAAGCGATCCAGATCCTGCGGTTTGCTGTTGAAGGTTGGCCCGAACTGCAGCGTGTCGCCGCCGAAACGCACGTAGAAGCCCGCTTTCCACAGCTTCATCCCCGCTTCGAAAGGACGCACGATGGCATCGCCATCACGGGGCGCGATCTGGATCGCACCGGCCAGACCGTAGTTACGGATGTCCACAACGTTTTTCGAGCCTTTGAGGCCGTGCAACGCGCTTTCGAAATGAGGTGAAATCTCGGCGACTTGCTGAACCAGATTCTCCCGCTGCAACAATTCCAGCGAGGCAAGACCCGCCGCACAGGCGACCGGGTGCGCGGAGTAGGTGTAGCCGTGTGGGAACTCGACCGCATACTCGGGCGTCGGCTGGTTCATGAACGTGTGATAAATCTCGCTACTGGCAATCACTGCGCCCATCGGGATCGCGCCGTTGGTGATTTGCTTGGCGATACACATCAGGTCAGGCGTCACACCGAAGCTGTCGGCGCCGAACATCGACCCGGTGCGACCGAAACCAGTGATGACTTCGTCGAAGATCAATAGGATGTTGTGCTGATCGCAGATTTCGCGCAGGCGCTTCAGATAACCTTTTGGTGGAACGATCACACCGGCAGAGCCCGCCATCGGCTCGACAATCACTGCCGCAATATTGGATGCATCGTGCAACTCGATCAGTTTGAGCATCTCATCGGCCAGCGCAATGCCGCCCAACTCAGGCTCGCCACGTGAATAGGCATTGCTGGCCAGCAAGGTATGAGGCAAATGATCGACGTCCATCAATTGGCCGAACATTTTACGGTTGCCGTTCACTCCGCCCAAGCTGGTGCCACCAATGTTGACCCCGTGATAACCACGGGCACGACCGATCATTTTGGTTTTGGTGGCCTGACCTTTCAGGCGCCAGTAGGCGCGCACCATTTTCACTGCGGTATCCGCGCACTCAGAACCCGAATCAGTGAAAAAGACGTGGTTCAGATTGCCAGGTGCCAGGTCGGTGATTTTCTCAGCCAGCTGGAAGGACAAGGGGTGGCCGTATTGGAACGCTGGCGAATAATCCAGAGTGCCCAACTGACGCGAGACCGCCTCCTGAATTTCCTTGCGCGAATGCCCGGCGCCGCACGTCCATAGCCCGGACAACGCGTCATAAATCTTGCGACCCTTATCGTCCGTCAGGTAGCTGCCTTGCGCCGCCACGATCAGCCGGGGATCGCGCTGAAAATTACGGTTTGCGGTGTATGGCATCCAATGAGCGTCGAGCTTCAATTGGCTGGCCAGAGAATTCTCGGCGGATTCAGGAAGAGTCATGGATGCAAATACCTCACGGGGCGATGGGGCAGCTTATTGAGCTGTGTGGTTGCAGCTAAGTTGCCACGGGGATAAAGTCTTAAAAACCCAACATTTATAATCTTCAGTTAGACAATCACTAAACTATGAGCATCCGTCGACCCGATCCACTGGCCCAAGTCAGCGACTTTGATATTCGTTTGCTGCGCATCTTTCGAAGCGTAGTCGAGTCAGGTGGCTTCTCGGCGGCCGAAAGCGCGCTGGGCATAGGCCGTTCGGCGATCAGCCAACAGATGAGCGATCTTGAACAACGACTCGGCTTGCGCCTGTGCCAGCGTGGACGCGCGGGGTTTTCCCTGACCGAAGAAGGTCGGGAGGTCTATCAATCGTCTTTGCAGCTATTAAGTGCCGTAGAAAGCTTTCGCACCGAGGTCAATGGCCTGCACCAGCATTTGCGCGGCGAACTGAACATCGGTCTGACCGACAACCTGGTCACCCTGCCGCACATGCGCATCACCCATGCCCTGGCCCAATTGAAGGAACGCGGCCCAGACGTACATATCCAGATCCGCATGATCGCGCCCCATGAAGTGGAACAGGGCGTGCTCGATGGGCGTTTGCACGTAGGCGTTGTTCCGCAGGCCAGTGCCCTGTCCGGGCTGGAATATCAGCCGCTGTACAGCGAACGCTCTCTGCTCTATTGCGCTGTCGGCCATCCGCTCTTCTATATGGATGACGCCGCGCTGAATGACGAACGATTGAATGCTCAGGACGCTATCGCTCCGACCTTTCGCTTGCCTGCGGACATTCAGGCGCATTACCAGGCGCTCAATTGCACCGCCAGCGCCTCGGATCGTGAGGGCATGGCCTTTTTGATTCTCACCGGGCGCTATATCGGCTACCTGCCGGATCACTACGCCAGCCTGTGGGTTCAGCAAGGCCGACTGCGAGCGCTGAAACCGACGGCACGTTTTTATGACCTGAGTCTGGCTTCGGTCACTCGCAAGGGACGTCGCCCTCATCTGGTACTGGAAAGCTTCCTTGAAAGTCTGGCCGCCACCCGATGAGGCTTTTCAGGACTTTGCGCTGTGAATGCGCAACCAACTAAATAGTTAAAGAGACCACTCACGCAGGCCAATCTGAAGCCGAAATCGAAAGCTTGGAGCATTAATTTGCACGACTGGCTCTTGTCTGATCATCGCGGGTGCGTTATCTGTTCTCAGCTTGCAGCCCATGACCCGTTCGGAACCGCCCATGACCTTTGAAGTCCCAGCCCATAGCGCCCAAGCCGTCGCTAAACCTGCCAGCCGCATTCGTCAGAAGAACGAAGAAGCAATCATCAAAGCCGCAGAGGACGAGTTCGCTCGTCACGGCTTCAAAGGCACCAGTATGAACACCATCGCGCAGAATGCAGGCTTGCCCAAAGCTAACCTGCACTACTACTTCACCAACAAGCTGGGGTTGTACATTGCGGTGTTGAGCAACATCCTCGACCTGTGGGACAGCACGTTCAACGCGTTGAGCGTCGACGACGATCCCGCTCAGGCACTGAGCCATTACATTCGAGCCAAGATGGAGTTTTCCCGACGCCAGCCACAAGCGTCACGGATCTTCGCCATGGAAATCATCAGCGGAGGCGAATGCCTGAATGAGCATTTCAGTCAGGACTACCGTGCCTGGTTTCAGGGCCGGGCAGCCGTGTTTCAAGCCTGGATCGATGCCGGAAAAATGGACCCCGTCGACCCTGTGCATCTGATCTTCCTGCTCTGGGGCAGCACCCAGCACTACGCTGACTTCGCCACGCAAATATGTCGGGTTACCGGTCGCACCCGTTTGACCAAGCAGGACATGGAAACCGCCAGCGACAATTTGATCCGCATCATCCTCAAGGGCTGCGGGCTGACGCCTCCGGCTGCTTGAGCGGTCCGTTACCGAAAACAGTGGTTTACGTCGTCGATAGCTGGAATATACGCATGCCTTTTACCCTTGTCGGCCCTTGCGAATACCGTGAAGAAATTCGCAAAAGCCGCTTTATTACCCTCGCAGCCCCCATCACCAGCGCCGCACAGGCCCAAGCGTTCATCGAGCAGCACAGCGACCTTAACGCGACGCACAATTGCTGGGCGTGGAAACTGGCCGATCAATACCGCAGCACCGACGATGGAGAGCCCGGCGGGACCGCTGGTCGGCCCATCCTCGCGGCGATAGAAGCGCAGGATTGCGATCAAGTCGTGGTATTGGTCATCCGTTGGTATGGCGGCATCCAATTGGGCACTGGCGGCCTCGCTCGCGCATACGGTGGCGGCGCCAATAAATGCCTGAACCAGGCCGAGCGCCTGCCCTTGATCCATCGGGTGCAATTGAGCTGTACGTGCAGCTTCAGCGAACTGGCGCTGGTCAAGGTGCGGCTGGCCGAACTACATGGACTGCTGGAGCACGAAACATTCACCGCCAACGGCGTCGAATTGCAGATTGCCCTGGGCCCGGAGCACATCGACATTTTGCAGCGACAACTGGCAGATCTGAGTCGCGGACGAATTCTCTTGCAGCCGCTTGAGGAAGACTGAATCCGCGCGTGCGCACTCCCTGGTTAATTGCCCACATCTACTGTGCACCCGGCTGTGGATAAGCTGAGTACACACCCCTGCGGGCCTTGCTGCGTATGGCGTTGCGACGACTGGTTGTTTTTTGCTCAATCCACCCATTACTGGAATAAAACCTCCTTAAAACAGGGTGTTATCGTCACTTATCGCAGTTGGGCACTTCACGGTCACTCTTTATTCCCGCACTTTTCGCTTGCACACAATAACTGTGGAGCAACCTGTGGATAAGCCGTGCAAGCCTGTCTCTGGCGCAGACAGATCATGGCGCGCGCTCAGCTGGTCATTTTTTGTTCAACGACAGGAAGACAAACTCAACGCTATCGACGCTCGAATCGCCGAACTAAACGAGTTACGCCTTGAGTTGCAACAACGCTTGGGTCAACGTTGTCCATTAAGTCCTTGAGGCGACAATGTCCCTCTGGGCTATTTCTCCCCTGAACCACTATTTGTGAACAAGGAGCTCGATCCATGCCGAATACCAAAACTGCGTTAATCATTGGCGCCTCCCGTGGCTTAGGCCTGGGCCTGGTGCATCGCCTGTCGGAACAGGGCTGGCAAGTGACCGCCACAGTGCGTGACCTGCACAAAGCAGGTGGACCCCAGACGATCCCCGAGGTGCAGGTCGAGGTGCTGGATATCAATGAGCCGTCATCGTTGAATGTTTTCACCGAGAAGCTGAAAGGACAGGTTTTTGATCTGATGTTCATCAATGCCGGCGTCAGCGGACCAAAACATCAGAGCGCTGCGCAAGCGACCGTCGACGAACTCGGCCAGTTGTTCATGACCAACGCCATTGCCCCCATTCGTCTGGCCGAACGAATGATCCAGCAGATTCGTCCCGACACCGGGGTCCTGGCGTTTATGAGTTCGGTGCTAGGCAGTGTGATGTGCCCTGAAGGCAACGACATGGCATTGTACAAAGCCAGCAAGGCCGCGCTGAACTCCATGACCAATTCCTTCGTTACACAATTGGCCGACCCGAAGCCGACAGTCCTGTCCCTGCATCCGGGCTGGGTGAAAACAGACATGGGCGGCGAAGGTGCTCATATCGATGTAGAAACCAGCACCCGTGGTTTGGTCGAACAGATTGATGCCTATACCGGCAAGGGTGGTCATTACTTCATCAACTACAAGGGTGAAACAATTCCCTGGTAATTAACTGGCCAGATGAACTTCAGCCTCGCCGCTGCTTCTATCTGAAGCGCGGCGACCCTGGATCTGTAGCGAGCGTGTAGTGCTGCTAGTGCTGTCGGGTTCAAAGCCCCAACAACGACAGCATGATAAAGGTTGCGAACAGCACGAAATGCGTCATGCCTTCGATGGCATTGGTTTCACCATCATTCAGGTTGATCGCGCTGACCAAAAGCGTGATGAAGATCATCACGCTCTGCACCGGGGTCATCGCCATCTGGAACGGCTGGCCGCTGTACAGCGCCATGGCCTCCATGACGGGTACGGTCAGGATCACCGTTGACAACGAGGCGCCCAACGCAATGTTTACGACGGACTGCATGCGGTTGGCCAACGCCGCGCGCAAGGCCGTGAGGATCTCGGGGGCAGCGGAAATAGCCGCCACCAGAATCGCCGTCATGACCGGCGGTGCACCTGTCCCTTCCAGACCGAGGTCGACGGTTTTCGACATCACTTCAGCCAGCGCACCGATTACCACTACGCCAAAAATCAGGGTGCCGATCGAGCGCACCAGATTGATCGATGGATCCTCTTCGGCAGGCGAATTCTTGCGCATTTTTTCGGGATAGCTGTAGCTGAAAAAATAACTGTGCGGCCCCACCTGCATGCGCAGAAACAGGGCGTACAGCAGCACCATCGCGCCAATCGTAAACGCCGAATAAATCTTCCAGTCACCTTCGGGAATGAACTCAGGCACCACCATGGAAACGCCCATCGCAGTGAGGATCATCACACTGTAAGTGCGCGCCGAATCATCGTTGTAGGACTGTTCGCCATGCTTGAGCCCGCCCATCAGCGCCGCCAGCCCCAGAATGCCATTGATATCGAGCATCACCGCTGAATAGATCGTGTCGCGCACCAGTGTCGGTGAGGGCTCGTTGCTCATCATGATCGCCAGAATCACGACCTCGACCAAGACGGCCGACAGCGTCAGGATCATAGTGCCATAGGGATCGCCGAATTTATGCGCCAACAGTTCGGCATGGTGGGCCACGCGCATCGACGCGCAGACAATCGCCACCACCAGTGCAATCCCGCCCGCCAGCGCAACACCCTGACCGTGATTCAGCAACGCATGTTCGAAGGGGAACGCGATCAGCGCACCGAGAACAGCCAGCAGTAGAAACTTTTCATCTCTCAAATAAGTCAGCATTGGAATGCCTTGGGTCAAAAGTGTCTGGCCTGGGACTGACCGGTCTCATACAGGCGGGTCATTATCAGTAAATGTTTCACGGCTAACGGTAACAGCAAAGACGTTGCGCTGTGGCTTCAACCGGCCGATCAGCCACGCCACGTAAAGGAAGCGATCTCAAAGCGGACATCCGTCTGTAGAATGGCGACTATCTGCACCTGATGAGAAAAGCACATGTACGAATGGCTCAACGCATTGCCCAAGGCAGAACTGCACCTGCACCTGGAAGGCTCGCTGGAACCCGAATTGCTCTTTGCACTGGCTGATCGCAACAAGATCGCCTTGCCTTGGGCCGATGTCGAAACATTGCGCCGGGCCTATGCCTTCAACAATTTGCAGGAGTTTCTCGACCTGTATTACCGGGGTGCGGATGTACTGCGCACCGAGCAGGATTTTTACGACCTGACTTGGGCTTACCTGCAACGCTGCAAGGCGCAAAACGTCATTCACACCGAACCCTTCTTTGATCCGCAAACCCATACCGATCGGGGCATCCCCTTTGAAGTGGTGATCAACGGTATCGCCAGTGCATTGAAGGATGGCCAGGAAAAACTCGGTATCTCCAGCGGGTTGATTCTCAGCTTCCTGCGCCATTTGAGCGAAGAAGAAGCTGAAAAAACCCTCGATCAAGCGCTGCCATTTCGCGATGCATTTATTGCAGTGGGTCTCGACAGCTCAGAGATGGGCCATCCTCCGAGCAAGTTCCAGCGCGTGTTCGACCGCGCCCGTAACGAAGGCTTTTTGACAGTAGCCCATGCAGGCGAAGAAGGCCCACCCGAATACATTTGGCAAGCGCTGGACCTGTTGAAGATTCAGCGTATCGATCATGGTGTGCGCGCTATCGAAGATGAGCGGCTGATGCAGCGCATCATTGATGAACAGATCCCGCTGACGGTGTGTCCGCTGTCCAATACCAAGCTCTGCGTCTTCGACGACATGGCCCACCACAACATTCTCGACATGCTTGAGCGCGGTGTGAAAGTCACGGTCAATTCAGACGACCCTGCGTATTTCGGTGGTTATGTGACCGAGAATTTTTACGCGCTGCACAAGCATCTGGGGATGACTCAGGATCAGGCCCGACGCCTGGCGCAAAACAGCCTGGATGCACGGTTGGTCAAGCCTTGATGCAGCGGTAATCGTTCCCGCGCAATGAACGCGCGAGAACGATGGGGCCATCAGGCAGCCGAAGCTATTTTGCTGATCTCACGCTGACCGTTAGTCGAGACCTGCAAAGCGGTGGACTCATCGCTAGTGCGCAACCAGCCCAACTGTATGAACAATTGCAGTAACCCGGCACCCAATGCTCCGCCTAAATGCGGCTTGCGCTCGCTCCAGTCGGGGCAAGCGCAAACGGTCTTAAGCTTTCGATGGGCCAGCGCCGGAACATAGATGCCGCGCTCGGCAAATTGAGCGACACCTTTGCTGGTGACTTCGACGCGCTGCTCATGTTGTTCGATCCAGCCCGCACCCAACAGACGCTGATACAGTTCCGCAGCCAACTCGCCCCCAAGATGGTCGGAACAAATCCGGGCACGACGTAGCGGCGAAAGCGGTGTGGGTGGAACGGGTTGTGACACACTTCTGCTGATGTGATCGGTGCTGACCATCGATGCATTGGCCAGCGCCTCGACTGCAGTGCCAACTTCCGGTGCAGCCAGTCGGAAAAAACGCTTTCTGCCGCGAGCCTCCTGCTTCAATAGCCCGCCGGTAGTCAGTCGCGCCAGATGCGCACCTGCCGAAGAAGTGGATAGACCAGCCATCAAAGCCAGCTCGTCCGCGGGGCGGGCGGTACCATCCATCAACGCCCAAATCATTGCACTGCGCTTGGGGTCAGCCAGCAGCGCGGCAATCTGGCTAATGCAAGGTGCATATTCCATGTATTCACTCCCTGTTGAAACATTCGTCTATTGCACTGACATAGTGAACAGCAAATCGGTCCAGCCAAGACGCTAAGCCGCCAAAACAAGGGCTGTATTTGACCTCGTACGCCCAGAACGTCATCTCGCAGCGCTTACATACCGCAACCGTTTCTGCCTCAGACGCCCCACTCACATCTGCATTGATAACGCCTCGCCTGGTAGCGTCCTGCACCTCGGACCTGGCTTGGCGACCTATGCGGACCTGGCCGCTGGCGCCAAGTATAAGCCCAGCGCCCTGTTACGAAATGGGATTAAAACCACGACAGAGGATTAGCTGACACCCTATAGGCAAAGTCAGACATCACCCAGGCCAACGAAAACCCGTCTCGATTTACCTGGCTGCCGTGAAAGCAGCGCTGGCCGGACACTCTCAGCCGACCTCAGAAAAATCTGGCGTGCATCACGAGGGAAATGCCTACGGAAAAAACACAAAAAACAGGCAAGAAAATACGACCTCAAAACAGCGATGTTTACGCTGAAAACACTTGATAATCTTTTTTTCTCCAGAGCGCCTGTGTGTCGACTGTCAGACGATTCCATTGCCGCTGTAAGCCACCGCAACATGAACCTGACGTCACTTGCTGTCAGGATGCCGTTGCGCCAACTCCGCACAGCGTGACCTGAGCATTTCGCACAATAAATTGACCGGCTTACTCAGTTGCGCCCGGTGCGCACAGAGCACATTGAGCGGGGCCAGTTCCCCCTGCAGTTCCGGGATCAATAGCTTCAGGCGTCCGGCATGCACATCGGCCGCAACATCCAGCCAGGATTTATAGGCAACGCCAACACCGGCCAATGCCCACCGGCGTACGACGTCAGCATCGTCGCTAAAACGATCCCCGTGCACGGTCAAACCCATTTCACGTTTGCCGTCATGGAAACGCCAATGGTCATGCACCCGATTGCCTAGCATGAACAGCAGGCAGTTGTGCTGTGCCAACTGTTCCACATGCTGGGGTTCACCATGACGGGCCAGATACGACGGGGCGGCGCATAACACGCGACGGTTATCCGGGACGATGGGTAACGCGATAAGGCTCGAATCTTCCGGCTCTCCATAACGCAGAGCAATGTCTACCGGCTGGCGAAATAGATCGGCAATCCTGTCGCCCAGCAGCAGGCGGACCGTGAGCAGCGGATGTTGACGCTGGAATTCGTCGAGCCAGGGCAATAACACGTTACGGCCAAAATCCGAGGGCGCCGACAGCAGCAGGACGCCACTGACTTGATCCTGGCTGCTGGCCAGAAAGCGCTGCCCCTCTTCCAGGCTACTCAGGGCCGCGCGGGCGTATTCGAGGAACCCCTCACCCTCGGCCGTCAGACGCAGGCTACGGGTCGAGCGTGCCAAAAGACGCGCGCCCAGTTGCTGCTCGATACGTTTGAGCGCAGCGCTGGCGACCGCCGCCGACATGTCCATGACCCGCGCAGCAGCGGACAGGCTGCCCAGATCGGTGGCCCGGACAAACAGTTGCAGATCATCAAAACGCAGCATCACTTGCTCGCATTATCAAAAATAAATTGAAAGAGCCTGCAGTTTTAGCGGGTTTTATCTTTAAGAGAAATAGCCAATCATCCCCCATGCCATTTTTTCAGGCTTACTTCTCAGGAGCGCCCCATGAAAGCCATCGCGTATTACCAGTCCCTGCCGATCAGCGACCCCCTGTCATTGCAGGACATCGAGCTAGCCGAGCCGGTTGCTGGTCCTCGGGACTTGCTAGTGGAAGTCAAAGCCATCTCAGTTAATCCGGTCGATACCAAGGTTCGTCAGAACGTTCAACCCGAAGGCGGCGACGCCAAGGTCCTGGGTTGGGACGTGGCCGGTATCGTCAAAGCGGTCGGCAGCGAAGTGACGCTATTTCAACCGGGCGACAAGGTGTTCTATGCCGGCTCCATCGCCCGCGCTGGTGCCAACAGCGAACGGCACGTGGTCGATGAGCGAATTGTCGGGCACATGCCAAAATCCTTGAGCTTCGCCCATGCTGCAGCCTTGCCGCTGACGGCGATCACTGCGTGGGAGTTGCTCTTCGAGCGCCTGCAAATTGCTGAAGGCGCCACTGACACCGGACAGCGTCTGATGATCGTCGGTGCTGCCGGTGGTGTGGGTTCGATGCTCACTCAGTTGGCCCGGCAGCTCACAGGGTTGAACGTTATCGGCACCGCCTCACGACCTGAAACCGAGGCATGGGTTCGCCAGCTGGGCGCGCATCATGTGCTTGATCACAGCAAGCCGCTGAACGAAGAACTCACCCGCGCGGGTCTGCCACAGGTGACTCACGTGGCCAGCCTGACACAGACCGACCAGCATCTGGATCAACTGGTCGACGCCCTGGCGCCGCAAGGTCGGCTGGCCTTGATCGACGACCCCAAGTCCCTCGACGTCAGCAAGCTGAAACGCAAGAGTCTGTCACTGCATTGGGAGTTCATGTACACCCGGTCGCTGTTCGAAACCGCCGACATGATCGAGCAGCACAAGCTGCTCAACCGCGTCGCGGAGCTGATTGATGCTGGCACCTTGAAAACCACTTTTGGTGAACACTTCGGCACCATCAACGCCGCCAACCTGCGTCGCGCTCATGCGTTTCTGGAAAGCGGCAAGGCCAAAGGCAAGATCGTTCTCGAAGGTTTTTGATCACTTAAGACCGTCAGTCTGAGGTTTGACTTGGATCATTATTTTCGCCTGATCCAGGTCTACAATTGCAGCCTTACCAACAGGAGGGAGTCAGCAATGAAAGTCCTGGTACGTGAATCAGCAAAATCCCAAGGCGGCCCGTGGCAGGTCCGGATGGATCAGCATGTCGTGAGTTTTCGTTCTGAAGCCGAAGCCCGCGCCTTCGTCAACACGCTTGAATCCCGGCTGCGGGCTCCGCACAAATTACCTGAAAGTCGCCAGCAAGCCACCGGCTGAGCCAAGGCTGGCCTGCAACTCGGGCAGCCTCAGACCTGAGCCGTTTGAGCCACACTCGCATCACGCGTGCGCTGCAAACGGCGGGTCAATACTGCGGCACTCACCGCAAAAATCCCGCACAAACTAATCACCATTGCCATGGGAACTGCGCTGCCATCGTGCAACACGCCCACCAATGCGGATGCCCCTGCGGCGACACTGAATTGCAGGCACCCGAGTAACGCCGACGCACTCCCTGCCCTCGCCCACTGGCCGTTCATGGCACAGGCCGAAGCATTGGGGATGATGCAGCCCAGGCTGGCAATGCAGATAAACAACGGGATCAATAGCGGCCAAAGCGCCTGAGTGTGCAGTTCGGCAATGCCGAGCAAGACCAGCGCCGCTGCCAGATAAACCCAGACCGTGCGAGACAACAGAAGCGCGGGTCCGAGTTTGCCCAGCATGCGCGCATTGACCTGCGCCACCAGAATGAAACCCGCCGCGTTCGCACCGAACAGCCAGCCATAGTGCTCGGGCGGCACGCCATACAACTTGATGAATACGAATGGTGAGCCCGCGATGTAGGCGAACATACCGGCTATCGCGATGCCGCCGGTCAAGGCATGACCGAGAAATATCCGATCAGCCAACAACCGCCGATATTGCCCCAATGCACCGGCCAACGGATGGCGTGGATGGGTCGCTGGCATGCTTTCCGGCAAGCCCAGCGCAACCGCCAGCGAGCACACAGCACTGAATACCGTCAGCACCAGAAAGATCGACTGCCAGCCATACAGGTTGACCAACAGACCACCCAGCATGGGTGCGAGAATCGGCGCCAGGCCCATGATCAACATCAATTGCGAGAAGACTTTCGCCGACTGCACGGCGTCGCACTTATCACTCACAATGGCTCGCGACAACACCATCCCGGCGCATCCGCCCAACGCCTGAACGAAGCGCGCAGCAATCAGCCACTCAAGAGTGGGCGCAAAAGCGCACGCTAGCGATGCCAGGGTAAAGAGCCCGACCCCCACCAGCAACGGCACGCGCCGACCAAAGCGATCCGCGACCGGACCATAGGCCAACTGGCCGATGGACAAGCCCAGAAAATAAGACGCCAAGGTCAGTTGCACATGTTTTTCGTCGGTGCCAAAAGCCAAGGCAATCGCCGGAAAACCAGGCAGATAAAAATCAATGGCCAGCGGCCCAAAAGCGCTCAAAGCGCCAAGAATCAAGATTATTCTCAGGTTCATCGGGCATCCAAAACTGTGTCCAGCGCAATTAGCTAGTCTAACCGTCCTGAATCCTTAGAGCGCCTTGATGGGGAAATTACTTCAAAATTGTTCAGCGGGTCGTACCGTCGCAAAGCAGGAACACAATCACTCGGCGCATCGTTTAAATCTTCTGCACCGCATACCCTTCAGCGCTGATCAGACTGATAATGACCTCGGCCGTGAGTGTGCTTTCAACCCGCACTTCGCCACTGGTCAAGTCGACCTGGACATCTGCCGCCGGGTCGCTGCTCTGCAGCGCTTGGGTGATTGCCCGAACACAGTGGCCACAGGTCATACCCTGAACATTGAATCGTTGCATATTGTTGCTCCTCGGTAAGGTTGCAGGCATGTTCAACCTTTCCATCATGGCAAGGTCAAGCCCCTGTTTTTTTCTGCCGGGCTGGTATTCGTCTCACGGCTCGGCCAAGCTGCGTCATAACCGTATTAAAAGCAGGAGTATCAGCAATGCGCTGGTCAGCATTGAGTCTAATGAGCATCCTCGGCCTATGGGCGACAGTACCCTTCGCCAACGCCGACTCGCAAGACTACGGCGTCCTGATTATTTCCCGGGAGCGGCTGGAGGTGAACACCTCATGCGAGATCGGTCTGTATCTCCAGGACCAATTGGTCGGGCGTTTATTTCAGGAGGAGTCGACGTCCTTCAACCTGGCGCCGGGTAAAACCACGGTACGTCTTCGCCTGTTACCCGGCAAGGCATCGGGATGCCTGCCAGGCATGGACGTCCCCCCGAGCATGGTTATTGACATAAAGGCCGGCGAAGTCAGCAAATACCGGATCGCCATGGGCCCCAATGGCATGTACCTGAAGCGGGCGGCTCTGGAATATTGATTGGGGCTTGACCTTACCCGTATGGCAAGGTTAATCCTTGAGGCATAGCTCTCAGGGAACTGACCCATGCCTATGTCCAATACGCTCGAATTACCCATAACCGGAATGACCTGCGCCAGTTGTGCCGGACGGGTCGAGCGCGCATTAAGCAAAGTTGCCGGCGTCAAAACTGTCAGCGTCAATCTCGCCAGCGAACGCGCGCACGTCGAATCGTCGGGGCCTATCGACCCGGCGGTACTGATTGCGGCCGTTACCCAGGCCGGTTACGGCGCAAGCCTGCTGGAAGACACTCGCGCCAACGCCGACAACCAACAACAACGACTGACCCGGGAGCGCTGGGCATTACTGTTGGCGATTGCCCTCGCGCTGCCGCTGGTTCTACCCATGCTGGTGGCGCCATTGGGTGTGCACTGGATGCTACCGGCCTGGGTGCAATTTGCCTTGGCAACGCCCGTGCAATTCATTCTCGGCGCGCGGTTTTACATCGCCGCCTGGAAAGCCGTCAGGGCCGGTGCTGGTAACATGGATTTGCTGGTCGCGCTGGGCACCAGTGCCGGTTATGGACTGAGCCTTTATCAATGGGCGCACACCCCTCCGGGCAGCATGCCGCATCTGTATTTCGAAGCCTCGGCAGTGGTGATCGCACTGGTACTGCTGGGCAAATACCTGGAAAGCCGCGCCAAACGCCAGACCGCCAGCGCCATTCGCGCGCTGGAGGCACTGCGCCCCGAACGTGCTATCCAACTGATCGACGGACAAGAACGGGACGTGGCCATCAGCGCTTTGCGCCTCAACGATCTGGTGGTGGTCAAGCCCGGCGAACGCTTCCCGGTGGATGGCGAAGTCATTGATGGCCAGAGCCACGCCGACGAAGCCTTGATCAGTGGTGAGAGCCTGCCCGTGCCGAAGCAGCCAGGCGACAAGGTGACCGGTGGCGCGATTAATGGCGAAGGCCGCTTGCTGGTCAAGACCCGGGCGCTGGGCGCGGAAACCGTGTTAGCGCGGATCATTCGTCTGGTCGAGGATGCTCAGGCGAGCAAAGCCCCTATTCAGAAACTTGTGGATAAAGTCAGTCAGGTATTCGTCCCGACAGTGCTGGTGATCGCCGTCATCACCCTGATGGGATGGCTGTTGGCCGGAGCACCACTGGAAACAGCTCTGATCAATGCCGTGGCGGTGTTAGTGATTGCCTGCCCATGCGCGCTGGGGCTGGCAACGCCAACGGCGATCATGGCCGGCACCGGCGTGGCGGCGCGTTACGGCATTTTGATCAAGGACGCGGAAGCACTCGAGCGCGCCCACGAAGTCACGGCCATGGTCTTCGACAAGACCGGCACGCTGACCTCCGGTACACCACGCATCGCCCACTTGAGCGCTGTCGGTGGCAACGAAGACGCCCTGCTGCAATGGGCCGGCTCGCTGCAACGGGGCAGCGAGCACCCACTGGCCAAAGCCGTGCTGGATGCCTGCACGGCCCGCCATTTGAACATCGAGACAGTCACCGCCAGCCAGGCGCTGCCAGGGCGAGGCATTGCCGGGACCGTGCAAGGTCGGGATCTGGCGCTGGGTAATCGCCGCCTGCTGGAAGAAAGCGGCCTGACCATGGGAGCCCTGGCGCCATCCGCGCAATCATGGGAGGCAGAAGGTCGTACGTTGTCCTGGTTGATCGAGCGTGGTGCGCAGCCATCGGTACTGGGGTTGTTGGCCTTTGGAGACACGCTCAAGCCCGGCGCTCTGGAAGCGGTTCAACAACTCACTGCACGCCATATCAGCAGCCACTTGCTCACCGGCGACAACCGCGGCAGCGCCCGCGCGGTGGCCGAAGCATTGGGTATCAGCGATGTGCACGCAGAAGTCCTGCCCGCCGATAAAGCGGCGACCATTGTCGAGCTGAAAAAAACCGGGGTGGTGGCAATGGTTGGTGACGGCATCAACGACGCACCGGCATTGGCGGCGGCAGACATCGGCATCGCCATGGGCGGCGGAACCGATGTGGCCATGCATGCGGCCGGGATTACCCTGATGCGCGGCGACCCGCGCTTGATCCCGGCGGCGCTGGAGATCAGCCGCAAAACCTATGCGAAGATTCGCCAGAACCTGTTCTGGGCCTTCGTCTACAACCTGATCGGCATTCCACTGGCCGCATTCGGCTTCCTCAACCCCGTGTTGGCGGGCGCTGCGATGGCGCTGTCGAGCGTCAGTGTGGTGAGCAATGCGCTGCTGCTGAAAACCTGGAAACCGAAGGATATCGATTGAGGAGCCATGATGAACATCGGTCAAGCCGCCAAAAACAGTGGTCTGAGCGCCAAGATGATTCGTTATTACGAGTCCATTGGACTGCTCAAGGCCGCGCACCGCAGTGACAGCGGTTATCGACTGTATGGGTCGGAAGATCTGCATACGCTGGCCTTCATCAAGCGTTCGCGGGACCTGGGTTTCTCACTGGAAGAAGTGGCCAAACTGCTGACCCTGTGGCAAGACCGCCAGCGTGCCAGCAGCGACGTGAAAGCCCTGGCACGTCAACACATCACTGCGCTGGACCAGAAGATCAGCGAGCTGGCCAGCCTGCGCGATACCTTGCAAGAACTGGTCGAGCACTGCCAGGGCGACCATCGTCCGGACTGTCCGATTCTCAAGGACCTGGCATCGGGAGGGTGCTGCGACTGATCCTGGCCGCAGGGGTTTCGACTGCCCAATAAAAAATCCGGCCTGAGCCGGATTTTTTATTTAGCGGATCACTGCATCCAGGGTGGAGGCGGCTCTTCGGTTTTGCTCGGTGGCGCGTCATCTGCGGCGCGGACAGCCTGACGGTGATCCTCGTCCAGACGGGCCGCCTCGATTTCCCGCAGAACCCCACCGACATCGGCCAGGTCTTCAGGCTCATCGAACTCGCCGGTCAGCGGACTGCCCGGGTGCAAGATGCCAGCTTCATAAAGCGCCCACATCTCTTTCGCGTACCGGGTTGCCTTCAATTCCGGGGCAAAGCGTCCGAAATAAGAAGCCATGTTGCCGACATCGCGCTCCAACATGCTAAATGCATGGTTGTTGCCTGCGGCGTCGACAGCCTGCGGCAGATCGATAATTACCGGCCCGCCCGGGGTCAACAGCACGTTGAACTCGGACAAGTCACCGTGCACCAGACCGGTACACAGCATCAACACGATCTGCCTGATCAGGAACTCGTGATACTCCCGCGCCTGATCCGGTTCCATCACCACATCGTTCAAGCGAGGTGCCGCGTCGCCAAACTCGTCGGCGATCAGTTCCATCAACAGCACGCCTTCAAGGAAGTCGTACGGCTTGGGCACTCGCACACCCGCGCTGGCCAAACGAAACAGCGCGGCTACTTCAGCATTCTGCCAGGCATCTTCGGTCTCTTTACGACCGAACTTCGAGCCCTTGGCCATCGCTCGGGCCTGCCGGCTGTTGCGAACCTTACGACCCTCCTGATACTCCGCGGCCTGCCGGAAACTTCGTTTATTCGCCTCCTTGTAAACCTTGGCGCACCGCAGCTCGTTGCCACAGCGCACCACATAAACAGCTGCCTCTTTACCACTCATGAGTGGGCGCAGCACCTCGTCGACCAGACCGTCCTCGATCAGGGGTTCAATGCGTTTTGGAGTCTTCATCAGCTTTTATTGTGGGTCCTTCGTTGCCAAACACGCGATTGTTGCTCGTTATACGGCAATCCTCTCACAGCGAGTAGTAGATGCCGACCTTTGACCTTCAGAGATTTACGAAAGGCTTCAACTATTTAGCAGGTTCTTAGCAGCTTCCATGCCGGGCAGAGCATAACCGAGCCCAGTCAGATGGGACCACGCAAGCTGTAAGCAGTTTTATCCATTGGCGTTACAGATAACATAAATTCTCTAAGACGGGCCTGCAAAAAACACCAGACCGCAGGCATCAAGGCTTGAACAACTCACCCGGGGTGAAGCCAAACAAGCTTTTAAACGCGGCGATGAACGCCGAGGTCGAGTCATACCCACAGGACAGGGCCGTGTTTGTCACGCTTTCGCCCTCTTCCAGTGCGCTGAGCGAGGATAACAATCGCGCGCGCTGACGCCATCCACGAAAACTCAAGCCAGTTTCGCGCTGAAACAAACGCATCACCGTTTTTTCCGACATGCCCAGACGCTCGGCCCAGCCCTGCAGGGTGATCGACTGACTGGGGTTTTCGATCAATTCGTCGCACAGCCCAAGCAAACGCGGATGACGCGGTAGCGGCAGAGAGAACCCGACTTCCGGCAGATGGGCCAGTTGATCGAGCAGCACCTGCACCAGCCGCGCCTCACTGCTGTCACCCTGTGGATAACTTGGCGGCAGCAAACAAAACGTCTTGATCAGCTCGCGGGCCAACGGCGTGACTTCCAGAACGCGACAACGCTCCGGCGCCCAACGGCAATCGTCCTTGCGCACATACAGGCTACGCATCTCCGCACGCATCGACGTGGCCACGTCATGCTCGACCCCGGCCGGAATCCACACGCCCCACTGCGGCGGCGCGAAAAAACTGCCCTCGGCGGTATGCACACCCAATACACCGCTGATTGCATAAGAAAACTGCACCCAGTCATGACGATGAGGCGGCGTCCAGGAACCCGCACCCAGGCTTTCCGCCCGCGCATAGACCGGCCTCGGCAAAGCGCTGAGTAGAGGTATCTGACGCTCGTTACCCTGACGAAAGCCCATAGATTGTCCGCTAGTCGCTATCGATTGACCTTATGTCGCAAGACGGCATCATCGCGCGCAGGTTAACCTTCGGTCATCTTTTTTTACAAAACTCTTTTATAGCGCGTTCCCCTCTCAAGAACGTCTCCACAACATCAGGCCGATCTCTTTATGCATGCCTTCAAGCACCTCAAACGCGTTGTCACGGACTGGTTCCTTTGCGGCATGCTGATCGCGACGTTACTTGCGTATTTCTTCCCAGGCTTCGGCAGTGCTGGCGGCGGGATGCATGCCGAATATGTGATCAACATCGGGGTATTTCTGGTGTTCTTCCTGCACGGGGTGAACCTGTCCAGCGAACAAATCAGCCACGGCCTGAAAAACTGGAAACTGCACATTATGGTGCAGGGCTTCACGTTCGTGGTCTTCCCCCTGATCTGGCTGATCTGCAACCAACTGTTTGGCTCCCACATGCCAGCCCTGTTGATGCTCGGCTTCTTCTATCTGTGCGCCCTGCCCTCAACCATTTCCTCTTCAGTTGCCCTGACCGGCAGTGCCGGAGGCAACGTTCCCGCAGCCATTCTCAATGCCAGCATGTCCAGTGTGTTCGGGATTTTCATGACCCCTTGGCTGGTGAGCCTGGTGGTTGGCACGGGTGCTGGCGGGATTGATCTGGGTTCGACCCTGCTCGACTTGAGCGCAATGCTTCTGTTGCCACTGGTGCTGGGACAACTGGTGCGTCCGTTCCTCGGCACCTTTTTCGCCCGGCACAAGCGCTACACCAACATCGTCGACAAGGTCGTGATCCTGTTGCTGGTCTACGCCGCGTTTTGCAATTCGATGGTGTCCGGCATGTGGCAACAGCAAGGCGATACGGTGATTCTCAGCGCCTTTATTGGCAGTGGCGTCTTGCTGGCAGTCATTCTGTTCATGACCACGCGCACGACTCGCGCCCTGAACTTCAATCACGCCGATGAAGTGGCAGCGGTGTTTTGCGCGAGCAAAAAGTCCCTGGCCGCCGGCGCACCGATGGCGGCACTGATATTCGGCGCCAACCCTGGGCTGGGCCTGATCCTGTTGCCGATCATGATCTATCACCCGATGCAGCTGATCGTCTGTTCGGTGATCGCGGAAAACTACGCGAGTCGCAACCATAAACAGTTATCACAAGCCGCACGAGAAGAAGCCCGAGCGGCTTAAAACCTTTGTGCCACTCAGGTAAGCCACACACCGTGTCTCCAGCCGTTCGAAGCACTTGCTTCCGGCCGTCATCCCCTTGAAGCTACACGCCTTCAGGAGAGACCCATGAACCTCGACGAACTCACCCAACGCCTGCACCAGATCCGCGACCAGAATGACTGGCGCCCATTCCACAGCCCGAAAAACCTGGCCATGGCTGCCAGCGTGGAAATGGCCGAACTGGTCGAGATTTTCCAATGGCTCAGCGAAGACCAATCGCGGCAGTTGCCTGCTGAACAACTGGCGCATGCCGGGCAGGAAGTGGGCGATATCGTCTTGTATCTGCTGCTGATGTGCAGCGAGTTGGGGCTGGATATGGATCAAGTGGTGCGCAACAAACTGGCCGACAGCGAACGGCGTTTCAGCAAATGAGCGACCGTCATTTCGATCTGCTCGCGACCCGTTTCGCCGAAAAAATCTATGGCGGCGCCAAAGGTGCCATCCGCCTGGCCGTTTTGCAGGCTGACCTCATCGAGGTCCTGCCTGACCGGCCTCTGCGCGTCCTGGATATCGGTGCCGGGTTGGGCCATATGTCGTTGTGGCTGGCCGAACACGGGCATCAGGTAACGTTGGCCGAACCGGCCGAACCCATGCTCGACAGCGCACGCCAACGCTTTGCCGATGCAGGGCAAAGCGCGACCTTCATTCAGGCCTCCTGGCAACAATTGCTCGGCCAACTGACCGAACCTTATGATCTGGTGATCTGTCACGCCGTGCTGGAATGGCTCGCAGAACCCCACGCGATCCTGCCAGTCCTACACCAGTTGACCCGGAAAGACGGCTGGCTGTCGCTGGCGTTTTATAACCGCGACGCCTTGATTTATCGCAATCTGCTCAAAGGTCATTTCCGCAAAATGCGCAAAAATGACATGGCGGGAGAAAAGCAAAGCCTGACCCCGCAACAACCCCTTGATCCGCGCGAATTAGCAGCGCAACTTGAACCTCTGTGGCAGGTCGAAACCCAAAGTGGTGTACGGGTTTTCCACGACTATATGCCGCCTGAATTTCAGGCCAGGGTCCAACTCGCGGATTTGCTGGAAATGGAACTGGCCCACCGTCGCCACCCTGCCTTTGCCGGCTTGGGGCGCTATCTGCACTGGATGTGCAAGCCACGGTGAGTAGTTCATCGCCAAGAGGCTCATTGCGGAGACCATCATGAAGTGCCGCCTCGCTTTAATCCTCCTCTGCCTGGGGCTTAGCGCCTGTCAGAGCAGCAATCCCTATGTCGCCAGCGCCAACCCTATACCGCCGGCACCGGCGCAAGCGGCCCATACGCTGGACCTGAGCGCCTACCCGGCGGCACCCCGGGATTATGGGCGTTATCGCAATTGGGCCTGGGTCAACGACCAGCTCCCGACGGGCTCAGCATGGGCGGATTCGGCGCAGCTGGCTGAAGCTATCGGCAATGGCCTGGATCAGCGCGGCTTACGCCCGGCGATGAACAATCAACCGGCAGACGTGCGCGTAAGCGCCGATGTGCGCCTGGAAACACGTCTGCGGCAATACCGTGAAGACGCCTACAATCCTTACTACGGCGGTGGGATGGGTTATAGCCATTACGACGGCTATCACGGCGGCGGTTATGGCGCGTATGCAACAGTCCCAATCGTGCGTACGTATCAAGAGCAAGTGATCGTGGTGCGCATCAGCCTGTTCGACGGAAAAAGCGGTCAGCCTGTATGGAGTGCGAGCGCCGAAACGGCCAGTGGCGGCGACCAGTCTGCCCGTGGCAAGGCCTTGCGTCAGGCGGTGCAACAAGCCCTGAAGGCGTACCCTCCCTCATAATCTTTACCGGAGAACCATCATGTTCCGCCGCCTGGCTGTACTGTCTCTCGCGTTGGTGCTCGGTGCCTGTGCAACCCCGGTCAACCGCGACTTCGATGCATCAAGGGACTTTGGCGCCTATCGAACCTGGGGCTGGAAAGAGCCAGGGGTTCAATACCGCCCCGATGATCCTCGGATAAAAAGCGACCTGACCGAACAACGCATTCGTCAGGCGGTGGCTGAGCAACTCGATCAACGCGGGCTGCGTATGGCGCAGGCGGGGGGCAAAGTTGATGTCCAAGTGCAAACCTACCTGATCGTCGAGAATCGTCAGCAGATGATCAACACCAACTATGGCGGTGGTCCATGGGGCAACGGCTGGGGCGGATGGGGAGGCATGAGCGAAACCCGTAGCGTCGACTACAAAGTCAGCACCCTGCAAATCGATTTTCTCGACGGCAAAGACGGCAAATTGGTGTGGCGCGGCAGCACCGAACAGGTCGTGGACACCGACACGAACAACCCGGCGGCTCGCGATACAGCAATCCGGCAGACCGTGGCCAAGGTGCTGGCGCAGTATCCACCGCGCTGAGCAGATCCTTCAGATCGACCCTGTGAGGTCGCCACGACGATGCGGATCAAGGACAGGGGATCGACTCAATCCACGACACTGAATTCAACCCGTGCCGTGTGCCCGCCTTCATCGAGGACGCTGAGTTGATAGCGTCCCAACCGGCTCAGGGTCGGGTTGAAGCTGCCTTGGTCAGCCGTGTCGGCCGTGGGCACACCATCAATAAACCACCAGCGCCGACCACTGCCACCCAACGCCGACAGGGTGAGACGCAGCGAGTTTTTACTGCCCGTCGGCAGGCGCAACTGATCCCCCTCTCGCACACCGACCACCGACAACGGTGCAGCCAGGCTTGAGGCTTGGGGTGGGCACTCGGGATCGCTCGGCGGCATCCGGGCGTCACGGCGCTCCAGGCGCGGCAGCCACGGTTCCAGCGGCGCAGGCCACAATGCTATGTCCCGAGGCTGTGCGTCGGGGCAATTGGCGGCGACCCGCAGGCCTTTGCCATTGACCCATATTTTCTCCAACAACCCCAGGCCGAGCGGTTGATCGGCGGCCTGCAAAGTCGGCGGCGTGGTGTTGTCCAGCGTCCAGGCGAAACGCTGACGTCGGCAGTTCGGATCGCTTTTACTCATGGGCTGGCCCAATGGCCAGCAGATCGCCGCGACACCCACGTTCATCGGCACCGGTTGCACGGGGGCGGTAATGCCGCGTTGACTGTCGCGGTTGATCAGCATGTCATGCACCTGGAGCATCAACGGTGCCGCCGACGCCAGGCCGAATTGCCCCGGTACCGGCGTGCCGTCCGGGCGACCGATCCAGATGCCGATCAGGAATCGGGGCCCCACTCCAATTGCCCACGCATCGCGAAAGCCATAACTGGTGCCGGTCTTCCAGGCCAGTACCGGGCGTTGGACCAAGTCGGCGTGGGGGTCGATGTCCGGCCGAGCCTGACCGCTGAGAATACGCCGCACGATCCACGCGGAACCGGGCGACAGCATCCTTCGTTCGCGCAATGTATCTTGCGGTTGCAGGCGCAGGTTGGCGCTTTTCCCGCCGCGAGCAAAGGCGCTGTAACCACTGACCAGGTCTTCCAAACGACTGCCCGCGCCCCCCAGAATCAAGGCCAGATTCGGCTCGGCCAACGGCGGCAGGGTCAGCGGCACACCGCCGTTGCGCAACTCGGCGGCAAAGCGTTTCGGGCCGTACGCTTCGAGCAATTGCACCGCTGGCAGGTTCAGCGACATCGCCAACGCGCTGCTGGCTGAAACCGCGCCACTGAAACCCGAGGAAAAATTGCCCGGACGATAATCGCCATAACGGCGCGGCACATCTTGCAGCAATGATTCGGAATGAATCAGCCCGGCGTCCAGTGTCATGCCATACAGAAAGGGCTTGAGGGTCGAGCCCGGGGAGCGCAGCGCGCTGATCATGTCGACGTGGCCGAAGCGCCGGGCATCATTGATGTCAGCCGAACCGAGGTAAGCGCGCACCGCCATGGTCTCTTCCTCGACCACCAGAATCGCCGCCGACGTGTGCTCCGGTAAGCGCGCACGCCAACCCAGCAGCAAGTCTTCGAGGCGACGCTGCAAGGTAGCGTCGATAGTGGTGCGAATCAGCGGCGGGCTGTCGGCGCGGTTCAAGCGCCGGGCGAGCAACGGCGCA
This sequence comes from Pseudomonas sp. 10C3, assembly GCF_036346185.1. Taxonomy (NCBI): domain Bacteria; kingdom Pseudomonadati; phylum Pseudomonadota; class Gammaproteobacteria; order Pseudomonadales; family Pseudomonadaceae; genus Pseudomonas; species Pseudomonas sp. 10C3. The sequence goes on along the minus strand of NZ_JASJVE010000003.1, from coordinate 295,462 downwards.
AGGCTCGGTTCCTGACGCGGCGCCAGGAGCAGCGGTTCTTCCAGTGCCTCATCGACCGCTGATTGTGGCCAGACCTGAAACTCGGCCAGCCGCCTGAGCACTTTGTCACGCGCCGCCTGCGCTCGCCTGGGGTGGCGGTCAGGGCGCAAACGACTCGGCGCCTGAGGCAAGACCGCAAGCAACGCCGCATCGGCGCGGGTCAACTGCAAGGATGACTTGCCCAAGTATGCCCAGCTGGCGGCCGCCACGCCCTGCAACGTCCCACCGAAAGGCGCCCGGTTAAGGTACAAGCCGAGAATCTGATCCTTGGACAAATGCCATTCCAGCTGTGCCGTGCGCCACAACTGGCGCAACTTGCCGGGCAGGGTTCGCGAATGCGGATCGAGCAGACGCGCCACTTGCATCGACAGCGTGCTGCCGCCCGACACCACCCGTGCGCCGCTGAGGTTCTGCCAGGTCGCCCGAAGCAACGCCAGCGGGTTCACCCCCGGATGTTGATAGAACCAGCGGTCCTCATACGTCAGTAAGGCATCGAGGTAATACGGCGACACCTGATCAGTCGTCACCGGGTAGCGCCACACGCCATTGGCATCGGCAAACCGCCACAGCGGCGTACCGTCCTCGGCCAGGACCACACGCGCCAGATCATCCTTGGGCAGCGGCAACGGCCAGAGATGGTCGGCCAGCCACAGCAAGGCGATCAGCAGCAACAGGCTGCCCATCGTCCAGCGCGCAAGTTTTCGGGGGTTCAAGCGCAAGAGCCTCTATTATCTCGGGAACTCGCAGAGCCGACCGATAGCCCAAGCGAACACAGGTGTTCTTTTATTAGCCTCATCAGGAATCAGACATGCAGGTAGAAAGCTTTTTCGAATGGCTCGGCCAGGCGCTGGGCGCCGTGATTCGATTTATCGTGAACGGATTGGATGGGCTATTCAATCTGCTGGCTCATGCCGGTGGCAATTTTGTCGAAGGCCTGTCCCGAACGCTGGGCATGGACACGTCGCTGATCAGCATCCTGGCGCTGATCATCGGCCTGATGCTGTTGTACTCCGCCATCCGCGCCTTCATGCGCGCCTCGATCGTGTTCGGCATCATTTATCTGATTCTGGGCCTGTGGTTGTTGAGCTGGATAATTCACTAGCAAACCCTGCCCTGCCGGATCGACGGTTACAGGCTCATTTCCCCTTCACCACCATCTGCGCCGGCGCGTCACCCAAGGCGTGCCAGTTAGGCCGGTACATGGATTCAACCTGCGGCGGCGGCACACGGTAGGTGCCCGGGGTCACCGCTCGCGCCAGGTACAGCAGGTGCGTGGTGTTGAAGGCATCCAGATTCAGCGCAGCCACATAACGGTCATCGCGGAACTCCTGATGCTTGAGCCCGGCGTTCTGCATCGACTCACGCCACTCTTTGACCTCACTGCTGGCGTCTGCCAGGCTGGCCGCGCTTTGCGCCAGGTTCTGGTTCTCCAACTCCAGACCGGCCGGCAGCAAATCCACCACCAGTGCATCAGGCACCCGCTGCCTGGCCTTGACCTCGATATGGACCAGCACCAGCTCACCGCTTTTCAGCGCATCAAGGTTCAGCGCCTGGCCCTTCATACCCAAGTACTCGCGGCGAATACTCAGGTTTTCACCCCCCGGTAACGGCGGCTGCTGTGGATAGCCGGAAATAGTCAGCTGTTGATACAGGGTCGTGCTGCCTGTGTTTTGCAACGACAACGGCGACGCCAGGGTTGCGCCTTCAAGCTTGAGGCCCGGCTGATGGTTGCTCAGTTCACGCGTTTGATTGCCGCTGCTCAATTGCGCGGCCCAGTTGGCTTCCGGCTTGCCGAGCACACCACGCCCGGCGAGGAACAGCGAGTTGCGTTCCTGAGTCGACAACCATTGCGTGGCCGCCAGTTGATCCGAGAGCTCAAACAGCCGCTCTTCGCGTTTGTCTGCCGCCAGGTTGTTCTCTTCGAGCAGCGCAAAAATCAGCGCCTGATCGCGTAGCGGACTGCCATAGTCGGCGAGCCAGTCATTGGGTTTGCGGGTGGCCGCAAGACCGCCGATCAGCGCCTGTTCGGCACGCGGTTTATCACCCATTTTTTCCAGCGCTATCGACAGCTGCACCAGCGGCAAACCGGACCGCGCATCGGTGCGCCTGTCGAACAGGCTGCGCAACGCGCCCAACGGCGCCTGTTGGCTGCGCGCCAGCACCAAGCCTGCATAGGCCTGCACGGCAAAGCGGGTGTGTTCGGCATTTTCGCTGTAGTTGACGTCGACCAGGTTGCGTTCTTGCAGGTAACGCAACAGCCGTTCATTGGCCTTTTTCAAGGCCTCAGGTGGTACGGCAAATCCTTGTTCGCGGGCCCGCAGGAGGAAATCGGTGACATACGCGGTCAGCCAGTATTCCTCTTCGCCATCGGCGCCCCACAAACCGAAGCTGCCGTTGTAGCGTTGCATGCCCAGCAGCCGCTCGATCCCCAGCTCGATCTTGCGCTTGCGATCAGCATCCGGCTCGCCTTCGAGCCCCAAGCGTTTGAGGCTCGCGGCATCCGCATACAGTGACGGGTACAGGCCGCTGGCGGTCTGCTCCAGACAGCCATAAGGGTAGGCTTTCAGTGCCCGGATCTGCTCGCCAAGGTTCAACGGCGGACGACTCGACACCGATAGCAATGCTTCGCGACCCGCCGGTTCAAAGGCTTCAAGCGCACCCTCGGGCAGACTCCAGGCTTGATCCTTGAGCACCGCACGGTAGTGTTTGAGCAGCGCCGGATAGGCCGGGCGTATACCCAAGGTCCACTCTCGACTAAACGCCGGCAGGTTTTCCCCCGGCAAGTCCAGCCCTTGCACGACCACTTTGATTTTCCCTTGGCCAAAACCACCTTCGGCGCGTACCGGAATCTGTAGCGTGATGCGTTGGCCTTGAGCCAATTCAACGCTCTGACCGGCGCTGGCGTTGATCACGCTCAGTTGCCCTTCAGCACTGAGCTGGACAGTAAGTTTTTGTGCTTTGCCGGACAGGTTAGACAGGTCCAGTGCCAGTTGAGTCTGATCGCCTCCCGCAAGAAACCGTGGGGCTGAGAGTTCGGCAATCAGCGGTGCGGCGACCACGGTTTTAGCTTCAGCCATGCCGTAACGCTCGCCCGTCCAGGCCTGCGCCATGACCCGTAGCTCACCGTTGAAGTCGGGGATATCGACACTGATTTCGCCTTCGCCCTGCGCATTCAGGGTCACCGGCGCGCTTTGCAGCGCCACGATGGTCACGCTGGTTTCCGGACGCTTACCGCCCTTGGCCAACGCTGCATCGCCACCGAACGCCAGACTCGCCAAACGACCCCGCCCGGCTTCGATCAGTTGCCCGTAGATGTCCAGTTGATCAGCGCCATACGCCTTGCGCCCGAACAGCTTGGCGAACGGGTCTGGCGTCGGGTACTCGGTGATATTAAGGATGCCCACGTCCACGGCCGACACCAGCACATGCACCTCTTTGGGCACGCTGCCATCAGCATTTTTTGCTTGCAGCTTGACGGTCAACGGTTGTTTGGGGCGCATTTTCTCGGGTGTCGAAACCGTCAGCGCCAGCTTGCGTTGTGAGCGATCCAGCGGCAGATGAAGCACGCCCACCGCACGTTTCGGTGTGATATTGGCTTTGCGTTCGCCCGGTCGAATCACCAGCGCGCTGATGTACAGATCATGCCGCGTCCATTGTTTATCCAGCGCAATATCGAAGCGCTTGCCTTCAGCCGGCACGTCGATTTCCTGCCACCACAACGGCCCGTCGCTGGACTCGACCAACAAGTAACCCTTGCCTGCCGCCGGAGGTGTGACGGTGACGTTGACCGTATCGCCATCGGCGTAAGCCGGTTTGTCCAGCGCCAATTTGACCTGATCCGGACGCACCGCGCCGCCTTCGGCATTGTCCTGCCAGCGGTAGCCGGCCCAGAAGCGCAGGCTGCTGATCATCCCGGTTGCCGGGTCTTCGACCTCGACGCGGTATGGGCCCCACTCCACCGGGAAGCTGATTTTGGCAGTGTCGCCTTGTTTGATGCTCAGGGTTTCTTCGTCAAGGTTCAGGAACTTCTCGTTGTAACGAGAGCTCCAGCCATCGCTCTCCGAGTAGTTCCAGTAGTAGTCGCGGCGCTCACGCACCAGCCGCACCTTGAGGTTATCGGCTGCCAGTTTGTGGCCTTCGCTGTCAGCCACCAACAACTCGAATTCTGCCGGACCGTTGCCATCGGTCTGATCACCGTCGAACAAGGCGCGCAGCCCCGGCAGCCGATCCGCTGGCCATACCGGTTGCACCAAACGCCGGGTAATCGGGCGTCCGCCAGACTCTTGCAGGCTGGCTTGCAGTATCAGTTGCAGAGGCGATTTGGCCTGCGCCCATTTGCTCTCCACCTCAAGGCTCAGCTCGCCATTGGCGTCGAGGGTGCTTTCTTCCAGGTCGAGGTCCTGGCTCAGCTCCTCTTCGGTGATCGAGCCAAACTGGTAACCGGGCAAGGCTTTTACTGCATCACGCAACGGTCGGACATACAGCTGGCCCGTCAGGCGATTACCCGATGCTGGGGCGCCGTACAGGTAGCGGCCATTGATGTTGAAATCAGCGTTGTCGGCCGGGTTGAGCGCCGTGTCGCTGCCCTTGATTTCCAGCGCCAGACGCTCTGGCAGGAAATCCTCTACCTGGAATTCATACACCTGCGGTTTGCCGTCGCCGAGGTCGAAGACCAGTTGCCAGCGCCCGGTCGGTGCTTCACCCGCGAGTTGCAACTGATATTGATAGAGCGATGTCGCATCAGCTTCCCAGACGAACTTGCGGCTGACCTGTTCATCCGGTCGACGCACTTCGACGCTAATCGGTTGCGGCTTCACGTCCTTGCCGTCACTGTCACGCAGCAGGCCGTTGAGCAACACGGTTTCGCCGGGGCGATACAGATCGCGCGGGCCGAAGACGAAGAATTGCAGAGGGTGGGCTTTAGGCCCCGTGATATCGAATTCGGCCAGGTCCAGCGCCGCGCTGTTCAGGCGCAGCAGGCTGGTCTGTTCACCTTGATGCGCCAGCAGCACTTCGGCCTTGGCTGGCAATGGCAATTGGGCGTGTCCGGCGTTATCGGTCTTGCCCTGGCCGACCACGCGACCATCGGCGTCATACAGTTCAAGCTCGATACCGCTCAGGGCCTTGCCACCCTCCAGCGCTTGGGTGAACACGTCCAGTCGATTCTGATAACGGTGCACCGACAGACCAATGTCGCTCAGGGTGAACAAGGTCGCCGGCTGGGAATAGTTGTAAGTGCCCGAAGCACGCATGACCGCCAGATAGACGCCAGGCTGTTGCAACGGCTTGAGGCCGGCAATCGGCAGCAACAGGGTTTCCCGTGTATTGCGCGCCGGGTTCAGGTCGAAGCGGCCGCCATAGACCAGATCGGCCATGGGCAACAGGTCTTTGGATTCATAACCCTGCAAGATGCTGCTACGGCCCCATTGGCTGAGAAACGCAGGCAGGGATTCGGGCTTGATGCGGAAGAATTCAACATCGACCTTGGCGACGTTCAACGCGATCACCGGCAGACCTTCGGCCAACCGGGTCGGCAACAGACTGCCACGGCTGGCGAAACCGACGGTGGCTTGCAGATCACTGGTTTCCAGACGACTGATGTATTCCGCTGCCAGCTTGGCCTTGTTCACCCCGAGCAGACCGGCATCCAGGGTCAGGACCAATTTGCGCTGAGGCTCAAGATGGCGCAGACGCAGCTCCATCAAATTGTCGGAGAGTTCCCAAGCGCCGTCGACCTTGCCGGTTTTGGTGTCCACCAGGTGCAGCTTTTCAGCGAATTTCTGCTCCGGGTCCAGCGGTACGGAAAAGCTCACGGACAGGGTGCTGGCACCCTCGACCTGGATTTCCGAGACATCGACCACTGTCAGCTCACGGCCCGCATAGCGTTGGCTCAGGGCAGAAAGATCCAGTGCCGGTTTGGGCTTGCTCGACTCAACGACCGCTGCGGCCGGATTGGGTGCGGAGGCCGGCGCAGCCTTGTGTGAAGTGGACGAATCGCAGGCGCTTAGCAGCGTCAGCACACAGGCCAGAAACAATCCTTTGTCAAGCATGGGTCACTCATCGGCAGCGGTAGAGAGAGGGTGAACTATAGAGCAACCGCGACCTAACGGGCAGCGCAGTGGGCAGATAGACCGCCGGATTGAGACTTTGTTCTCATGGGGATTGCTACACTGCGCACCTTCCAGGGAGCTTTCATGTCGACACTGCTGAACGATTGGCGCGACCGCCCTACCCATCGCCGGGTCTGGGCGCTGGCAGGACCGATGATTCTGTCCAATATTTCCGTGCCATTGGTGGCATTGGTCGACAGTGCGGTGATCGGCCATCTGCCGCATGCCCATCAACTGGGCGCAGTCGCAGTGGGGGCCAGCCTGTACACCTTCCTCGCCTGGGCCATGGGTTTTCTACGCATGGGCACCACGGGGTTTGCCGCGCAGGCTGCCGGGCGCAGCGATGGAGCAGCGCTGCGGCAAATCCTGTTGCAAGGGTTGCTGCTGGCCGTACTGCTGGCGCTGGTGCTCGGCCTCTTCGCCTTACCGTTCAGCCAACTGGCACTGGGCCTGATGCAGCCCTCGGCCGATCTCAAGCAACTGACCCTGGATTTTTTCCACACCCGCCTGTTTGGCCTGCCTGCTGCACTGGCCAGTTACGCGCTGGTCGGCTGGTTTCTCGGCACCCAGAACGCCCGTGCCCCGCTGGCAATTCTATTGACCACCAACCTGGTGAACATCGCCCTCAATCTGTGGTTTGTGATTGGCCTGGAGTGGGGCGTGGTCGGTTCAGCGCGGGCCTCGGTGCTGGCTGAATGGACCGGCGCCCTTCTCGGCCTGGCGCTGACCCAACAAGCATTACGTGCCTACCCCGGCAAAGTCGCGTGGGAGGCACTCGCCTTGTGGCAGAGCTGGCGGCCACTGTTGGCGGTCAACCGTGACATCTTCATTCGCAGTCTGGCGCTGCAATCGGTCTTTTTTCTGATCACGGTACAAGGTGCGCGATTGGGAGACGCCACGGTGGCCGCCAACGCGCTACTGCTTAACGGCCTGCTGCTCACCGCTCATGCACTGGACGGACTGGCCCACGCCGTGGAGGCCCTGTGCGGTCACGCCATTGGCGCCCATGACCGAGCCGCGTTGCGCCGTTCGCTGACGATTGCTGCCGGTTGGTCCCTGCTAGCCAGTGTCGCGTTCGCGGTAGTGTTCATGTTCGCAGGGCATCTGTTTATCCAGATGCAAACCGATATCCCGGCCGTGCGTGAGACCGCTTTTATCTACTTGCCTTATCTGGCTGCGCTGCCGCTGGTTGCGGTCTGGAGCTATCTGCTCGATGGCCTGTTCATCGGCGCGACCCGTGCGCGGGAGATGCGCAATGCCATGGTCCTCAGCGTGGTGCTCGTGGCGCCGCTGGCCTGGTTCGCCCAAGGCCTGGGCAATCATGGGCTGTGGCTGACGTTCATGGTGTTCATGCTGCTGCGCGGCGCGACGCTGGGCATACTTGCCTGGCGCCTGAACCGCAGCAATGGCTGGTTTGCCAACGCTGGACATTGACCCCTACTCATTGAGCTGACCGCGCGCGTAAAACTACGATCGTCCGCCCTCCCAATAATTACGCACGTTGTCGAAACGCACCTGCTGCCCCATGTCTGCCAGGTTCGAGGGCAACGAGGCCGTCGGAAACCTGGCCCTCAACCCGAGCCATTCATCAAGAATCTGTGGATCATTGAAGCCAAGGCGCAGGCCTTCCTGAAGATGACGCAGGGTCTTGCGATAGCTGTTGTCTGTCGCACGGCTCCAGAAATACGCATGGCGTTCCAGCAGGCACTGTTGCAGCTTTTTCTCTTGCTGGACGCTGAGTTGGGGTTCGGCCGTCAACGGCACAACGTCCAGCTTCGGATTGTTCAGGTACAGCCGGTCCTGATAGTCGTCGGCTTTGTCTGCCCAAGTGCCGCCGACCCAACTGATCGAGTCTATCGGCCCCAACCAGCGGCTCAACGCCTGCACGTCCATCGAGTCGAAAAAATAGGAGGCGGTCTGGGCGTTGTAATAAGTGATCAGGCTTTTGTAGTGATCGCTGAAACGAACAGTGAGCATGCGCCGCAAATGGGCCAACAATTCGTTCTTGGGCGCCGAGCAAAAAATAGTCAGACCTGGCCAGGCCGCCGTCTCACTCTCGCAGACAACGTTGAAGGGGTCGTCGGGGCGCAGGGACACCAGCAGCGGGCCCTGTTTGCGGATCAGGTGCATCTCCGTGTCCGCAAACAGTTCGTAGCAGCGGGTGCGAGGGAAGCGCTTTTTAAGCTGACTGGCCAGGCCGGGCACGCTCGGCGTATCAAGCAATAACCATTTATTGTCAGGCCTGTAAAACCCGTTGAAATCGGACTCTTTCATGGCGCTCCCTCCCCGTCGATTCGCGTCATCGCCCGACAGGCGCAAGGCGTCCTTTGGCAGTGGGCAAAACTTCCACCCGAAGGCAACTGACACAGCAGGACCAACGGATGACCGGCCTGCAACAGCTCCAGCAGTTCGTTGGCTCGCGCGTGCAGTTCGGCTTCATCGCGGAGCTTGTCCGCTGCAGACTGCGGCGCAGGGTCCGCGTTAAACATGATCTGCGCACTGCTCAGTTTCAAACCGTCATGCCTAAGGAGGACCGAGCTACTGCCAACGCTAAACAACAGTTCGCTGTCTTTTTCGAACGTCAGCGTGATCCCGCCAGACAATTCGATTTTTTGCCCTTCGCTGACAAACGTTCGCGGATCGAGGCGCATCCGCAGAACCTGCTCGTCCTGACGCGGTACCTCACTCGCGTCTGACCCGGCAAGGTCAGAAACAGACTCGGGATGGGCACTGTCTGCGCGGTCAAAGCCCTCCGCCCCCTGACGTTGCAAGTACGCGGTTACCTCTGGCTGATCGGGGTCGCCGTGGATAAAACTCACCATCACCTCCATGCCGACCCTCGGCTGGGCACTCTCATCATCGCCCTCGCCGACCAGCGCCGAAGACACCGGCACCCAACAGCTGGCGTATTGCGCGCCCTCGCCTTGAAGCCCCCAGTCGAACTGCACATTGATCCGGCCCATCGAGTCGCAGTACACCTGATCGAAAACAGGGCCCACCACCCGCGCGCGCTGCACACCCCGCATGGGCGGCCGAGCCGTTACGGGCGAAGGGCGGAAGCCAACCTCCCACGGCGTCGCCTGGAAATGATTGCTGTACGGCGAGTCGGAGCTGATGACGGCGGCCAACAGCTCATCGAGCTCCTGCGGCTGATAACCCCGGTGCTGAACCTCGGTCAGGAGCCAGAGATGATTCCACTCTTTTTGCGGATGCTCACTCAACGGCAATAGCAGTCCGGCCCCCAGATAAGGCGCCGTACTTTCGCCCTCGGCCTGCTCCAGAGCGCGGCGACTGTCCTGCCCACCGTCAGCGGTGCTGACGGAAAAGCGAGTAACTGCATGCTGTGCGGCAGGGACCTTGCGGGGCTTTATTTGCGCCGATTCCGTCTGGAAAGGACAGGTCGGCGCACGTCGAAAGCCACCCTGGCTATCCCCGAACACCAACATATGGCAGCGCCTTGAATGCTGAAAATGGTAATGAATGCCCTCTTCCTCACACAGGCGCTGAACGAATTGCAAATCCGACTCATGGTGCTGCGCGCAATACATGCGTTCACGGTAGGTGCCGCTGAGTTCAAAGCGGTGCGCATCGGCGCGAATGCCATGCTCCTTGAGCACCCTGGCAATGATTTGCGGGGCCGACAGGCCTTGAAAGATCCGCTGGTTAGAACGCCCGGCAAGGCACGCGAGCCGAGGACCAAGGCTTAAACGATAGTGGCCGAGATGCGGCCCTCGACGGCTTTGGTCGGCGCCATGGATCTGCCCGTTGATCCCGGTTTTAGTGTCCACAAAGCTCAACCATGCCGACCGGTACATCAGGCTTTGCAGGTTCAGATCAGAGGACTCACTGACCACTTCCAGCTCAAACGCAAAAGGCTGGTTGATCGCTTCCGTGCCGGTAAACGACAGCACGTTGAGCCTGTGGGACAGGTTCGGGATATCCAGGCGAAAAAAAGGCTCGGTGACTGGATCCAACATCGGCGGCTCCTCTACGTGGGTACGACCGGGGATTCTCGCCGAGAGAACCTTCCGAGTAGAGGGCTGGAACGCAGAACAGGAAAGAGCCTACAAAAAAAAACGACAAGGCAGACAGATAGCCGGACAAACGAACGGGCCACATTCAGGGCCCGTTCGTGTACAGCTCAGCCGCCGGCGATCCGATCAGGAAGACAAGTACGACGACCGCGTCAGACCCAGACGCAGCGCGTCCAGGTACTGAGTACGTTCGCGCGGACTGATCTTGGCGCTGGCAACCTTGTCGCGGTAATGCGTCATCAGCTCGTCCGGAGACAAGTGCACGTAGCGGAGCATGTCCTCGATGGTGTCGTGAGTTTCGATGCCCCCGTGGTACACGCTGCCGTCCGGTTTCTGATAGATGTTTACCGAGTCGGTGTCACCGAACAAGTTGTGCATGTCACCGAGAATTTCCTGATAGGCGCCCACCAGGAAAATCCCCAGCAGATAATCTTCGCCTTCATTGAGGGCATGAACCGGCAAGCTGGTCTCGATGCTCTGCTCGTCGACGTACTGCTTGATCTTGCCGTCGGAGTCGCAGGTCAAATCCTGCAGGACCGCACGGCGATTCGGCTCTTCGTCGAGACGGTGCAGCGGCAAGATCGGCAGTACCTGGCCAATCGCCCAGGTGTCCGGCAGGCTCTGGAACACCGAGAAATTGCAGATGTACTTGTCGGCGAGCTTGTCATTGAGTTCGTCCAGCACCTGACGGTGCGAACGCTGGCGCGCCTTCAACGAGTTGTGCAGACGGCGGCAGACCGCGAAGTAGCACTGCTCGGCCAAGGCTTTCTGCGCCAGCGTGATCTTGCCATCCGCATACTGCGTGGCAATGTCACTCATGTAGTGCGTGGCACGCCAGTAGGTTTCGGTAACCATCTCGATGTCGGTCGGCCCGAGCAGGTCTACCAGCCATTGCACGGTCTCCGGCAGGCTTTCCTTGTCAGCGATCTTCGGGATTTCGTCGTTGTGCCTTTCGACGTCAGTCACCTGCACCACCAACATCGCGTGATGCGCCGTCAGCGAGCGGCCGCTTTCGGAGAAAATGTTCGGATGCGGCAACTCCTGCTCGTCGCAGAAGTCCTTGAGCATGCCGACCACGACACCGGCGTAATCGTCCATGTCGTAGTTGATCGAGCTGGCATTGCGCGAGTGAGTACCGTCGTAGTCCACGCCCAAGCCACCGCCCACGTCGATATGGTCGACCGGCAAGCCCAGATTGCGCAGTTCGCCGTAGTAGCGGATCGCCTCTTTGAACCCGTGTTGGTAGTCAGCCAGGTTGGCGATCTGCGACCCCATGTGGAAGTGCAACAGGCGCACGCCTTGATCAAGGCCCGCCGCGCGGAAACGCTCGACCACGGACAACAGCTGCGCTGCAGACAAACCAAACTTGGATTTCTCACCGCCGGTATCAGCCCATTTGCTTGATGCCAGCGAAGACAGGCGCACACGCAGGCCAATCTGTGGCGCGACCTTGAGATCGGCAGCCTCGTCGATGACCAACGCCACTTCGGATTCTTTTTCGATCACGATGAAGACGTTGTGACCCAGCTTTTGCCCCATCAATGCCAGACGGATGAACTCGCGGTCCTTGTAGCCGTTGCAAACGATGGTCCCGCCTTTGGGCGCCAAGGCCAGCACGGCCATCAACTCCGGCTTGGAACCCGCTTCCAGGCCGATGGAGACGTCCTGCGTGGCGATGATGCTTTCCACCACGGCTTCTTGCTGGTTGACCTTGATCGGGTACAGCGCAGTGTATTTGCTCTGGTAGCCCAGACGCTCGATGTTGGCGTCGAACGCACCAGTCAACTGACGAACGCGGTCTTGCAGGATGTCGGGGAAGCGCACCAGCAGCGGCAGGGAGAGACCACTTTTGCGCAGCTCGTCGACCTGTTCATACAGATCGATAGGCGCACTGCTCGGACCGTTGGGGCGAACTTCAACGCGGCCGGCGTCGTTGATTGCAAAATAACCGGCTCCCCAATGACGAATCCCATAAACACTGCGGCTGTCCGCAACTGTCCATTGGCTGCCATCGTCTTTGCGTGTGCGTCGTACGGACATCGAAGTCCCCTATAAAGAAGTCAAATAGCGTCAGCCGCAACAGGGCTGGCGCAGTGTAAAGAATGGAAGTGACGATTTGGCACTGTGTCGACAGGCGCCCGTCTGCGTTGAGAAGTAGACCCGGATCAAGGCACAGAGTTTAGACGTGGAGGCTTAACCGCCGGACTTCTTTGCTTTGAACCCAAGTTTCACCAGCTCCGCCAACAGCAGTTCGACATGATCGCCCTGAATCTCGATCACCCCGTCCTTGAGCGCACCGCCAGTTCCGCAACGCCGTTTGAGCGCAGTTGCCAGCTCTTTGAGCGGGTCTTCGGCCAACGGTACCCCCGTGACAGTGGTCACCGTTTTACCGCCACGACCTTTGCTTTCGCGGCGCACACGGGCGATGCCATCTCCATCGGGGATAACGGTTTGTTTGCAGACACAGGTATGCACGGGCTGACGACAGTCGGGGCAATGCCGTCCTGCGTCGGTGGAAAATACCAGACCGCCCAAGGCGGCGAAGGATGCGGCTTTTTTGGCCACCAGCAATCCTCTTGTTTGAGGACAAAGATGGGCCGGCTCCGGCGTAGCGGGTAACCGACCGCGAAGCCCCACTCAGGCAGGGGCAGCGCTACTGGGCCAATAATGGCTCAGCTTGAAAAGGTCGCGCAGTGTAACGGCAAAAAGTGCAGATGCTAAGGGCAAATATGCGCCAATTTCTTGAACATTTGCGCCTAAGACTCCGTCTGCCCCAAATAACGCTTCAGTGCCGCCAGAGAGTCCGGGCAGTAAGGCTTGTGCAGCGTTTCACTCAAGGCCTCGGCCACCGGAATGAAGCGTGCTTCCAGCACCTCTTCAGGCTGCAACGTCAGCGGCCCGTCCCAGACAGCGCTGAACACCGCGCACCACAGGCGATTGCCCGGTTGATCGAAGAAGAAATGTTCATGCGCGCTCAGCGATACACCACTGACGCCCAACTCTTCCTCGAGTTCGCGGGCCGCTGATTCGGCGTACGTTTCTTCGGCCAGCACCATGCCACCAGCGGCCACGTCCCAATAACCCGGATAAATAGCCTTGCTCAAGGTGCGCCGATGCACGCACAAGTCACCGGCAGAGTTGAACAGCAATATATAGGTGCCACGTCCAATCAGACCGCGCTCGCGTAGCTGAGCCCGCTCAATAGAACCCAGCTGTTTGTCCTGCTCATCGACCCAGGCAATCTGTTCGGCGTCGGAGGCGGCGCGGTGCGCGGCCTCCTGAGAGGAGAACGGCATCGATCAACCCTGCGAAAGCAGTTGGCGCAAGTCGATCACCGCAGCGTTGGCCCGGGAAATGTAGTTGGCCATGACCAGCGAGTGGTTAGCCAGCACGCCGAAGCCGCTGCCATTGAGAATCATTGGGCTCCAGACCGGTGCCTGCGAAGCTTCCAGCTCACGAATGATCTGGCGCACGCTGACCGTGGCGTTCTTTTTCGCCAACACATCGGCAAAGTCTACTTCGATAGCGCGCAGCAGGTGCGACAACGCCCACGCCTGACCCCGGGCTTCGTAGAACACGTCGTCAATCTGCAGCCACGGTGTCTCCACGATCTCTTCATCGACCTTCGGTACTTGGCCTGGGAGAACAGACTCGGTTTTCAAGCTGCTGTTTAGCTTCACCCGGCCGACGCTGGCCGACAGCCGCTGCGACAGCGAACCAAGACGGGTGGCGACGTCACCCAACCAGTTATTCAAGTTATCGGCGCGGGCATAAAATAGTGCACTTTTTTGGCTAGGATCGGACAAGCGCGCTTGATAGCGGCTCAACGAATTGATCCCCTCCCGGTACTCGGACTCACTCGACGGCAAGACCCAGCTTTTATTGTCGAAGTTGAAACGCGGCTCAGCTTTGGCCAAGTCGGCGTCTTCTGCCGATTGCGATTGCGAGCGGGCAAAGTCCTTACGCAAAGCACGGCTCAGGTCACGCACCTGCACCAGTACGCCATATTCCCAATGCGAGATGTTGTCCAGCCACACGCCCGGCGGGAAGCGGTCGTTGGAAATATAACCACCGCGCTTATCGAGCAGCGTCGATGCCACGGTCTTGAGCGTTTCGACCGTGGTGTAGCCGATGACCATCTGCTTGCCCTGGCTCTCAGCGGCCAACTGCGCGTTTTGCTGAACCGGAAACAGCGCCGGTTCCTGGCTCCAGTACCAGCCAATCACTAGCGTGACCAGCAAATACAAGCCGACCAGAACACCTAGAGCACGGCTAAAAAAAACACCACCCCAATAGCTTCGGGGGCGGGTTCCAACCGCTGAGTCATCGACACGGTCCTGTGCGCGGCCCGCGCGGTTCTTCCAGTCCAGCATGGCTATATCCTTTCAATCACGAAATTCAATGGTTCGACCACAACCTTACAGCAAGGTGCCTTGGGTGTGGGAGGGAGGTTGCGTGGAAATGGTTTGAGGGGGGTAGCCGGGGGCATTCGCTTCGTAGTCTAAAGGCTCGACAAGCTATTGTTCGCGATCCGATGCGGTTCCTTATAATAATCAATAAGTTTTTGTTGCTTGCCACCCAACGCGTTATGCCCCCACTTGCGTACGGGTTAACGAATTTCATTTGGAGCGTGAGTGATTTTTTTCCAAAAAAAGTGATTGAAGCGAAACCTTGCTCTTCGACGTCGTTGTAATAACCAACATTCAATATCACTACCGGAATCAAAATCCCGCAAAACCCTATCGAGCGCTGCACCGTAACATCTCCTGTTGACTCTGAAGGTTGGTTTCAATCCCTAGTCGATATTTACAATAATCAATAATCTGGCGCCTTTCAGAATCACTCAAGTACTGAAACCTTGGATAATCTCCAGATTTGGCAAATAGGTTAGTAAATTCAACTTTAAAGGTTGGCGACTTTTTAATAAAAAAATGCCATTGCACCGGACCATGCATTCCCGCAGACTTATAATACCCCACGGTTAGACAGAGGAGCATTGCCAGTGACGTAGTTATTGCAATCAGTTTCATAGGACAGAGGGCTCGCTCAGTCCAGTCGAACGTCTTAATTTTGCCACCAGCTCCATACCCGTATTACCAAGGCAATACTTGTCATCTCCTCTCCGACTCGGATACTCCCGGCGGTTTTTAGGTGATGCGGTGTTAATTTTTTTATGCATTATATTGAGCATACTTATATTGCTTATTTCAAAATAGGTAATCTATTATTTAAATGGTCAGATTTGGCTATACCCTTCCAACTGCCTATATACAATTGTCCGCCTTCACGATTACTACTGCTCTTGTTACCATTGTAACTCCATGACTGTCGGCCTACTTGGGCTTGTCTTGAACAAGAGAAATACTCGAGCGACCAGTGACAGGGGCCTTAGTCGGCTGCCACCTAAGATCCATTCGTATGGAGATACAGGGCAGCCGCAAAGCGTCCTACCGCCCTTCCTCAGAATTTCAAACCCGCTTTAGATGACAATCATAATATTTCGGCGTCAATTCTCCTATCAATAGCAATTAATTGACCTACGGCACGCCGAAAGACATACATTCGCTAGTTAGTTAGGCACCACGTGCAGGGAAATCTTTGCGCCCTCTGGCGGCGCGGGTATATGGGCTATTCCAATAACGTCGGTTCGTCGCTTACTCGTCTCACCTTCAACGGTGGCGATATAGCCCCGATTAATAAGCGGCTCCCCCGTTTGGCTATCGGTGACGCGAAATATCCGGCGATGATGCTTTTCCTGGGGCGGAGGGGCATCCATCAACTCCATCACCCGATGATCAAACAACTTCGCACCCACTGATTCGTCAATTTGACCGCCATCAAAGTAATATGCCTCGTCCCTCACCAACAACCATTCGCCACTCTCGACCCGTTTCACCACCTCGCTGTCAAACGGGAGCATCAGAACGTTACGAAGCGGCGCCATCCCATCGATATCGGCCCCCCTTTCAAGATGCTGCTTGACGATATCCAGCGCTTCGTCAACCGGATAGGTATGTTTCACCTCCGACAATGACGGGTACAACGCGCTGATCAACTTCACTGCTGAGACCCTGCGTGCCATTCGTCATAGCCACTGGTTTTACCGATTTCGTGTCGACAAGCAATGAACTGATAGGCAAAGTGCACCGTTTCCAATTGAGTGAAATGGGCAGTACTCAAGTTCTGACAGTGGGGCATGGTCACATTGAAGGCGACGATGATCGCGCCTTCCAATTCAATAGTGTAAAAGTGTTCCTGGACACCGTTGCCAGCGGGGCGATACAAGTCTAATCGGCACGTTTTGATCGCTTCACCGTTGGCGGCTGCATTAAAGAGCAAAGGCGAGGACTTATCGACCGCCTTGGTGATGATCAGCGGCTTGTGCATACGACGACCGGTTACTCCGCCAGGAATAACGACTCCGTGGTCGTATGCCTGCACCAGAATCTGATCTTCATGGCCCAACTGCCATGCGTTACCAACCGAGTCCTTGCCGAGCGCACCGGCAGTGATAAGGCCTTGCTGGGTTCCGTGAATGGTCATGTAGGCGGGACTTGGCATTCGGATGCTCCATTTTTTTTCGAGAAAAAGTATTCGGATGACTGGCGGGGGGCGAGTACTCAGCGTGCAAGCACAGGGGGCTCGGTATCGATGGGCAGCCATGGTTTGGCAAGCGAGAGAGTGATCAGGTAGCGCTCTTCGCTGGGGCGTTTTTTGTCCTTGAAACGATTCATGATCAGCATTGCCTGATATTTGTCGCCAGCCTGCCAATAGGTTCTTCCGCCCTTGTTCACGTCTTGCAATTGGGCGCGCCATTCGGGTGTATCGGCGAAGGGTGGATCGTCTTTCGGCCAGATGACGACCCAGCCGCTTTGACGCCATTGATCCTGTAAGTCCAGCACGACCTTAAGGGCGTCATCGAGCAGCAGCGGTTCGATTTGCGGGGACATGCGAACATCGACAATCAAATTGTCATCAAATGAGACCGTGAAAAAACGAGCTTGAGACGTTGAGAACCCATACTGCGGGTCGATGAACCTTAATCGCGCATCGGACTTAGGGATGCCGAACCACACACGCCCAGGTATCAGTTGACTAAAGTTCGCCGTAGAGCGCTCTCGCAGGTCCTCGTAAGTGCCCCCCATCTCCAAGGCGATTTCCGGTTCGTCCGCTAACGCCTGAAAACCCCAGCGCATCAGCGCAACAGCCAAAAGGGCGAGCAGGACAATGCCCAGTCGCCGACGCCGGCCACCGACGCGTGATTGCAGTTTCATCGCACGCCCTCGCCAGCGGCGATCTCGTTGATCGACTGCTCCAGGGCACTGCGGTTGTCGTCGTGCAGCATCTCGTCGAAGCGCGCCGCCGCTCTGAGCACGAAGGCCATCCGCTGCTCAACGTCCGACAGGTCCGCCAACGGGTTGCTGCCGAAGCCGATAGTGCGGCCATCCTCGCCCCCCTGACATTGGCTGGCGAGGGTCAGCTCGATGGCTTGCAGGATTTCCAGAGCAGGTGTTGGCATTCGGATGCTCCATTATTGTTGCGAGAAAAAGTATTCGGGTGACTGGCGTGGGGCGAGTACTCAGCGTGCAAGCACGGGTGGCTCCGTATGGGTGGGTAGCCACGGTTTAGCTAGATCAAGGGTGATCAGGTAGCGCTCTTCGCTGGGGCGCTTTTTATCTTTGAAGCGATTCATCAACAACATGACCTGATATTTGTCGCCAGCCTGCCAATAGGTTGTTCCGCCCTTGTTCACGTCCCGCAATTGGGCGCGCCATTCGGGCGTATCGGCGAAGGGTGGATCGTCTTTCGGCCAGATGACGACCCAGCCGCTCTGGCGCCATTGATCCTGTAAGTCCAGCACGACCTTAAGGGCGTCATCGAGCAGCAGCGGTTCGATTTGGGGGGACATGCGAATGCCATCAATTCGCTCGTTTTCAAATCCAATAGTGAAGAAGCGAGCCAGCGGCGTGACGAACCCGTACTGCGGGTCGCTGAACCGCAATCGCGCATCGGACTTGGGCATGCCAAACCAAACCTCTCCAGGTATCGCCGGACTAATGGCCGCACTTGAACGCTTGCGCATGTCTTCCCAGGGTTCACCGATCACTAACGCGAGTTCCGGTTCATCCGCTAGCGCCTGAAAACCCCAGCGCAACAGCGCAACAGCAAAAAGGGCGAGCAGGACAATGCCCAGTCGCCGACGCCGGCCACCGACGCGTGATTGCAAGCTCATCGCACGCCCTCACCCGCAGCGATGTCCTTGATCGACTGTTCCAGCGCACCACGATTGTTGTCATTCAGCATCTCGTCGAAGCGCGCCGCCGCTCTGAGCACGAAGACCATCCGCTGTTCAACGTCAGACAGGTCCGCCAACGGGTTGCTGCCGAAGCCGATAGTGCGGCCATCCTCGACCCCCTGACATTGGCTGGCGAGAGTCAACTCGATAGCTTGGGCAACGCCAGAGGGGAAGCCGGTGACATAGGACGCGTGGTTACCGCGCAACAGAGCGATCAGTTGCCGATCCTCGTAGATTGATGGTTGCAGGATGTTCCGCTGCTCGTGAGCGGCAAATCGTTTCACGCTCTCGGCAATATCCCCAGCCTCTATTGCCTCAAAGGCTCGTAGAATTTCAGAATAAGACTTCCCAAAACGGAGTATTTCCTGCCCTACCGGCCACAGCACCGGGAATTTGGGATGACCATAAATGCTCGCGCGTGTTTTCAGGCACGTCTTCAATTCCGCGAACCCGCGTTTTTTATAAAACGCATGCAACGGAAAGATATCGAGGAACAACGTGGTGTTGCCCAGTGCCATCATTTCGTAGACGTGCTGGAACTGCTGCTGCATCAGGGATAACGATTCTCCCTCGAGGCGAATATCGGGGGATGGGACAGGGTTGCTGTCCTTCGCTTGCTGGTAATCGCGCAGCGTTTGCTTATCCATATCGCTGATGGTGTACACGCCCGGAATGCCAGAACTTGAGACCGAACTACCGGCCAGCAATCTCTGCCCTGCGTCGTACTCCGCCTGGACGCCGTCGACAGAGCCCGCCGCATGCAACAACCCGCAACCGACTTGCTTGGAAGCAAAGGCCGCCAGTCCGGCCCACTGGAAGCGCGGCTCGTGCAGCCACAGTCTGGCGTAGGCGGCGTTGATGGCGCGGTTTCGTTCGATGGGGTCGGCAATCAGGATGCCGCCGGGGGCCACAACCTCTTCGGCCTCCCGCTGAAAAACGCGCCAGACACCCTCACAGGTCAGAACCGGCACCTCAGTGACCCTGGTTTTGCATCCGTACAGTTCGACGACGTGGCTCGCGCACTCAGCGATGGGCTTGGTGTTTTGATTCAAGACCTGTTTGTCGCATTCGTGATCTTTAAAGCACTGAGTCATTGAGGTGGCCCCTGATTGGATGTCGAAACCCTATCAGGCGCAGGCTTGCCCGAAGCCTTGAGCTAAAAATTCAGAATGTTCTTACAGCGATAGCTCACAAATCATTCAGAGCACCGAGCCAAAAAATCAGAACTTTCTTACCTATCTATCCCGGTGTTTTCGCCACCCTGTTGCGTCCGATTCTCAGCCGTTCGCAGGCTTGCCTGCTCACATCCTGTTTCGGATACAAAATCTGCAAAAAAACGCCAATTCAACCCCTGTAATTCTGTACTACCCACGCAAACGGATTGGTCATTAGAAGGCTCAATACTTTAGGGGCTAATTGACTTACGGCACGCTGGGGGATGACGAGAGGTGCTAGCATAGAGCCACCAGCCTACCTACGCTTGCACCCTCACTAGTAGCCAGGATATGACCGAGCCAGAAGATCCGAGTCGTGATCGTCTCAAGCATCATTTTGCCCAGCGGGTAATTCATCAGGCACGTCAAATTCTTGAGGTCTGGCAACGCCTGCAGCAAAGTGAATGGTCAACTGCAGACATGGCAGAGCTCACCGATTCCACCTTGCGCCTGCTGCGTTTCGCCGAGCGCTTTGAACAGGCTGAGCACGCACAATTGGCACGCAGTATCAGCGTGGCACTTGATGACGTCGAAGCCAACCGTGGACGCCTGAGCAGCAGCCTGATCACCGAACTCAACCGGTTGATGCAACGCTTGTCGCGCACCGGCCTGCGCCACGGTGACCACCTGGACCAAACGTCGTTGCCGCCCCTGCGTAAGCCAATCTACGTGATGCTTCAGGACCACGAGCGCGCAGAGCGACTGGCCAAACAACTTGAGTTCTTCGGTCTGAGCGCCTTGTCGCTGGACAGTATTGCCGCGTTCCACGCCACTATGGCTGAGCGCTACCCGGCAGCGATCGTGATGGACGTCGACTTCTGCGGCCCCGGCGAAGGCCTGATCCTGGCGGCAAAGGTGCAGGACGGACTGGAGCACAAGCTGCCGCTGTTGTTTTTCAGCCATAACGAAACTGACACCCCGACCCGACTGGCCGCCGTACGCGCTGGCGGTCAGGAGTTTCTCACCGGCACGCTAGACGCATCGAGCCTTCTGGAAAAAATCGAAGTCCTCACCTGTGTGGCGCAATACGAGCCCTATAAAGTGCTGATCATCGATGACTCCCGCGCTCAGGCCACTCACACCGAGCGCCTGCTGAACAGTGCCGGAATCATCACCCGCACATTGATTGACCCGATCCAGGCCATGGCCGAACTCGCGGAGTTCCAACCTGACCTGATCATCCTCGACATGTACATGCCGGGCTGCACAGGTACCGAGCTGGCCAAGGTGATCCGCCATAACGACCGTTATGTCAGCGTACCGATCATCTACCTGTCGGCCGAAGACGATCTGGACAAGCAACTCGATGCCATGAGTGAAGGCGGCGATGACTTCCTGACCAAACCGATCAAGCCACGGCATTTGATCACCACCGTGCGCAACCGCGCGGCGCGAGCGCGCAACCTCAAAGCGCGGATGGTTCGCGACAGTCTGACCGGCCTGTATAACCACACACATATCCTGCAACTGCTTGAAGATTGCAGCTTCCGCGCACGCCGCGAAGGCAAGCCGCTGAGCTTTGCCATGCTCGACATCGATCACTTCAAGCGCGTCAACGACAGCCATGGTCACCCCATGGGCGACAGGGTGATCAAAAGCCTGGCGCTGTTCCTCAAACAACGCCTGCGCAAGACCGACTACATTGGCCGTTACGGTGGCGAAGAGTTTGCCATCGTGATGCCTGACACCGACCTGCACAACGCGCACCGAGTGCTGGACGAGATCCGCCAGCGCTTTGCTGAGATTCATTACCCGGCGCAACCGGTGGATTTGTCGTGCACCTTTAGTGCAGGTGTTGTGGAATTGTACGAAAGCGCCGACAGCCTGACGCTGTCGTCACTGGCAGATGATGCGCTGTACCACGCTAAAGATGCGGGACGTAATCAGGTGCACGCGGGCCGCCAGAGGCAAAGTGCCACTTTTATTCATGAATCGACCGATTCGGTCATAACACTGTAACCAAAACGCAATAACTTCAAGCGCTTACCCTTAGTCGTCGGGTCGAGACCACATGCGCCTGAAGCTGCTTACCAATCTCAATACGTTACTGCTGGTCACCGTTTGTGTCGCGTTAGGAATAACGCTTTGGTGGTCACAGCAGGCACTGGAACGCCCCTATCAACTGATGGAGCGCTACCTGAGCCTGTCTCAAGCGTTTCAAAACCAAGTCGCGCGCAGCATTGAGGATTACCTCTCCAGCGGCGATGCGCTGCGCCAAAGCGATGCCATTCAGGCCATCGACAAGCTCCAGCATGAGCTCGATGCGCTGCCGCCACAGATGGCCGACAGCCTGCGCCCGAGCCTCTCCCAACTGCGCGAGTTCAGCAGTAACGACCTGCTGGCCGCCGGTAAGCTGGCGGGTGATCCGCAAGGCCTGCTGTTACAGGCTGAACGCGAACTGGGCGCCGCGCTTGAACAGCTCACGCACTATGCTTCCAGCAACACCAACCCTGCGGCGCCCAGCTACCAAGGCCCGCTACTGAGCGCATCACAACACTTGGGACGCCTGAGTCTGGCCCGGGACAAACTGGTCAGCAGCGGCCGCAGTGAGCTGGCCGCCGATGTCGAACGTGAAGTCGCCGCCATCAGCACCCAGGCGCAAGCACTGGATGCCTTGCCATTGCTCGGCGTCACGGCCAGTGCCGAGTCGAGCACCGAAGACTTCTCCGCCATGATGGGCCTGGGCAACAGCGAGAAAGCCGTCGCCGAAGACAGCGGCGTGGGCTACAAACGTGAATTGAGCAGCCTGCTTAACCGTTACCCTGCCGAGCTGAACCGTACCCGGGATCAGATTCAGCGCCGCGCAGAACTCAGCGCCAGCGCTCAACTCAAAATCGACACGCTGCAAAAAGCAATCACCAGCCTGGAACCGGAGGTGCGCGGACAGCACGCACTTATCCAGGGCGATGTGCGGATGATGCAAGGCCTGATGATCGGCCTGATCCTGTTGATCGCGCTGTTGATCGACACCCTGCAACGGCGCCTGTCCCGCGTTCTGACCAATCTTGCGCCCGCGTTATCGACCTGGGCCGAGGGGGATTTCGCCAAGGACATCCAGCTGGGCGCGACCAACCGCGAACTGCGCGACATCGAAGAATCGCTGAATCGTCTGCGGGCCTACCTCGTGGACCTGGTCGGCACTATCCGCTTGAACGCCGAGCAGGTTGAGGGCAGCAGTCATGCCTTGGCCGAACTCTGCACCGGCCTGCATGGCGGCGCAGAACGCCAGGCCAGTGATACCGCGTTGATTCGCGACTCGCTGGGCGAACTGGAAGCCACCATTCAACAGGTGGCCGGGGACGCCAGCCAAGCCGCAGAGGCCAGCCGCGATGCCGGTCGCGCCGTAGAACAGGGTCAACGGGTGATCGGCCTGAGCCTGACCGGGCTGCATGCCCTGGTGGGCGAAGTGCAACACAACGCTCAGGCCATAGAAATCCTGGCTGTGGAGTCGGCCACCATTGGCAGCGTATTGACCGTGATCCGTTCTATCGCCGACCAGACCAACCTGCTGGCCCTCAACGCCGCCATCGAGGCCGCTCGCGCCGGGGAAATGGGTCGGGGGTTTGCGGTGGTCGCCGAGGAGGTACGCTCACTGGCCCAGCGCACCGCCGGGGCCACGGGCGAGATTCAAGTACTAATTGCCAGCTTGCAAAAAGCGGCAAGTGAGTCGGTAGAAGGCATGCGTGCTCAGGTCGAGCACGCCAAAGCCACCGCCAATCAGGCACAAGCCGCCGATGGCGCGCTGGATGAAATCGTCGGTGCGATCCAGACCATCGCCAACACCGCAGAACGCATCGCCGACGTTACCGCCCAACAAAGCGGTGCCGTCAGCGAAATTCGCGATCACAGCGAAGGCATCCACCAATTGGGCGGGGATAACCTCCTGCGCATCGGCGAAGGCCGCAGCCAAAGCCAGCACCTGCAACAACTTGGCGGGCGACTGAACACCGCCGTGCAAGCGTTCAGGGTGTAGATCCGCCTTTTGTAGGCGCAAGCGCCTACAAGGTCTGTGTCATGCAAGACAGGGAGCAGTCCGCTATCATGCGCGGACTTTCGACATGCGAGACCGCTATGCGCCGCCTGCTCTGCCTGATGTTATTGATCCTCGCCCTGCCCGCCTCGGGTGCCAGCCTCCTGGACAATCGCCCCAGCACCACACTAGGCACAGCATCGCTAAACAACAGCGCTGACTTCCTGCCGGTCCGCGAAGCATTTCGCCTGAGCCTGATCGAAACCACACCGCAATCGATCAAATTGCGTTTCGTCGCCAGCGAAGGCTATTACCTATACCGCCATCGCTTTCAGTTCCGCACCGAGCCTGCCGATATAGGCCTGGGCGCCGCGCAGCTGCCTCAGGGCGAGCAAAAACACGACGAGTACTTTGGCGACGTAGAGGTCTATCACGGCATTCTCGATGTCGACCTGCCACGCAAACCCGGCGACAACCGACCGTTCACCCTGGCCGTCACCTATCAAGGCTGTGCCGACAAGGGTCTGTGCTATCCGCCTGAAACCGAGCGCCTGGACATCGGCGACGTTGCGGCCGCAAGTACAGGCTTGTCTGCCACACCACCAACCAAGGGCACCTGGGGCTGGAAGGAACTGGCGCTGTTTTTCCTTGCGGGTATCGGCCTGACATTCACCCCGTGCGTACTGCCTATGCTACCGATCCTGTCCGGCGTGGTCCTACGCGGGCAGGTCGGCGGGTTGCGCGGTTTCAGCTTGTCGCTGGCGTATGTGCTCCCGATGGCCATCTGTTTTTCCCTGCTCGGGGCGTTGATGGGCATGTTCGGCGCAGAGCTGAACTTACAGGCGCGCCTGCAATCAGCCTGGGTGCTGGTACCTTTTTCGCTGTTCTTCATGATTTTCGCTGCGGCGATGTTTGGTCTGTTCGAACTGCGTCTCCCGCACTTCATCAGCTTTCACCTGCACCGGGTTGCGGGACGCACTGAAGGCGGCTCGTTATGGGGCGCTGCAGTCCTCGGCGTGGTCTCCAGCCTGCTGGTTTCGCCGTGTGTCTCGGCGCCCCTGGCAGGCGCGCTGCTTTATATCAGCGCCAGCGGCGATGCGCTGGGTGGGGCCTTGAAGCTGTTTGCGCTGGGACTCGGCATGGGCACGCCCTTGCTGCTGGTCGCCACGGGCGGCGCGGCATGGCTGCCTAAAAGCGGCGAGTGGCTGATCTCGGTAAAAAACATTATCGGTGTCTTGCTGCTGGCCGTGGCCATCGGCCTGCTCAGCCGGGTCATCCCAGGCGAGATCACCCTGCTCCTGCTGGGCTTGCTGGGGGCCGGCGTTGCCCTGTTTCTTGGCGCACTGGAGTTCACCTACAAGTCCGGTCCACAACGCCTTAATCAGTTGCTTGGCCTGTTTTTGCTGGTCTACGCAGTGGCCTGCTGGTACGGCGCACTGAGCGGCCAGACCGATCCTTTGCGTCCGCTGGGCCGACCACAAGCGGCATTGATGGCCAATGAAGCCGTGGCACCCACCAGCCCATGGCAGACCATCAGCACCACGGCCGAACTGGACCGCGCCCTGATCGACGCAAAAAATGCCGGTCAACCGTTGCTGCTGGACTGGTACGCCGACTGGTGCATCAGCTGCAAAGTCATCGAACATGACGTACTGCCCGATCCCCGCGTGACGAGCAAGCTGACCGGTTATCGCCTGATTCGTTTCGACATGACCGACAGCAACGCAGAACAACGCGCCCTGCTCGACCGCTACAAGCTGTTCGGCCCGCCTGCGCTGCTGTTCTTCGGCAAAAAGGGCACGGAGCTTGCGGATCTTCGGGTGGTCGGCGAAATCAATGCGACAGCCTTCGCGGCACGCATCGCCAGGGCAAATGACCAAATTCAATAAACGAGTCACAAACTTCGCGCGAACATCGGTCATCGTGCTGGCTATTGCAGTTAACTGGACAGTACGCAGGGGTTTACGGCATAGTCGCTGCGCATCGATGCTCGCATACACAATAAGGAACAACAGATGGCGACCTTACTGGTTCTCCACGGACCTAACCTGAACCTGCTCGGCACACGCGAACCGGGCCTCTACGGCGCGGTGACCTTGGCGCAGATCAATCAGGATCTGGAAAAACAGGCCCGAGACCGTGGCCATCATCTGATGTACCTGCAAAGTAATGCCGAGTATGAACTGATCGATCGCATTCACGCCGCACGCGATGAAGGCGTGGACTTCATTGTGATCAATCCAGCAGCTTTTACGCACACCAGCGTCGCATTACGTGACGCGCTGCTGGCCGTGAGCATCCCATTCATCGAAGTGCATCTCTCTAACGTGCACAAACGCGAACCTTTCCGCCATCACTCTTACTTCTCGGATGTAGCGGTGGGAGTGATCTGCGGCCTTGGCGCCAGCGGTTACCGACTGGCCCTGGAGGCCGCCCTGGAACAGCTTGAACAACAAGCTATACGCCCCTGACCGACCCTTGGGAGTTGATGATTAATGGATATCCGTAAAGTTAAGAAACTGATCGAACTGCTGGAAGAATCCGGCATCGACGAGCTCGAGATCCGTGAAGGTGAAGAGTCCGTACGCATCAGCCGTCACAGCAAAACCCCTGCTCAGCAGTACTACGCACCTGCTCCAATGGCTGCGCCGGTTGCACCTGTTGCTGCCGCGCCCGTTGCCGTTGTTGCAGAAGCACCTGCCGCACCAAAACTCAACGGCACGATCGCTCGTTCGCCGATGGTCGGTACGTTCTACCGCACGCCTGCTCCGACTTCGCCAGCTTTTGTCGAAATCGGCCAGACCGTGAAGAAGGGCGACATCATTTGCATCGTTGAAGCGATGAAAATGATGAACCACATCGAAGCTGAAACCAGCGGTGTGATCGAATCCATCCTGGTAGAAAACGGTCAGCCGGTTGAGTACGACCAGCCGCTGTTCACCATCGTTTGAACCACGGAGAGCCTGCGATGTTGGAAAAAGTTCTGATCGCCAACCGCGGCGAAATCGCCCTGCGCATCTTGCGTGCCTGTAAAGAACTGGGCATCAAGACCGTCGCCGTACACTCAACGGCAGACCGCGAGTTGATGCACCTGGGCCTGGCAGACGAAACCGTCTGCATTGGTCCTGGACCTGCCAACCTGTCGTATCTGAACGTTCCAGCCATCATCTCGGCTGCCGAACTGACAGGCGCCACGGCGATTCACCCGGGTTACGGCTTCCTTGCGGAAAACGCCGACTTCGCCGAACAGGTGGAGAAATCCGGTTTCGCCTTTATTGGTCCTACCGCCGAAACCATCCGCCTGATGGGCGACAAGGTTTCTGCCAAGGACGCCATGAAGCGTGCTGGCGTGCCAACGGTTCCAGGTTCTGACGGCCCACTGCCCGAAGACGAAGAAACCGCGCTGCGCATCGGTCGCGAAGTCGGTTACCCCGTGATCATCAAAGCCGCTGGCGGCGGTGGTGGTCGTGGTATGCGCGAAGTGCACCGCGAAGAAGACCTGATCGAAGCGGCGAAGCAGACCCGTGCCGAAGCGGCAGCCTGGTTCAGCAACCCGATGGTCTATCTGGAAAAGTTCCTGACCAACCCACGTCACGTGGAAGTTCAGGTGCTGTCCGATGGCCAGGGTCACGCGATCCACTTGGGCGACCGTGATTGCTCGCTGCAACGTCGGCACCAGAAGGTGCTTGAAGAAGCACCGGCACCGGGCATCGACGAAAAGGCTCGCCAGGAAGTTCTAGCGCGTTGCGTCAAGGCCTGCATCGACATCGGTTACCGTGGTGCCGGCACGTTCGAGTTCCTTTACGAGGACGGCAACTTCTACTTCATCGAGATGAACACTCGGGTTCAAGTAGAGCATCCGGTATCGGAAATGGTCACCGGCATCGACATCGTCAAGGAGATGCTCAGCATCGCCGCCGGCAACAAACTCTCGTATACCCAGGATGACGTAGTCATTCGCGGGCATGCACTGGAGTGCCGGATCAATGCCGAAGACCCGAAAACGTTCATTCCGAGCCCTGGACTGGTCAAGCATTTCCATGCGCCGGGCGGTAATGGCGTACGGGTCGACTCCCACCTTTACAGTGGCTACAAAGTACCGCCGAACTACGACTCGTTGATCGGCAAGCTGATCACGTGGGGCGCAACCCGTGACGAAGCCATGGCGCGCATGCGCAATGCGCTGGACGAGATTGTGGTAGACGGGATCAAAACCAACATCCCGCTGCACCGTGACCTGGTTCGTGATGAAGGCTTCTGCAAAGGCGGAGTCAACATCCACTACCTGGAACACAAATTGGCTAACGAATAACGGTCTCCGTTACTCGAGCCACTCGCAGCACCTGAAAAAGACCCTCGCCTCGCGGCAAGGGTCTTTTTTTTGGCCCTAAATGCGCCTTTTACCCGGCATCTCGATACCGTGCAGGTTTACCCGCCGGTACAACGTCGCCCGCGATATCCCCAGTGATCGGGCGGCATCACCGGGTTTCCAGCGATGACGGATGAGCGCATCCAGTAATAGCTGACGTTGCGGACTGACGCGTTCTTCAACCGAATGAGTCAACGAACGCTCGGTGCCAGGTGCCCCACGGACATCTTCCGGCAGGTCACTCAACTGGACAGTCATGCCTGCGGACACCGCACAGGCGTAACGCAAGACATAGCGCAATTGGCGGACATTGCCCGGCCACGCGTAGCTGAGCAGGCATTCCAGTGCCGACGCACTCAAACCCGCCCGCCCGCCGCACAAACGCGCTTCTTCTTCGAACAGTCGATTGAGTAACACCAGGCGGTCGCTGCGCTCGCGTAAAGGCGGCAACTGGAATCGCGCACCGCTGAGGCGGAAATATAAATCCTCACGAAAACTACCGTCCGCCACCATCGCCGCAAGATTGCGGTGTGTCGCACAGATCACTTGAATATCCACCGTTTGCCGCCGCGCACCGCCCAAGGGGGCGACCTCGCCTTCGGCCATGACCCGCAGCAGACGGGTCTGCAAACTCAAGGGCATGTCGCCGATCTCATCAAGGAACAACGTGCCACCGTCAGCCTGCTGCAACAGCCCGCGCATGCCCTTGCTCGACGCCCCCGTGAACGCACCGGCGACGTAGCCGAACAACTCGCTCTCGATCAGGCTTTCCGGAATAGCCGCACAGTTGAGGGCGACAAACGGCCCGCTGCGCCTGGCGCTGATGTCATGCAACTGCCGGGCAAACACCTCTTTGCCTGAGCCGGTCTCACCCTGAATCAGGACCGGCAAGTTGCAATCCTTGACCCGCACCGCCAACTGCAAGCTCTGGGCAATGCGCGGATCGAGTTGGGTGGCGGCGCTTTCCTCTGTCGGCACGGCTCGCATCGGGTGCTGCCTGCGGGGCGCGCTGAGTCGCACATGCAATTCGCCGTCATCGCCTCCCCAGCGCAGCAGTTGCGGCGTTTCATCCGTTACCGCCTGCAAGGCATCAGGGCCGAACACCTCGTTGATGTGCTCTGGCAAGCGACCAAAACGCTGACGCAAAGCCTGTCGCGCCATGCTGTTGAGGGCCAACAAGCGGCCGTCGTTATCCAGCGCCAACAGGTAATCGGGCTGACTGTCGACATACCCCGGCGCGCTGTGCGCACGTAACAACCAATGCCCCTGAGCGCTGTGCATGAAGAACGCGTTTTCTATAACGCGGGCACTCTGCACGACCATCTGCCGGATCAAATGCTGACTGCGCCGATCATCCGGCGATTGCAGCGCCGAAACGTCCAGCACGCCGAGCAGCTCACCTTGGGGATCGAACACCGGCGCCGCAGAACAGGTCAACCCGATGAAGGCCGCCCGAAAGTGATCACGTTTATGAACCGTCACCGGCGCCTTGCCCGTGAGCACGGCGGCAACCCCGCAGGTCCCTTCCTCGCCTTCCGACCAGCAGGTTCCCAGGTATAAACCGGCCTTGCGGCAATCGTTGCGGATGCCCGACTCGACCCGATAGTCGATGGTCTGGCCCTGCGCGTCGGTCAGCAGCACACAATAATCGGCTTCGCGAACCCGTCCGTGTAGCCTCGCGACTTCCTCGCCGGCAATTCGCAGGAACAGGTCGGCACGCTCGCGGCATTCCTTGAGGACAGTGTGAGAAAGGATGCGCGGACCTTGCTGCGAGGCAGGGTCCAAATGGTATTGGTCCATCGAGCGTCGCCAGGAATCGAGAATCAAGTCCGGGACGGGGGCTTGTCGCAGGCGACCGGCATGCCTCAGCACGCGGCTGACGCAGTCCACATGAGCTTTGGAGTGTGCGGCAAACATGGCCTGTCCACCTCTGGGCGTATTGTTGTTATGCGCGTTATTAAGCGCCGTTTGCCTACCCACGACAACCCTTCCTGCGAGCGAGCCGTCGTTGAGACGGAGCGTCTCAGCGTCTCGCTCAAACCCCCGGTCATCTGCAACCACGCGTCTCGCCCAGCCCCTCCGCCAGGCACTCGACGCTGTTGCACGAAGCGCTCTGCACCGGCCCTCTGCGGCCATATCAACCGGGTTGGCACCGGCCTTGCTCTGACACAGACAAACAATAATCAGAGGTGTGCCATGACTGAACCCGCGCTGACCGTGGGGATCATCGCCAACCCGGCGTCGGGTCGCGATGTGCGCCGCCTGACGGCCAATGCTGGCGTTTATTCGAGTACCGAGAAGGCCTCCGTGGTCCAGCGTCTGCTCGGCGCTTTCGGCGCCACCGGCATCCAGCACGTCTTGCTGGCGCCCGACATGACAGGCATCGCCGCCGCTGTGCTCAAAGCCAGCCAGGGACGTAACGCTCGTGAAAGCCACTGGCCACGCCTGACCTTTCTCGACATGCCCTTGCGCCAGACCGTCGAAGACACACGTCTGGCCGCACGAATGATGGCCGAACAAGGGGTCGCACTGATCGCAGTGTTGGGCGGCGACGGGACGCACAAGGCGGTTGCCGCCGAAGTCGGTGACATTCCCCTGCTGACACTCTCGACCGGGACTAACAACGCCTTCCCTGAACTGCGTGAATCCACCAGTGCCGGGCTGGCCGGTGGGCTCTGCGCAAGCGGACGTATTCCTTCCGGGGTTGGCCTGCGGCGCAACAAGCGTTTGCTGGTTCGCGAGCACGCCCGGGGCATTTGTGAATGGGCGCTGGTCGATGTCGCCGTCTCGTCGCAACCTTTCATCGGAGCCCGTGCGATCTGCCGCGCCGAAGACCTGGCGGAAGTTTTCGTGACGTTTGCCGAGCCCCATGCCATTGGCCTTTCGGCACTCTGCGGGCTGTGGTGTCCAGTTTCGCGCCAATCACCGCTGGGCGCCTGGGTCCGCCTGAACCCCAACGCCGACGATGCCGTTCTGGTGCCGCTGGCGCCAGGTTTGCTCCAGGGCTGCGCCGTCAGTGCCTGCGGCTCGATGCAACCTGGGGTGGCTTATTCGCCGAGTCTGCTCAATGGCACCCTGGCCCTGGACGGCGAGCGTGAAATCGAGTTCAGCGCCAACGACCACCCCACCGTCACCCTCGACCCTTACGGCCCGATCAGCATTGATGTCGAAGCCGTTTTGGCCTACGCCGCGCTCCATCGCCTGCTGGCGATAGGTCGCGAGCACCCGCAACACCCCGCAAACCTTCCGTGTTGAGACAACCCAGGAGAACAACAAGATGTCCACTCACCTGTCCCATGAGCAACTGTTGCACGCCTACAAAGTGATGCGCACGATCCGCGTCTTCGAAGAGCGCCTGCACGTCGAATTCGCCACTGGCGAGATCCCTGGCTTCGTCCACCTGTATGCCGGCGAAGAAGCCTCGGCCGCTGGCGTCATGGCCCACCTTACCGACGATGACTGCATTTCTTCCACCCACCGCGGCCATGGCCATTGCATCGCCAAGGGGGTCGATGTGTACGGCATGATGGCCGAGATCTACGGCAAGAAAACCGGGGTCTGCGGCGGCAAGGGCGGTTCGATGCACATCGCCGACCTGGAGAAAGGCATGCTCGGCGCCAACGGCATCGTCGGCGCCGGCGCACCCTTGGCTGCCGGTGCCGCCCTGGCCGCCAAGCTCAAAGGCACGCAGGGTGTTGCGGTGGCCTTCTTTGGCGATGGCGGTTCAAACGAGGGGGCGGTTTTCGAAGCCATGAACCTCGCGTCGATCTGGAACCTGCCCTGCCTGTTCATCGCCGAAAACAACGGTTACGCCGAGGCCACGGCGTCTGTGTGGTCGGTCGCCAGTGACCATATCGCCGACCGCGCAGCCGGTTTCGGCATGCCCGGCGTGACGGTAGACGGCTTCGACTTCTTCGCGGTCCACGAAGCTGCGGGTGCCGCTGTCGCTCGCGCCCGAGCCGGCGAAGGGCCGTCGCTGATCGAGATGAAACTCACCCGCTACTACGGCCACTTCGAAGGTGATGCACAAACCTACCGCGCGCCCGACGAGATCAAGAACTTTCGCGACACCCGTGACTGTCTCATGCAGTTCCGCGAACGCAGCCTGAATGCCGGGCTGCTGAAAGTCGCTCAACTCGACCAGATCGATCTAGACGTCGAGCACCTGATCGAAGACGCCGTACGCCGGGCCAAATCCGACCCTAAACCCCAGGCAAGCGACCTGCTGACCGACGTGTACGTGTCCTATCCCTGAGCCGACCTCAAAACAAGAACAACAGGAGAATTATCATGGCGAGAAAAATAAGCTATCAGCAGGCGATCAACGAAGCGCTTGCCCAGGAAATGCGCCGCGACCCCACCGTATTCATCATGGGTGAAGACGTCGCTGGCGGCGCAGGCGCACCCGGCGAGCAGGATGCCTGGGGCGGCGTGCTCGGCGTCACCAAGGGTCTCTATCACCAGTTTCCTGGGCGGGTTCTGGATACGCCGCTGTCCGAATTGGGGTATGTCGGTGCCGCCATAGGCGCCGCCACTCAAGGGGTTCGCCCCGTGTGCGAACTGATGTTCGTTGATTTCGCGGGCTGCTGTCTGGATCAGATCCTCAACCAGGCGGCTAAATTTCGCTACATGTTCGGTGGTAAGGCCGTCACCCCGGTGGTAATCCGCACCATGTATGGCGCCGGCTTGAGGGCCGCCGCCCAGCACTCGCAAATGCTCACCTCCCTGTGGACCCACATCCCCGGCCTGAAAGTGGTGTGCCCGTCCTCGCCCTATGACGCCAAGGGCTTGCTGATCCAGGCCATTCGCGACAACGACCCGGTGATTTTCTGCGAGCACAAAATGCTTTACAGCATGCAGGGTGAAGTCCCGGAAGAGCTGTATACCGTGCCGTTTGGCGAAGCCAATTTCTTGCGCGAGGGCGATGACGTAACCCTCGTGACCTACGGTCGCATGGTCCATTTGGCGCTGGAGGCAGCAAACAACCTCGCACGCCAGGGCATTGCCTGTGAAGTTCTGGACTTGCGTACCACCAGCCCGCTGGACCTGGACAGCATCCTCGAAAGTGTAGAAAAAACCGGGCGTCTGGTGGTGATCGACGAAGCCAACCCACGCTGTTCGATGGCCACCGACATCTCGGCACTGGTCGCTCAGAAAGCGTTTTTCGCCCTCAAAGCACCGATTGAAATGGTCACCGCGCCGCACACCCCTGTGCCTTTCTCCGACGCGCTGGAGGACCTGTACATCCCTACCGCGGCGAAAATCGAGGCGGCCGTGCATAAAATTTGCGAAGGGAGGAAGGTTGCATGAGCCAGATTCATACGCTAACCATGCCTAAATGGGGCCTGTCGATGACCGAAGGGCGCGTCGACACGTGGCTCAAGGAGGAAGGCGAGCGCATAGAGAAAGGCGATCAGGTGCTCGATGTCGAAACCGACAAAATTTCCAGCAGCGTCGAAACCCCTTTTTCTGGCGTGTTGCGGCGCCGGATAGCGCAACAGGATGAAACCCTGTCCGTGGGCGCCCTGCTCGCCATCGTTGTCGAGGGGGATGCCAGTGATGCAGAGGTCGACGCGGTGATCGAACGCTTCCAGGCCGAGTTCGTGCCCGGTGGCGATGCTGCAGAAGACAGCGGTCCAGCGCCGCAGAAAATCCAGCTCGAGGGCCGCACGCTACGCTTCTTCGACCGTGGCGAAGGCACCAGTCCGCTGGTGTTGATTCACGGTTTCGGCGGAGATTTAAACAACTGGCTGTTCAACCACGACGCACTGGCTGCCGGGCGCCGCGTTATCGCACTCGATCTGCCGGGGCATGGCGAGTCGGGCAAAACCCTGCAACGCGGCGACTTGGATGAACTGAGCCAGACCGTCCTGAGCTTGCTCGATCATCTGGACATAGAGTCCGCACACTTGGCCGGCCATTCGATGGGTGGCGCCGTCGCACTCAACGCCGCCCGCCTTGCACCGAATCGAGTCCGCTCACTGACCTTGATCGCCAGCGCTGGCTTGGGCTCGCAGATCAATGGCGAGTATTTGCAGGGCTTTATCGACGCCGCCAACCGCAACGCCTTGAAGCCACAACTAGTGCAGCTGTTTTCCGACCCGGCGCTGGTGAATCGGCAAATGCTTGAAGACATGCTCAAGTTCAAACGCCTGGAAGGGGTCGACGCAGCCCTGCGCCTGCTGACCACCCAATTGTTTGCTGGCGGACAGCAGCACAGCGACCTGCGGTCAGTCGTCGCGCAGCAGCCGAGCCTGGTGATTTGGGGCGCCAACGACGCCATCATCCCTGCCGCTCATGCTCAAGGGCTCAGTGCACAGGTCGAGGTGTTGGCGGGTCAAGGCCACATGGTGCAGATGGAAGCGGCGGAGCAGGTCAACCGCCTGATTCTCGGCTTCCTGCAGGGCCAATAAATCAGTGGCTCTGGCCTGCCCGACGCTCGCTGGAGCTTCCACACTGTTGTGAGGAGATAACACACGATGAGCACTGCATTGAAAAGCACCGCCAGCATGCGCGCAGCGGTCTGGCATGGACGCCACGATATCCGCGTAGAAGACGTGCCGCTGCCCTCCGACCCGCCTGCCGACTGGGTACAGATTCGCGTGGACTGGTGTGGCATCTGCGGTTCGGACCTGCATGAATACGTCGCCGGACCAGTGTTCATTCCGGTAGACGCTCCGCACCCGATGACCGGCATTCAGGGCCAATGCATTCTGGGCCATGAGTTCTGCGGCGAAATCATCAAACTCGGCGCCAACGTCCAGGGTTTTGCCGTGGGTGACCTGATCACCGCTGACGCCTGCCAGCATTGCGGCACCTGTTATTACTGCACCCATGGCCTCTACAACATCTGTGAACGACTGGCGTTTACCGGCCTGATGAACAATGGCGCCTTCGCTGAGTGGGTCAATGTGCCTGCCAACCTTTTGTACAAATTGCCGGCAGGTTTCCCTAAAGAGGCCGGTGCGCTGATCGAGCCACTGGCGGTGGGCATGCATGCCGTCAAGAAGGCAGGCAGCCTGCACGGGCAAACCGTGGTGGTCGTGGGCGCTGGCACCATTGGCCTGTGCACCATCATGTGCGCCAAAGCGGCCGGTGCCGCACAGGTTATTGCCCTGGAAATGTCGTCGGCGCGCAAGGCCAAGGCACTCGAAGTCGGCGCCAACCGGGTCTTCGATCCTTCCGAGTGCGACGCGCTTGCCGAAATTCGCGCGGCCACCCATGGCTTGGGCGCCGATGTGAGCTTCGAATGCATCGGCAATAAACACACGGCCAAGCTCGCCATCGATGTGATCCGCAAAGCCGGCAAATGCGTGCTGGTGGGTATTTTCGAGGAGCCCAGCCAATTCAATTTCTTCGACTTGGTGTCCACCGAAAAACAGGTCATGGGCTCTTTGGCCTACAACGGCGAGTTCGCCGATGTGATCGCCCTTATCGCCGACGGCAGCCTGGACATCACGCCGCTGGTCACCGGACGGATTGGCCTGGAGGACATTGTCAGTCGCGGGTTCGAGGAACTGGTCAACAACAAGGAACACAACGTCAAAATCATTGTGTCGCCCAGCCCTATCTGATCTGTCATGTCAGAAAGAGCCTGTCTTGGGCTCTTCCCCTCAAAGCCGCCTAGCCGCGGCTTTGTTGTTTTTTGCCCTTCCCCTTCGCGCTCAAGTAAACTTGCGCGCTTCTCGCAGCCGCTGGCTGCACATCGTCATTTTTCAAAGGTGCCCGCCATGCCTTGGCTGCAAGTCCGTCTCGCCATCAGCCCAGAACAAGCCGAAACCTACGAAGACGCTTTTCTTGAAGTAGGCGCCGTGTCCGTAACCTTCATGGACGCCGAAGATCAGCCGATTTTCGAGCCGGAACTCAACACTACGCCGCTGTGGTCGCATACCCACTTGCTGGCGCTGTTCGAAGCCGACACCGATGCCGATCAGGTGCTGGCCCACCTGCAATTGCTCACCGGTGCAGAATTGCCGGAACACATGAGCGAAGTCATCGAAGACCAGGACTGGGAACGCAGCTGGATGGACAACTTCCATCCCATGCGTTTTGGTCAGCGCCTGTGGATCGTCCCGAGCTGGCACGCGGCACCCGAGCCGGATGCGGTCAACCTGCTGCTCGATCCAGGCCTGGCCTTCGGCACCGGCACGCACCCCACTACCGCGCTGTGCCTGGAATGGCTCGACGGTCAGGACCTGAAAGACTGCAGCGTGCTGGACTTCGGCTGCGGCTCGGGGATTCTGGCGATTGCGGCGTTGTTGCTGGGCGCCAAACAAGCCGTCGGCACCGACATTGACTACCAGGCGCTGGATGCCTCGCGCGACAACGCAGACCGCAACGCTATCGCCCCCGAGCGTTTCACCCTGTACCTGCCGGAAGACCTGCCGCAAGAAAAAGCCGACGTGTTGGTCGCCAATATCCTGGCCGGCCCCTTGGTGTCGTTGGCACCAACCCTGGCAAGTCTGGTCAAAACCGGTGGTCGCCTGGCGTTATCGGGCATCCTCGCTGAGCAAGGCGAAGAAGTGGCCGCGGCTTACGCCGACACGTTCGACCTGGACCCCATCGCCAATCGTGATGGCTGGGTCCGTATCACAGGTCGTCGCCGTTAACCGCTATTTGAAACCATGGACTAAGATGAGCGCCTGCCTAAACCGGATAGCCGCATGACCGACAGTTTCGTTACTCAGTGTCCGCACTGCCAGACCAGTTTCCGCGTCAGCCACGCCCAATTGAGCGTGGCCCGGGGCGTGGTCCGGTGCGGCTCCTGCCTGCAGGTCTTCAATGCGGCAAAACAACTGCTCGAACAACGGTCAGGCAAGTCGCCCGCAGAAACGCAAGCGCCTCTTCCCGCCTCTCCCATCATCCCGCCCGAGCCTGTGGTCGTACCCACTGAAGAACCAGTCAAGCCTGCCCCTCAGTGGAAGGCCAGCGCAATTGAGCTCGACAGCCTTGATCTGGACGACCTCGACTTGGACGAAGAGCTCGCCAGACTTGAGCAACGGGAAATCCAGCTGCCTGAAACGTTCGGGCGCGAAGGCCACTCCAGGCATGACGACTCGGCACTGAGCGCACGTCGCGACAGCGCCAATATAGAAAACGAGCAGTGGGTCGACAGCCTGCTCAACGACGATGCACCAGAACACCTCCACGTTGAAGCCAGCGCCGCGCCCAAAACGAACGAAGCGTCCGAACCGACTTCACACCATCGTACCGAGCCTTCGTTGTCACTCGACAGCGCAGCACTGGACGACGAACCCGAGGCGCAGGGACCACGCCTGAGCGAAAGCCAGAGCCCTCCTCCGCCCAAAGAAAACCCCGGAAGTTGGTCGGCCATCGACGGCGACGAACCGGACACCCTCGACGAATCGCATGAGCGTCAGGAGCCAAGACTCAAACTCGGTCGCAGTGAACCCGGTTTGTACGATGAAGGGACGCGAGACAAGCCACTCCTCGATCTGACCGACGACCCACTGCAACTCGACTGGCAGAAACCCAAGCCGCGCTGGGGCCGACGCTTTTTCTGGGGATTGCTGATTGTGCTTGCGAGCGTCGCATTGGCCGGTCAATACATCTGGTATCACTTCGACGAGCTGGCGCGCCAGGATCAATACCGCCCATGGTTCCAGCAGATCTGTCCGCAGATCGGTTGCACCGTACCGTCAAAAGTTGATATCAAGCTGCTCAAGAGCAGCAATCTGGTGGTGCGCAGCCATCCCGAGTTCAAGGGCGCACTGGTGGTTGACGCAATCATCTATAACCGGGCGTCCTTTTCTCAGCCGTTTCCGCTGCTGGAGTTGCGATTCGCCGATCCCAATGGCCAGTTGATCGCCAGTCGTCGATTCAAACCCAGCGAATACCTGAGCGGCGAGATGGCCGGTAAAGCTGAAATGCCACCGCAAACGCCGATTCATATCGCACTGGACATCCTCGATCCAGGGACCAAAGCCGTGAATTACAGCTTGAGCTTCCGCTCACCCGAGTGAGCGCGCGCGGACCGGAGAGCCCAGCCTGCCAGCAGCGCTCCGGTAAAAAAGGCTGATAGCCTCAAGCTTGAGCATGAAGCGCTCACCCTTCCGGGATTGACGGCGTTTTTATGACGTCGTGGCAGAAAACCGAACCGTCAACGACAAGAAAATAACTGTTCAGATTTTATCCAATTCAGCCTTTATCCAGTCATCGAGAGCGGGTATCATGCCAACCCTTTTTCACACTCTGAGTTCGGTCTGAAAAGTCGCGCAAGCACTTAACGGACAGAACCCGAGCAGGCCCGTGTGGAACCGTTGCGTGCCAGGCCCGCAGTCGTTTCCACATGACATGCATTGATTCGGCCCCACAACAGGCACACCTATGTCGGCGGTACGTATCGGCCCCTATACATTGCAAAACGGCTTGATTCTCGCCCCGATGGCCGGGGTCACGGACCAGCCTTTTCGTCAGCTCTGCCGTCAACTCGGTGCGGGGCTGGTGGTTTCGGAAATGGTCACCAGTGACATGAGCCTGTGGAACAGTCGCAAATCGCGCCTGCGCATGATCCACGAAGGTGATCCCGAGCCACGCTCGGTACAGATCGCCGGCGGTGACCCGCAGATGCTGGCGGATGCAGCACGCGCCAATGTCGAAATGGGCGCACAGATTATTGATATCAACATGGGTTGTCCGGCAAAAAAAGTCTGCAACAAGGCTGCCGGCTCTGCGTTATTGAAAGACGAACACCTAGTGAGCGAGATCCTGCAGGCCGTAGTGGCTGCAGTCGATGTACCGGTCACCTTGAAGATTCGTACCGGCTGGGACCGGGCGAACAAAAATGGTCTGACCGTGGCGAAAATCGCCGAGCAGGCGGGAATAATGGCGCTGGCGGTACATGGCCGCACCCGGGCAGACCTGTACACCGGCGAAGCCGAATACGACACCATTGCCGAAATCAAACAGGCAGTGTCGATCCCGGTCTTCGCCAATGGCGATATCGATTCACCGGCAAAAGCCCGGTACGTGCTACAGGCGACCGGTGCAGACGGGTTGTTGATTGGTCGGGCCGCCCAAGGGCGCCCATGGATTTTTCGCGAGATAGAACACTACCTGCGCACCGGCGAGACATTACCGGCGCTGCAGTTGAGTGAGGTGGAACGCATCCTGCTTGAGCATCTGGCGGCGCTGCACACTTTCTATGGCGATGTGCTGGGCGTGCGTATTGCGCGCAAGCATGTCGGCTGGTATCTCGCAACCTTGCCGGGCGCCAGGGAGTTTCGCGCCCACTTCAATCGTTTGGAAGATACGGAAGCACAGTGCGCCAACGTTCGCGACTTTTTCAGCGAGCGTTACAAGAGCCCGGAAACAAGGGACGAAGAAGAGGTGGCCGCATGACGATGATGACCGAGACTTTAGTGAGTGGAACAACACCCGTGAGCGACAACGTCAATTTGAAACAGCACCTCAACACCCCGAGCGAAGAGGGTCAAACCCTGCGCGGGAGTGTCGAGAAAGCGCTGCACAATTATTTCGCCCACCTGGAAGGCGCTGCCGTCACGGATGTGTACAACCTCGTGCTGTCGGAAGTCGAGGCGCCATTGCTCGAATGCGTGATGAACTACGTCAAGGGTAACCAGACCAAAGCGTCCGAATTACTGGGCCTCAATCGCGGCACCCTGCGCAAGAAACTCAAGCAGTACGATCTGCTGTAAGCATTTAAAACAGAAGAGGCGACCCACCTCATTGGGTCGCCTTTTTTTGCTGACTCCTTTGCTTTAGATGGGAATTGAAATGACCGACCAGACTACCCGCCTGCCAATCCGCCGCGCGTTGATCAGCGTCTCCGACAAGACCGGGATTCTCGAATTCGCGCGCGGGCTTACCGCTCTGGGCGTCGAGATCCTCTCCACCGGCGGCACCTTCAAGCTGCTCAAGGACAATGGTATTGCTGCGGTAGAAGTCGCTGATTACACCGGCTTCGCAGAAATGATGGATGGCCGGGTCAAAACCCTGCACCCGAAAATCCACGGCGGCATCCTTGGCCGTCGCGGTATCGACGACGCCATCATGAGCGAGCACGGGATCAAGCCGATCGATCTGGTTGCGGTCAACCTTTACCCGTTCGAAGCGACCATCGCCAAGCCAGGTTGTGACCTGCCGACCGCTATCGAGAACATCGATATCGGCGGCCCGACCATGGTTCGCTCGGCAGCCAAAAACCACAAAGACGTGGCCATCGTGGTCAACGCCAGCGACTACAGCCACGTGCTGGAAAGCCTCAAGGCCGGTGGCCTGACGTACGCCCAGCGTTTCGATCTGATGCTCAAGGCATTCGAGCATACTGCCGCCTACGACGGCATGATCGCCAACTACCTGGGCAGCATCGACCAGAGCGCCGAAACCCTCAGCACTGAAGGCCGTAGCGCCTTCCCGCGTACGTTCAACAGCCAGTTCATCAAGGCTCAAGAAATGCGCTATGGCGAGAACCCGCATCAGAGCGCGGCGTTCTACGTGGAAGCCCACCCTGCCGAAGTAAGCATCGCCACGGCGACCCAGTTACAAGGCAAGGAACTGTCCTTCAACAACGTGGCCGACACCGATGCCGCGCTGGAATGCGTGAAAAGCTTCGTCAAGCCTGCCTGTGTCATCGTCAAACACGCCAACCCGTGCGGCGTCGCGGTCAGCCCGGACGACGAAGGCGGCATTCGCCAGGCGTATGAACTGGCCTATGCCACCGACACCGAATCGGCTTTCGGCGGCATCATCGCCTTCAACCGCGAGCTGGATGCTGAAACAGCCAAGGCCATTATCGATCGTCAGTTCGTCGAAGTGATCATCGCGCCAAGCGTAACGGCCGAAGCAAAAGCCATTATAGCCACCAAGGCCAACGTTCGCCTGCTGACTACCGGGCAATGGGCTGCCGAGCGCATGCCCGCCTGGGACTTCAAACGCGTCAATGGCGGGTTGCTGGTGCAGAGCCGCGACATCGGCATGATCGGCAGCGACGACCTGAAAGTCGTGACCCAGCGCGCGCCGACCGAACAGGAAATCCACGACCTGATCTTCGCCTGGAAAGTCGCCAAATACGTGAAGT
This sequence comes from Pseudomonas sp. 10C3, assembly GCF_036346185.1. Lineage (NCBI taxonomy): Bacteria > Pseudomonadati > Pseudomonadota > Gammaproteobacteria > Pseudomonadales > Pseudomonadaceae > Pseudomonas > Pseudomonas sp. 10C3. Next base: position 254,370 of record NZ_JASJVE010000003.1, on the reverse strand, counting down.
CCAACGCCATCGTCTACGCCAAGAATCGTCAGACCATCGGCGTCGGCGCTGGCCAGATGAGCCGCGTAAACTCTGCACGCATCGCCGCGATCAAAGCTGAACACGCTGGCCTGCAAGTACAGGGCGCGGTCATGGCATCGGATGCGTTTTTCCCGTTCCGTGACGGCATCGACAACGCAGCCAAGGCTGGGATCACTGCCGTCATCCAGCCAGGTGGCTCGATGCGCGACAACGAAGTGATCGCCGCAGCCGATGAAGCCGGGATTGCGATGGTGTTCACCGGCATGCGCCATTTCCGCCACTAACTTGGCAGCGGCCGCACTGAAGCAGGTATGTGCTTCAGTGCGACCTCCTACGGCGAAAAGCGCTTTAGGTTCTAAAACAGAATTCAGCGTCATCGAGGTTTTTGAAATGAATGTTTTGATCATTGGCAGCGGTGGCCGTGAACACGCCCTGGCGTGGAAAGTCGCACAGGACCCGCGTGTCGTGAAAGTTTTCGTGGCACCGGGCAATGCCGGGACCGCGACTGAAGCCAAGTGCGAAAACGTCGCCATCGACGTGCTGGCCCTTGAGCAGCTTGCAGATTTTGCACAAAAGAACGTGTCCCTGACCATCGTTGGCCCGGAAGTGCCACTGGTCGCGGGCGTCGTAGATCTGTTCCGTGCCCGTGGCCTGGACTGCTTCGGTCCGACCGCAGGTGCCGCGCAGCTGGAAGGTTCGAAAGCCTTCACCAAAGATTTCCTCGCCCGCCACAAGATCCCGACAGCGGATTATGAGACCTTCACCGAGGTCGAGCCTGCGTTGGCTTATCTGCAAAAAACCGGCGCACCGATCGTGATCAAGGCAGACGGCCTGGCGGCAGGCAAAGGCGTCATTGTTGCCATGACGCTGACTGAAGCCGAAGACGCTGTGCGCGACATGCTCGCTGGCAACGCGTTTGGCGAAGCCGGTTCGCGGGTAGTCATCGAAGAGTTCCTCGATGGCGAAGAGGCCAGCTTTATTGTGATGGTCGACGGCAAGAACGTATTGCCAATGGCCACCAGTCAGGATCACAAGCGCGTCGGCGACGGCGACAGCGGCCCGAATACCGGTGGCATGGGTGCTTACTCCCCGGCCCCGGTGGTGACTGCACAGGTCCACCAACGTGTCATGGACCTGGTCATATGGCCGACTGTCCGGGGCATGGCTGAGGAAGGCAACGTTTACACCGGTTTCCTCTATGCTGGGCTGATGATCGACAAAGCAGGCAATCCGAAGGTCATCGAATTCAATTGCCGCTTTGGCGATCCGGAAACCCAACCGGTGATGTTGCGCCTGCAATCGAGCCTGGTGCTACTGATCGAGGCCGCTCTGGCGCAAGCGCTGGACAAAGTTGAAGCTCAGTGGGACCCGCGTCCGAGTCTGGGCGTCGTGCTGGCCGCCGGCGGATACCCAGGCGATTACGCCAAAGATGCCGTGATAAAAGGTCTGGACGCTGCAGCGGGTTTGCCTGGCAAAGTATTCCACGCAGGTACAGCATTGAAGGATGGTCAAGTCGTGACGTCCGGCGGGCGTGTCCTGTGTGCCACCGCGCTAGGTGAAAGCGTAGCGAGCGCCCAGGAGCACGCTTACCGACTGGCGGCTGAAATTGATTGGGAAGGTTGTTTCTATCGCAACGACATTGGCTACCGTGCCATTGCTCGCGAGCGTGGTGAAGACCTGGAATAAGGCTAGACGGCCAGCCAGGCAGGCACCTATCAGCAGGTGCTTGCCTGTTTATTCCAGCCCCGCGCATAGTTATCTGGCATTCACCTACGAAGGGATTTCGCCGTGCGCTGGCTCAGGATCGCCATAGGTTTCACTGTCAGTCTGCTGACCCTGCTCTGCATGCCCCCGGCTTACGCCGAGCAAGGCGGTGGCTGGTCTACATTGCTTGATGAAAAGGCCGACCTGCAATTAAGCGATGTCCATTCGGCGCGCTACTCGAATCAATTCAGTCCAATCGAGCTCGATCAAGTCAGCGCAGGTGACCGCAACAGCGCAGTCTGGCTGCACTATCGCCTGCAGCCCGACGATCACGAACAACTGCTGCGCATCTTCGCGCCCGACCTGGCTAGCCTGGACCTGTACGTGCTTGACGGCAACACACTGATCAGCCACTCACGTGCCGGTAATAACATACCGCGCGATAACAAATTGCCACCCTCCACCGACTTCCTCCTGCCACTGCCACAAAGCAATGTCCCACTGGACATCTACCTGCGCTCGGTGTCAGAACAGAAATTGCGCCCCAACATCACCCTGCAATCGGCGATAGCCAGCGCGGCAGACGAGCGGCAGCCGTTGTTGCTTGGCCTGTTCCTCGGCTGCCTGGCAATGTTGGTCCTGCAAAACATCACGCGCTTCGCCCACACTCGCGCACGAAGTAGCCTGTGGCTGGGGGCCTGTGAGGCGATGCTGGCCTTGAGTGCGCTGCTGCTCCTGAATCTGCTGGCACCCTGGCTGCCCAACAGGCACCTGGCGCAGACACCCGGTGCATACCTGGCATTGATCCTTGCGGCTCTGAGCGGCCTGATGTTCGCTTATCGATTTTTCGCGCCTCGGCGGTCCAGACGCCTGAACCGTTTTTTGCTGGCCGACATGCTGGTCATCGGGCTGTGTGGCCTATTGGTATTGTTCGTCGATGCCCTGCCCCTGAATATCATCACCTTTGGCGTGGTGGCGCTGGCGAGCCTGAGCATCCTGTTTGTTGCCTCCTGCCACTGGCACAAGGGTTACAGCCCTGCCCGGCTATTTGTCCTGGCGATGGTCGTGTTCAATCTGGGTTGCCTGGTGATTCTGCCAGCCTTGCTCCGTCTGACTCTGATCGCCCCGCAATGGCTGATCATTACCCTGCTGGGTGTGTTCTGTATCGCGGGGCTGCTGATGAGTATTGCCCTCAGCGAGCGTCATCGCAGCATCACCGAAGATAACTTCAGCGCCAGCCGCGATCTGGCCGCCAGCACCGCCGAAATCAATGCCAAGGCCGAGTTTCTGGCGAAGCTCAGCCACGAAATCCGCACCCCGATGAATGGCGTGCTGGGCATGACCGAGCTGCTGCTGGGCACGCCGCTTTCAGTCAAGCAGCGTGATTACGTACAGACCATCCACAGCGCCGGGAATGAGCTGCTGACGCTGATCAACGAGATTCTCGACATCACCAAGCTCGAGTCCGGACAAATCGAGCTCGATGATGTGCAGTTCGACCTCAACGCACTGCTCGAGGACTGCCTGAATATCTTCCGGGCCAAAGCCGAACAGCAGAACGTCGAACTGATCAGTTTTATTCAACCACAGGTCCCGCGCGTGATCAGCGGCGACCCTACGCGCCTCCGCCAAACGTTACTCAGCCTGCTGGAAAATGTCCTGAAGAAAACCGACCAGGGCGAGGTTCTGCTGGTGGTTGCACTGGATTCGCGCAGCGGCAAACCGCGCCTGCGGATTGCCGTGCAAGACAGCGGCGAGCCCTTGGCGGCCAAGGAGCGCGACGCGCTGCTGCACACCGAATTGCACAGCAAGAATTTCCTCTCCAGCACCAAGCTCGGCGGCAACCTGGGGCTGGCGATTGCCCGGCAATTGATCATGCTGATGCACGGTGAATTCGGCATCCAGAGCGGCACCAATCAGGGCAGTACGCTCTGGCTCACGTTGCCGCTGGACCCGGATCGACTGGAACAACCCACCACAGACCTCGATAGTTCGCTCAAGGGCGCCCGTGTGTTGGTGGTAGACGACAATGACACCTGCCGCAAAGTCCTGGTGCAGCAATGCAGCGCCTGGGGCTTGAATGTCAGTGCCGTGCCGTCGGGCAAGGAAGCGCTGGCACTGCTGCGGACCAAGGCGCATCTGCGTGATTATTTCGACGCTGTCCTGCTCGACCAGAACATGCCCGGCATGACCGGGATGCAACTGGCAGCCAAGATCAAGGAAGACCCAAGCCTGAACCACGACATCCTGTTGATCATGCTCACTGGCATCAGTAACGCGCCGAGCAAAATCATCGCACGCAACGCCGGCATCAAACGCATCCTGGCCAAACCGGTAGCGGGCTATACGCTCAAGACGACCCTGGCCGACGAACTCAACCAGCGCAATAAGGGCACGTCCCCGCTCAGTTTGCCGTCCGCTGCCAGCAAGCCCATCAGCGTCCCGAGCGATTTCCGCATCCTCGTTGCCGAAGACAACAGCATCTCGACCAAAGTGATTCGCGGCATGCTCGGCAAACTCAACCTCCAACCGGACACCGCCAGCAACGGCGAAGAAGCACTGATCGCGATGAAGGCCCAACACTATGACCTGGTGTTGATGGACTGCGAGATGCCGATCCTTGACGGGTTTTCCGCCACCCAACAGCTGCGCGCTTGGGAAGTCGGTAATCAACGAATACGCACGCCGGTAGTCGCACTGACCGCGCATATCCTGACGGAGCATAAAGAGCGCGCCGTTCAAGCAGGCATGGACGGACACATGGCCAAACCCGTAGAGCTGTCGCAATTGCGCGAGCTGATTGAACACTGGGTCGCCAAACGCGAGCAACGTCAGGCTCAGACCCAAACCGGCTGATTTCACCCACGCGCAAATGAAACTGATATTCCTCCACAAGACGGCATGCGCCGCCTGATAGACTTCTTTTCGTCATTCACCTGTCGGGCGAGCTAAAACCATGCTCCACGTGTTGTTCAGCGTTTATTTGAAGATGTTGGTGCTCTATAGCCCGTTCTTCGTCCTGTCCTGCTTTATCAGCCTGACCCGTGGTTATTCCAGCAAGGAACGTCGTCGCCTGGCGTGGAAAGTCGCGCTGGCCACGCTCGTTTCAAGTGTTCTGCTGTACCTGTTCGGGCGGGCGATTTTTACCGTGTTCGGCATCACCGTGGATGCGTTCCGCATTGGCGCCGGCAGTGTGTTGTTCATCTCGGCATTGGGCATGGCTCAAGGTAAATCCGCAGTCCAGACCGACAACGTTCAGCAAGACGTGACCATCGTGCCGCTGACCATTCCCCTGACTGTTGGCCCCGGCACCATCGGCGCCTTGCTGGTCATGGGCGTCAGCCAGCCACACTGGGACGACAAGGTCACCGCGATCCTCAGCATCGCCCTTGCCAGCCTCACCGTCGGGATTGTGCTGTACCTCTCCAACCGCATTGAACGCATTCTCGGCGATCAAGGCCTGCAGATCGTCAGTCGGTTGATGGGCTTGTTCGTGTGCGCACTGGCGGCGCAAATAATCTTTACCGGGGTGAAGGGGTACCTGGTGCCGTAGTGAAGCCAGCCTGCCACCGCGCTAAAGTTCTATTTCAGTGATGTAGCGTTTGGCCTGGTCGCCCAACTCATTCCTCACGCGCCCCCTGTGTTCAACATAGGCAGTGCTGTTGAACGCAAAGCTGCCACCGTTGATTCGGACAGTCATCTCCGAGTTGATGTTCTTCCAAAAAAATGATCCCTCTACCACAACGCGAGAGGTCATATTCAGCCCACAGACCAGAACCTGTAACTCTCCCGAGGGCAGATTTTCACAGGGCACAACCTGAAAGCTTTCCGAGCGTCCGGTACTGAACCAACTGTCCAGAAACACCTTTGCATGCTCATTGGTTTTCATGGCATTGAACGAGGTCTGCGCAAGCTCGACAAGATGAGCTGACCCGACCTTGCTCATCGCGTCGAAGGTAACCCGGTCGAAATCCCGCGCGGACTCAATCTGTATCGGGTTTTCCACAATGAAACCCGTCAATGTGAACCCGAGCTTCAACAATCCGCGCTGATAACGATTCATCCAGCTTGTCCAGAGCTGTTGCCGGTCAAATTTCTCACTGGCATACAGCTCCGCGTACAACAGGCAATCCTTGATATCTTGCCGCTCCTGCTCCGACATCCCGGAATAAAATGATGTCAGGCTGCTGCCTATCAACGCAGCGCTAGCGTTTTTAGCCATCATTGTTCCGTGTCCTCAAGCCGCAGAATCATTGACGTCCTTCGGCCGCCAAGGGCCGTAATGAACGGCTCCCGAAACTGTGCGTAACGAATATCCAACAATTCGGCCGAGTAGGAGGCAACCGCGATGTTGCCCACGATTCGGTCAGGGTCGAATGTCAGGAGGAATGACTGTGGCTCAATGGGTTCTACGGTTTTAAACGAGATTAACACCGAGCTCATCGAAGGGGCGGCATGAACAAAGCTCAGCTGTAACACCACGCTGAACAATTGGGTGGCGGGTGGTATCTGAAGCACATGAGCTGAAATATCGCCGGAAAGACGCTCATTCACTTCTGCCTGCCACGGTTCAGATTGCAGAGTATTCTCTCCGAGAAGCAACTGTGCGGGAGGGTTCAGGACACGCTCGGGGCCGGGTACCAATACCCGTTTAGCATGAGCGATGAGTGACGCCGGTACACGGTCATCAAGTTCACGTTCGATCCACGACCACGGTTCAAACAGTTCATCTTTCTCTATTGGGTGACTGTCGTATTTACGGCCTGAAACTATCCAGCCGAACGTAGCCATTGCCGCGAAGTATGTTGTACGCCACGCCTCAAACTCAGCGAACTTCGAATACTTCTTCGATGCGGCCAGCTGAATATATAACTGAGCATCAAGCACGTCCTCTTTAAATGAATGACCGACGCCGTCATCAAAAAGAACGACACTTCCTGCGTTCACATAAGCATCCTGCATTCCATTGCGCATGGGCCTCTCCTTGATAACGTTACCTGCGCCAGAGAGCCGCAGTACCTGCGGCTCTCTGGGTTATTAAATACTGTATTCTGCAACGGCGTCTTTCGCGTTGCTCCCCAGTTTTGCAAGGATGTCGTCCCGCACGTTGGCGTAAACACCCTGATTCAACACCAGGTGCGACTCGGCGCGGGAAATACTCACCGACGTATTGTTCCAGTTCCAGAACAGGACGTTCGTGACATCCAGAGTGGACGAGAAGCTGACGGTCCCCACGGCCATTACCACTTCGCCATCGCTCGACTCGGTGCAAGAGACAATACTGAAGGTACCCCCTGCATGAGAGCGGCTTTTACCCTCAAACAACCTGAGTGGCTCTTTGCTGGCCTGAAGGGCATCAAGTGCCTGCTTCGCCACGCCCAGCAGCAATACCGAGGTCTGACCAGGAAGCGCCGCGGCGGCAACTGCGGAAGAGAGGATCTTGAGGCCAACCTGATCCATCGTGAACTGCTGTTCGACCGTCGTGTACCTGGCGTAATCCTTGCGCTTCGGGAGCCATCCAGATGCCCGGGACATCACCTCCATGAACTTCTCATACCAGCGTTGGCCTTCCATCTCGGGATGTGCACGATTGGCAACCAGCGTCGCGAACAGTACGGAGTTCTTGATATCGTCCTTATTCTGCTTCGACATACCCGCCACAAAGGAAACAATACTATTAGCGACGACTGCGGCGCCTTCCTTTTTCTCGTCGACTGTCAAGGATCGGAGCATTTTGCCCTGTACAGGATGATCGACTTCATCCGAAGACAGCGCTACTGCCGGAAATTCGCAACCCATAATATAAGCCCGGCACGCTTCAACACTCATTGTTGGTTCAACGTAATCATTCATGTGTAAATCCTTTTCTAATTCAGCGATCACCCTTCGTGGGCACCACTCAAACTAGCGCACATTGATGATCGCTTCTAGCCGCCTACCTGGAGCATTCTGCCGGGTATTATTCAAGTGCATACCGTCAAACATCCGGAATACTTAGCCCTGTACATTTTCAACAGCCATTCGTGGACTTTCGCCTTTATAACTTCGACGTAAGCCCACAGAACCAGAGACTTGTCTTACGAACTAAATACCCATATTGACGACGTTGACTCAACCGCTCGGCTTCACGCCATACCATCGCGGCGTATAGACCCAACTGCCGCCATCGGCACGGGGGAAGGTGCAGGTCGTCGACGAACCGATCAGGACCATGGTGCGCATGTCCACTTGGTCCGGGGTCAATTCGCCCAAGGTGATGACACGCAGTGTTTGCCCTGGACGGCCGATATCACGGCCCAGAGTGACAGGGGTTTCCGGGGTGCGATGTTGGCGGACGATTTCCAGCGCTCGCCCCAATTGCCAGGGGCGAGAGCGGGAAATGGGGTTGTAGAACGCCAGCGCCAGATCGGCCTGAGACGCCAGATCCAGACGTTTTTCAATCACGTCCCATGGCTTGAGGTTGTCCGACAGCGACATCACGCAGAAGTCATGGCCCAACGGTGCGCCCGCCTGGGCGGCAGTGGCCAGCGAGGCGGACACCCCAGGCAGTATTTCCAGTTCAACGGCGTGCCAATTGGCGTTGCTCGACTCATGCAGTGCTTCAAGTACGGCCGAGGCCATGGCGAACACGCCAGGATCACCCGACGACACCACGACCACCGAGCGTCCTTGTGCCGCGAGTTCGAAGGCGTGTCGGGCGCGCTGCATTTCTTCGCGATTGTCGGTGCAGTGCAGCACTTGATCGGCACGGAACGGCCCGGCCATGCGCACGTAGGTTTCGTAACCCAGCACATCGTTGGCCCGCGCCAGTTCGGCTTTGACCGCTGGCACCATCAGTTCGGCAGCGCCAGGGCCAAGGCCGATAACCGCCAGACGCCCGCGTCCACGACCGATCTGCTGCACATCCAACGGCTGCGCGGCGACAGCAATGGCGATGCCACTGCCCACACTGATGGGGGGCAGTAGCTGTGGCACGGCCTGTTGCGCCAACTCGCTGACTTCAGCCTCCGCTGCTGTTGAAGCAAACCGCAGCGGCACGCCCAGCGCCCATGCGGCTTCACGTAGCGCAGGGTTGGCCATCTCACGGTCGGACGCCAGCAAGCAGGCCAGCGCCTGAACGGCAATCCCGGCGTTGTGCAAAGCGGCGCGCACAGCATTCACCAGATCCGGCACGGTCGCGCTGACAGCCACCAATACACTGCGCGGGTAGATCAGCAGCTCGTTGGCCGCCGGCTCGCGTTCGGCGCAACCGACATGAATCGCCAGCTGTGCGTGCTCATCTTCAGGCAACTGCGCTTGCGCGAGCCATGGCGCGGCACCTTCGATCCGCACGTGTTGCCCGGACAATAAGTCGGAGACAAATCGTTTGCCCAACTCCAGATCGCCTAGCGCGTAACCGCTCGGTGGATTGAGCAGACAGGTGCCGAAACGCAACTCGCCGCTGGTGGTGATCGCTGCAGCGATCCCCAGTCCTGCAGCAATCTCACGGGCCATGACGTTGACCCCGCCCAGCCCGCCCAACAATGGCACGACTGCACTGCCGTCCTCAGCCACGGCCAGCACGGGTGGCTCAACGCCTTTTTCCAGGAGCAGGGGCGCTAGCGTCCGGATCACGATGCCGGCAGCACACAAGGCAATGATCGGTGTGTCCTGCTGATAGAGCTGACGCAACGTGGCGCCAAACTCGGTGTACGTCAGATCGGCACCTTCAACCCGTGCCGCCAGACCATGGATCAAGGCATCCGGAAAAAGCTGTTGAATGCGGCGTGCCGTCGCCAGGCTGCCATTGCCCAGAATGACGATGGCGGGTGTTTTAACAATCATCAGCCTTGCCACCTTTCGCCCGGAACAATGATCAGGGAGAAATACGGTGAAGACATTGGCTCGACCTGGTCCAGCGCCACGATCTTCTGATTGGACATGGTTGCGCGCTCGACATACAACGCGCGGTCCGCCATGCCCAGCTCTTCCAGTACTTGCCGGACTTTGGGGAAGTTGCGCCCCAGCTTCATGATCACCGCCGCATCGGCATCGGCCAGACGACGTTTGAGCTCGTCGTGGGGCAATACACCAGACAGCACCGACAGGCTTTGATTGCGGTACACCAGCGGCGCGCCCAGCACCGAAGCACCACCGAGCATTGAGCAGACGCCCGGCACCACTTCGGCTTCATAACGCTCGGCGAGGCGGTCGTGCAGGTACATATACGAGCCGTAGAAGAACGGATCGCCTTCACAGATCACCGCAACATCGCGCCCCGCGTCCAGATGCGCGGCCAGTGCCTCACTGGCGTCATCGTAGAAATCGCTGATCACTTGCTCGTAGGACAACGGTGCAGGCAAGGCTTCGGTGGTCACCGGGTACACCAGCGGCAACAGGGTCTGCGCGTCTTGCAAATGGGCTTCGATGATGCCGAACGCGTTGCCCTTCTTGCCCTTGGCGACGAAGTACGCGACCACTGGCGACTCACGCAACAGGCGCAGGGCTTTGACAGTAATCAGCTCAGGATCGCCGGGGCCGACGCCCAAGCCAATCAAACGACCGGGTTGCTGCATCATTCGATCTCCGTCGCTAATGCATTGACCGCAGCCGCAGCCATGGCGCTGCCGCCACGACGACCCTGCATGATCACAAACGGCACACCCCGGCTGTTCGCCGCGAGCATTGCCTTGGACTCTGCAGCGCCAACGAAACCAACCGGGAAGCCGAGGATCAATGCCGGTTTAGGTGCTCCGGCATCGAGCATTTCCAGCAGGTAGAACAACGCAGTTGGCGCATTGCCAATCACCACGACGCTGCCTTCCAGGTACGGGCGCCACAGTTCCAGCGCGGCGGCAGAGCGAGTATTGCCCAGCTCGCGGGCCAACTCCGGCACGCCTTCGTCTTTAAGGGTGCAAATCACCTGATTGTTGGCGGGCAAGCGCGTGCGGGTCACGCCTTCGGACACCATGCGCGCATCGCACAGAATCGGCGCACCGGCGGCCAGCGCATTGCGCCCGGCCGTGCCAGCACCGGGGGAGAAGCGCAGGTCTTCGATGACCTCGACCATCCCACACGCATGGATCACCCGCACCGCGAGTTTTTCCAGGTCGGCAGGGATTTGATCAAGCCGAGCCTCGGCGCGAATGATCGAGAAGGAGTTGCGATAGATCTCCTGACCGTCGCGGATGTAATCAATCATCGGTGCTGCTCCGTGAGTCGGCGGCTAACAGCGTGCCGACTGCTTCAATAGTGAGGTCACGCGCGCGCAAGCTACCGAAACCCGGTTGCTGCGCGTCGCGAAAATAGAGGTCGTAATGGCCGGCGGACACCGCCAACAAGGTCACCGGGGCGACATGGGCTGCCGCGCATGAACGCGAACAGCCCGTCAGGTGCACCGCCAGTTTCAGGTCGAGGTGTTCGAGTCGGGCGGCCAGCAGCAGGGCATCTGCCTTGGTGTCGGCCAATCCTTTGCCACAGCCCGCCGAGCCGGTGCAGGCGATCAAGTGGGCCAACGGTTGTTCGGGCGAGCAGATCAACCCGGCGGCCTGCAGCCCCGTCAGCACGTTCGCCGCGTGGTCACGGCGAACGTTAGGCAGTAACAGGCTCTGCCAGGGTGTCAGGCGCAACGTTCCGTCGCCCCATTCGGCCGCCAATTGCGCGACCGCGCGCAACATCGACGAGCCAAGTCGCCCCAGTGGCGCAGCACCACCGACGGCCACCAGACCGGCCACGTCCTGTGAATAAATGCCAAGATGCCGATTCGCAGGGGACTGCAATTGGCCCCCTGTAGGAGCGAGCTTGCTCGCGAGGCGGTGTGTCAGGCAAACCGTGTCAAGCCATTCGCCAACACGTTGGCTCCTACAGAAATCAACAGTCATGCGCTTGGCCACCGCCTGAAGAAACGCCTCGGTCGACATTTCAGCCAACAGATGGCGCATGCGCGTCTGCTCAGGTCGCGCCAGCTCAAGGAACGCGTCCAGCACCGCCACCACCAATTCATGAGCATGACTCAGCGGCACAGCGGCCAACGGCGCATCCTCGGCAGGGCAACCGGCCAGGCCGAACGCCATCAAGACGTCGTCGTCGATCATCCGTGCAGACAACCACATATCATGGGGATGCTCGAGCATCGCCAGTGCTTCGCCGCCATCCAGCGACAGGGCAAATTTAGGCGACAGGTCATGGAAACGAGGCGCGTTCTCCAGGGTGCCTAGAATCTGCGCGGCCAACGGCCGGCTGTCGAACAACTGCTGCGGGTCGATGCCTGCCGTCGGGCTGAGCATCAGGTTGCGCACATCGTCGCTTGCGGCAGTGGTCGGCCCCAGTCCTGCGTCCAATAGGATCGCGATCAAACCGTCCTGATCGGCACCGACCCCGCGAATCTGCAGGTTCGCGCGGTTCGTCGCCTCGATCACGCCCCCGGCATAACGCTGCGCCGCATCGGCCACCGCGCACGCCTGGGCGACCGTGATCGACCCGCCCGCCAGCTTGATCCGGCAAATGCCGCCGTCCAGCGCCGGGACGATGCGCAACAACCCCGGACAAGCCGAGGGGCGTAAAGAGATTGAGGTCGTGCGAGCAGGCATTGGCTCGTTCAATGGGTCACCCGGCAGAATTTGAAAAGGCGCTATAGCCCATTGGGCGCGGTATTATGCCTGCTTTGTCCGCAGGCATGAAAAGCCGGTCTGTCGGAAGTACTCATTAGTGGGCTGAGGAATGTACATGTCGCCGTGGCTGACAGTCGTGGGAATCGGTGAGGACGGCTTCAAAGGCTTGGGCAAGACGGCTCGCCGTGCACTGCTGCAAGCTGGGCAGGTGTTTGGGGGGCAGCGCCAGCTTGATCTGCTGCCCGCCTGCATTCGTGCCGAGCGCAGCCCGTGGCCCAGCCCGTTTTCCCTGAGTCCGGTGCTTGAGCAGCGCGGCACGCCGATTTGCGTGCTGGCCAGTGGCGACCCCATGTTGTTTGGCGTGGGCGCCAGCCTGGCGCGACAGGTCAGTGTCGATGAAATGCGCGTGCTGCCTGCGCCTTCGTCTTATTCGTTGGCCGCTGCGTGCTTGGGTTGGCCATTGCAGGATGTGGTCACCTTGTCGGTGGTCGCCCGACCGCTGGCGGCGTTGAACGCGCAGTTGCATAACGGTTTGCGCCTGTTGGTGCTGAGCAACGACGGCAGCAGCCCCGCCGCCATCGCCGAGCTGTTGCGCGCCCGTGGCTTCGGCCCGAGCCGGATGACCGTGCTGGAGCATTTGGGCGGAGACGCTGAACGCCGGGTCGAAGGCATCGCCAGTGAGTGGGTAGACCTGCCGATTGCGGCGCTGAATCTGGTCGCCATCGAATGCCGTGCTGAACCCGGTGCGCCACGCCTGTCCCTGCTGGCCGGGCTGGCGGACAGTGCCTTTGAACATGACGGTCAACTGACCAAACGCGATGTACGCGCCATCACCCTCGCCCGCCTGGCCCCGGCACCCGGTGAACTGCTGTGGGACGTGGGCGCGGGTTGCGGCTCTATCGGCATCGAATGGATGCGCGCGCACCCAAGCTGCCATGCTCTGGCGGTCGAAGCCGACGAGGGTCGCCAGTTACTGATCGAGCACAACCGCGACGCGTTGGGCGTGCCGGGCCTGCAATTGATTCGCGGTCGGGCACCTCAGGCGCTGCAAGGTCTGGAAGCGCCCGATGCGATTTTCATTGGCGGCGGCGTCACGCGTCCCGGCGTACTCGACACCTGCTGGCAACAGCTGCGCTCTGGCGGACGACTGGTGGCCAACGCCGTGACCCTGCAAAGCGAGACCGCGCTGATCAACTGGCGTGAACAGCACGGCGGTGAACTGACCCGCATCCATATCGCCCACGCCAAGCCACTGGGCGAATTCGATACCTGGCGCCAGGCCCTGCCCATCACCCTGCTTGAAGCGATCAAACCCTGATGCGCGCCGAAACCGCCGAACAGCCCGCTCCCTTGCGCAGTGGCTACACCACCGGTAGTTGCGCGACAGCCACCTGCCTGGCGGCGGCCCGTTTATTACTCGACGGCGAGGTGAGCGACGCAGTGGAAATCGTCTTGCCCAAAGGCAGGCAGGTGCAGATGCGCCTGGAGTTCTGCCGACCGTTTGCCGATGGCGCTGAAGCGGGCACGATCAAGGATGCCGGCGACGACCCGGATGTCACCCATGGCGCGCTGGTATTTTCACGGGTGCGACTGACGACCGAAACCGGCGTGCAATTCGTCGCGGGCCCCGGTGTGGGCACCGTTACCCGGCCCGGCCTGGTGTTGAATGTGGGTGAGCCCGCGATCAATCCGGTGCCGCGCAAGATGATCAGCGAACATTTGCTGCAGCTGGCTGATAAGACCGGGTACACCGGTGGTTTCGAAGTCACCCTGTGTGTCGAAGGCGGCGAAGCACTGGCGTTGAAAACCATGAACCCGCGCTTGGGCATTCTCGGTGGCCTGTCGATCCTCGGCACCAGCGGCATTGTCCGACCGTTTTCCTGCGCGGCGTATATCGCATCCATCCATCAAGGCATCGACGTCGCCAAAACCAATGGTTATCTGCACATCGCCGCCTGCACCGGCAACGCCAGCGAAGACACCATGCGCCGGGTCTACAACCTGCCGGAAATCGCCTTGATCGAGATGGGCGACTTTGTCGGCGCGGTGCTCAAGCATCTGCGCAAGGTGCCTGTGGATAAATTGAGCATTTGCGGCGGCTTCGGCAAAATCAGTAAGCTGGCGGCCGGCCACATGGACCTGCACAGCCGTCATTCCAGCATCGACCTGCCACAACTGGCCAAGTGGGCCGCGACCCTCGGTGCCGATGCGACGCTGCAACAGGCCATCCGCGAGGCCAACACCAGCCAGCAAGCGTTGGCGATGGCCAGCGCGGCCGGTATCGCCCTGGGCGATGAGGTATGCCGTCATGCCCGAGCGTTTGCCCGCAGTGTGGTGCCGGCACAGGTTCACGTGGAAGTGTTTGCCATCGACCGCCAAGGCGGGATCGTCGGTCAGGCAGGAGGCTGCGAATGAAGCGTCTGCTATTGCTCGGCGGCGTCACCGAGGCCCTTGCCATCGCGCGTCGACTGGGGCCGCAGCATATCTACAGCCTGGCGGGCGTGGGTCGGGTGCCGACTGATCTGGCGTGCCGGGTGCGGGTCGGTGGCTACGGCGGGGCTGATGGTCTGGCGCAGTTCATTCGCGCTGAACGCATCGATTTGCTGCTGGACGCGACGCATCCCTACGCGGCGCAAATCAGCCAAAATGCCGTGACCGCCGCGCACCTCAGCGGAGTCCCCTGCTGGGCATTGCGACGCCCGGCCTGGGCGGCACAACCTGACGATGACTGGCGCGAAGTCGGCGACTGGGCCGAACTGATCGCCGCTCTCGAACCCTTCACACGGCCGCTATTCACCCTCGGTCGCGAACCCTTGCAGCACCTGCACGAAATCCCCGGCCACCAGTTCTGGACCTTGCGCGCCCTGGACGACTACCCAGGCAACGAACGCTGCGAAGTGATCGGCGCCCGCGGGCCCTTTGTGCTGGACGACGAACGCGCCTTGTTCGAACGTCGGCATATCGACGTCCTGATCAGCAAAAACAGCGGCAGCAGCGCCACAGAGCCGAAGCTGGAGGTGGCGCGGGAGCGAGGGGTGCCGGTGTTGATACTGCGCAGGCCGGAGTTGCCGGGGGTGGATCGGGAGTTTTTAGATGTCAGCCAATTGCTGTCAGCGTTGGATGAGCACCATTTTTTGTAAAGGTTAGAGCGCATTTGAAGGTCGTTCCGACCTTATCGCAGCCTTCGGCAGCGCCTACAGTTTGAGAGGCGCCAAGGTTCTATTGCCTGCGATCGACCGCGAAGGGGTCGCAGGATCGATGTCAGTCACTGCGGCATCACACCACACTCGCTTCTTTTACTTATCCCGTTCATTCAGGCTAAATAGCGCCATTAATCGCTTACTGACACGGAAAGCACCTCCCATGTCCCAACGTCGGATGGCATTTGCCTGGATTGCCTGCTTTGCAGTGCTGTTCAACATGCTTGCCATGCCGCTTTCCGGGGCGGCGCCAAAGACGGCCAGCGAGCAAGTGTTGTGGGGCAGTTTCTGTACGGCCAGCGGCACTAAGCTGGTGGCGATTTCGTTGGGCAAGGCCGATCACAGTGCGCCGCACAACGATGATCACTCGACCATGCCGCATTGCTGGTGCTGCAGTGGGTCCGCACCGCTGGTGGCAATCCCTGCCAGCTTTGCCGCGTGGTATGCCTCTCAGCTTGAAACGCGAAAAACCCTTTCGATTCATTCCCCTGCCCCGCTGTCCCCACGCCAGCAATGGCCGAGCCTCAATCCGCGTGCTTCTCCGCTGGTTTGATCCGAGCCGTTGAATCAGCGCCATAGCCTCATGAGGCTGGGTGCATCGGAATCGATCCCGCTGGAGAATTACCATGATCAAGAAGATCCTTGTTGTGGCCGCACTGTTGCTGCCTGCCTGCTTTGCCAATGCCCACGAATACGCCGTCGGCGAATTGCACATCGCTCATCCGTGGTCCATGGAATTACCGCCCAACGCACCCACCGTGGCCGCGTATTTCGTCGTGCACAACAACGGTAAAAACCCCGATCGCCTGCTCAGTGTCGACACGCCCGTGGCCGGCAAAGCCGAGCTGCATGAACACCAGCATCAGAACGGTTTGATGAAGATGCAGCAGGTTCAGAGCGTCGACATCCCCGCTGGTGGCGAGGTGGCGTTTGCGCCCATGGGCTATCACGTCATGCTGCTCGGGCTTAAAGATAAGTCGACGCTCGTCGACGGCCAACGTTTCCCGCTGACGCTGCATTTCGAAAAAGCCGGTGACGTAACGGTCGAGGTTGCGGTGCAAAAGCACGCACCGGACGAGAATACCGACTCCATGCCCATGAATATGCACATGCAGTAACTGACTGACCTGCGTTGAACCACAGGCGCTCACCAGGCTTCAGGTCCTCCGTGCAGCCTCGCCCCAACGGGACGCGAGGCGCATGGCTGAGCCTGTTCGCCATGTTGATGATCTTTATCGGCCCGCTGATCTCCCAAGCGATGCCGATGGATCCGCACGCCGGTATGTCGATGCCGATGTCCGCGTCCATGGACATGACGGCAGACACCCCCGCCTGCCACAGCGCAGAACAGGCCACACCCTCGGTCGCGACCGATCACGTCATATGGGCCAAGTGCGGTTATTGCACACTGCTGTTCAGTTGCCCGGCACTGCCGCAAGCTCTGGCCTTTATCGCCGCTACCCCGCCAAAACCGACAGGCTTCTTTACCGCTGCAGCCCGCCAGGGTTATGCGCGGCAGACCACCTTCCCCAACGCCCGCACCCGCGCGCCACCCTCTTCAGTCCTGCTCTGACACCCTTATTGTTCACACCTGCATGCACCGCCTGAAGCGGTTGCAGGGAGTGACGATCCTGACTGATTGATGATGGAACGCTTATGTCCAGCTCCACTGCCAAGACTCGCCTGTCTACGATGCGAGTGGCTCCCCGCTTTACCCTGAACGAACCTCAACTGCGCATGAAGCACGCAGTCGCCGTACTGTGCGGTTGCATGCTCACACCTCTGGCGTTTGCACTGCCGACCCTTGATGAACCTCAGCAAGACGCCACCGAGATCAGCCCGACGGTGATCACGGCCATCGCCCCCAGCTCGCCGCTGACGATAGTGACCAACCCCAAAGATCCGCGGCAGCCGGTTCCGGCCAGCGACGGAGCGGATTACCTGAAAACCATTCCCGGTTTTACCGCCATTCGTGCGGGCGGGACCAATGGCGATCCGGTGCTGCGCGGGATGTTCGGCTCACGCCTGAACATCCTCACCAACGGCGGCATGATGCTGGGCGCCTGCCCAAACCGGATGGACGCGCCCACGTCGTATATTTCCCCGGAAACCTTTGACCGCCTGACCGTGATCAAGGGTCCGCAGACCGTGCTCTGGGGGCCAGGCGCTTCGGCGGGCACAGTGCTGTTCGAACGTGACCCCGAGAAATTCGGTGAGCTGGGCAGCCGGGTCAACGCCAGCGTACTGGCCGGATCCAATGGCCGTTTCGACAAGCTGATAGACGCCGCAGCCGGCGGTGAATTGGGTTACGCGAGGGTGATCGGCAACCAGTCCCACTCCGACGATTACAAGGACGGCAATGGTAATACCGTGCCGTCGCGCTGGGACAAGTGGAACGGCGATGTCGCGCTGGGTTGGACACCGGACGCTGACACGCTGGTGGAGTTGACGGCGGGCAAAGGTGACGGTGAAGCCCGTTATGCTGGGCGCGGCATGGACGGTTCGCAGTTCAAGCGCGAGAGCCTGGGGCTGCGTTTCGAGAAGTCCAATATCGGCGATGTTCTGGACAAGGTTGAGGCGCAGGTCTACTACAACTACGCCGACCATGTGATGGACAACTATAGCCTGCGCACGCCGTCTGGCACCGGGATGATGGCCGGGCCAATGGCATCGAACGTGGATCGCCGAACCCTGGGCGCGCGAATCAAGGCCACGTGGCGCTGGGCCGACGTGCAGTTGATCAGTGGCATTGATGCGCAGACCAACGAGCACCGCCAGCGCAGCGCTATGGGTATCGACGTCTATAAGGAGCTGCCGTGGACCAAGGATGCAGACTTCCACAACTACGGGGTATTCAGCGAACTGACGTGGTACGTCGCGCAGGATAATCGACTGATCACAGGGGCGCGCCTGGACCGTGCCTCGGCCAAGGATTACCGGAAAAGCAGCGGTTCGGGAATGACGGCCAAGGCGAACCCCACGGCCAACGAAACCCGCGCCGACACCCTGCCCAGTGGCTTTGTGCGTTATGAGCACGACCTTGCCGCAGCGCCTGCCACGCTCTACGTCGGCCTGGGCCATGTGCAGCGCTTTCCGGACTATTGGGAATTGTTTTCCCCCTCCTCAGGCCCGGCCGGATCACTCAATGCCTTCGATGCGATCAAGCCGGAAAAAACCACGCAACTGGATTTCGGCGTGCAATACCAACATGACGACTTGCAGGCCTGGGCGTCGGGTTATGTCGGTCAGGTCCGTGATTACATTCTGTTCAACTACACCACCGGCATGATGGGCACGACCTCTCAGGCCGAGAACATCGACGCCAGGATCATGGGCGGCGAACTGGGCGCGGCGTACCAGCTGACTTCCAACTGGAAAACCGATGCGACCCTGGCCTACGCCTGGGGCAAGAACAGTAGCGACGGCACGGCCCTGCCGCAAATGCCGCCACTGGAGACCCGTCTGGGCCTCAGCTACAGCCGCGACGCCTGGAGTGCCGGAGCTTTGTGGCGAGTGGTCAGCGCGCAGACCCGGGTCGACCTGAACAAAGGCAACGTGGTCGGCAAAGACCTCGGTGACAGCTCAGGGTTTGGCGTGTTCTCGCTGAATGGCGCCTACCGGATCAACAAGCACCTGAAGGTCAGTGCCGGCGTCGACAACCTCCTGGACAAAGCTTATGCCGAGCACCTGAACCTGGCCGGCAACGCCGGTTTTGGCTTCCCTTCAGACAACCCGCAGTCGATCAACGAACCGGGCCGCACGCTGTGGACCAAAGTCGACATGAGCTTCTAGACCACTGCGCCTCCAGAGGAGCGGGCATGCCTGCTCCTTTGTTCCATCTGAACCGTGTTGTAAATGATGTCGCCGGGAGCGCTACACATGAATAAATCAAACGTCTCCTTCTACAACCTTGCATGGCGCTGGCATTTCTATGCCGGCCTGTTCGTCGCACCGTTCATGATTCTACTGTCCCTGACCGGGATGATTTATCTGTTCAAGCCTCAACTGGACACCGTGATGTACAGCGATCTGCTGTACGTGACGCCAGGCCAGCATCGACTCAGTGCCGATGTACTGCAACAGTGGGTGCAAGTCGATTATCCGCAGGCGTATGTCAGCAAGTACCTGCCACCGTTGAACGCCCAAGGCAGCGCGCAATTCGTGATGCAGCAGGAAGGCCGCGAACTGAACGTGTTTATCGACCCGTATAGCGGGGATATTCTTGGCGAGCAGGATGCCAGGAATAACGTGCAGGCCATCGCCCGTGCTCTGCATGGCGAACTCATGATCGGCAAAGTCGGTGACCGGCTGATTGAACTGGCCGCGGGCTGGGGCATTCTGCTGGTGGTGTCGGGCCTGTACCTGTGGTGGCCAAGGGGCAAGTCCGGGTCAGGCGTGCTGTGGCCGCGGTTCAAGAGTCGCGGGCGCGTGCTGTGGCGAGACGTGCATGCGGTGACCGGTTTTTGGGGCGCCCTGTTGCTGCCTGTTGATGCTGCTCAGCGGCATGACCTGGACCGGCTTTTGGGGCAAGCAATTCGCCGATGTCTGGAACACCTTCCCGGCGGCGATGTGGAACGATATCCCCAAGTCCGACAAACAGGCCGGTGAGCTCAATACCGCGACCCGCCAGACCGTTCCTTGGGCTCTGGAAAACACGCCAATGCCACGGTCCGCTGACCATGCCGAACACATGGCTCACGGCGGCGGCATGTCGGCACCCGCTGCGCCCACGCTGTCGCTGCAACAGGTCGTCGACATCGCTACCGAGCATCGCATAGAGCCGGGCTACAGCATCACACAACCCGCCACCGCCGATGGCGTGTTCACCGTCTCAGTGTTCGCCGACGACCCGCGCAACGATGCCACCCTGCACATTGATCAGTACACCGGCAAGGTGCTGGCCGATGTGGGCTGGAAGGACTACAGCACGGTTTCCCGCGCCACGGAAATGGGGGTAATGCTGCATGAAGGGAAGTTCTTTGGCTGGATCAACCAGCTCATCATTTTCCTGATTTGCCTGATGGTGCTGCTCAGCGCCATCAGCGGGCTGGTGATCTGGTGGCAGCGTCGTCCGCAAGGTGGCCTGGGTGTGCCGCCGCTGCGCCATGACCTCCCACGCTGGAAAACCGCGATTATCATCATGATTGGCGTGGGGGTGGCGTTTCCACTGGTGGGGGCTTCGTTAGTGGGGGTGTGCCTATTCGATCGGATAGTTCTTTCGCGCTTTGCCAAATCCGTCGCTACGGCTTAGATTGCAGGTGTGGGCCCTGATACCTGGCGGGAGGGATTTTGATGAGTTCCTCCCCCGCCCGGTTTCAGGGCCCACTTTGCTATGGCAGGCAACACTTGTTGCAGGCTGCTCTCCCTTGGCATCGGGCCATCAGATCCCCTCCAGATCACGCACTGTTTGTACCCGCAACTGCGCACCAAGGGTTTTTCCCGGCACCATCGTGGTGCGCTCCTGCCATATTCAGCCGACATACCCCCCGCATATGCTCCATTTCCCGAGCTGGGCATAGCCTTTGCTAAGAAGCTTTCAGGTGTTCTGATTCGCCCTACTAAAAATTCCAAGTGAATGGAGATGGTCCTATGAAGCGTCGCAGTCTGATCAAAGCTTTCACCCTGTCCGCCTCGATTGCCGCAATGGGCATGACCTGGACTATCCAGGCAGCCGAAACGATCAAAGTCGGCATCCTGCATTCACTGTCCGGCACCATGGCGATCTCTGAGACCTCACTCAAAGACATGGCGTTGATGACCATCGACGAAATCAACGCCAAGGGCGGCGTCAACGGCAAAATGCTTGAAGCCGTGGTTGTCGACCCGGCCTCCAACTGGCCACTGTTCGCTGAAAAGGGCCGTCAGTTGCTGACCCAGGACAAGGTCGCGGTGGTCTTCGGCTGCTGGACGTCGGTCTCGCGTAAATCGGTATTACCGGTGTTCGAAGAACTCAACGGCCTGCTGTTCTACCCTGTGCAATACGAAGGCGAAGAAATGTCGCCTAACGTCTTCTACACCGGTGCGGCGCCTAACCAGCAAGCCATTCCGGCCGTTGAATACCTGATGGGCGAAGAAGGCGGCAGCGCCAAGCGCTTCTTCCTACTGGGCACTGACTACGTCTACCCACGCACCACCAACAAAATTCTGCGGTCGTTCCTCAAGTCCAAAGGCGTTGCCGACAAAGATATCGAAGAGGTTTACACCCCGTTCGGCCACAGCGATTACCAGACCATCGTGTCGAACATCAAAAAATTCTCTGCCGGTGGCAAGACCGCTGTGATCTCCACGGTCAACGGCGACTCCAACGTGCCGTTCTATAAAGAGCTGGCCAACCAAGGCCTGAAAGCCACCGACGTGCCGGTTGTTGCGTTCTCGGTCGGCGAAGAAGAACTGCGCGGTATCGACACCAAGCCGTTGGTGGGCAACCTCGCGGCCTGGAACTACTTCGAATCCGTACAGAACCCGGTCAACACCAAGTTTGTCGCGGACTGGAAAGCCTACGCCAAGAAGAAAAACCTGCCGGGCGCTGACAAAGCGGTGACCAACGACCCGATGGAAGCCACTTATGTCGGCATCCACATGTGGGCGCAAGCGGTCGAGAAAGCCAAATCGACCGACGTCGACAAGGTCCGCGAAGCGATGGCCGGCCAGACTTTCGCCGCACCGTCGGGCTTCACCCTGACCATGGACAAGACCAACCATCACCTGCACAAACCGGTAATGATCGGCGAAATCCAGGACGACGGTCAGTTCAACGTGGTCTGGCAGACCAAGGAACCGATCCGCGCGCAACCGTGGAGCCCGTACATCCCTGGCAACGACAAGAAGCCGGACTATGCAGTGAAGAGCAACTAAGTCGGTTTGATTCCTGATTCAGCTCGCCTTGCAGGAGCTGACTTGTCTGCGAAGGCCATGCGGCGCGGAGTGCCTGACCGACCGCGTTGTCTGGCCTTCGCGAACAAGTTCGCTCCTACAAAGTCCGTGGATGAACGTGAGACACCAATATGCCCACTGCCTTTTACCGCTTCATTCTCGCTGTGGCGCTGCTGCTGCCCTTTGCAGCCCATGCCAGTGATGCTGGCGACTTCGTTGCGGCCGATTCCGGGCAACAAGCCAAATTGCTTCAAGCGTGGGCCGCACAGCCCGATCCGGCACGTGTCGAGTTGATCAATAGCCTGCAACAAGGTCAGATTACCGTCGACGGTGAAACCAAAACCCTCCGTCTGAATAACCGACTGCGCGGGCTGGTCGACACCGCCCTCGCCAGTCACCAATTACTCGCCGCAGACGCCAAGCTGCGTCTGGGCGCCGCGCAACACCTGCAAAAAAGCGCGAAACCGGCGCAACTGAAATTCCTGGATCGGCAGCTTGCGAGCGAAACCAACGC
Source organism: Pseudomonas sp. 10C3 (assembly GCF_036346185.1). Lineage (NCBI taxonomy): Bacteria > Pseudomonadati > Pseudomonadota > Gammaproteobacteria > Pseudomonadales > Pseudomonadaceae > Pseudomonas > Pseudomonas sp. 10C3. The sequence continues at coordinate 231,469 of NZ_JASJVE010000003.1, read as the reverse complement.
CGACGTACACACCGCCTTGAGCCTGGCGCTGGCCAATCTGCAACTGGTCGATGGCGACCCGGCCGTACGCTTGGCAGCCGTCCGCTTACTGGGTGAAACCGGCGACCCATTGGCCCGCACACGCTTGGAAACCCTGCTCGACCCCGCCGTCGAAACCGATGCGGGTGTGCGCACGGCGGCCGAAACCAGCCTGGCGCAAGTCAAACGCAAACTGCTGATCGGCGAGATCCTCGGTCAGGCATTCAGCGGTCTGTCGCTGGGCTCGATTCTGTTGTTGGCCGCGCTGGGACTGGCGATCACCTTCGGCCTGCTGGGCGTGATCAACATGGCTCACGGCGAGATGCTGATGCTCGGGGCCTATTCCACTTATGTCGTGCAGCTGATGTTCCAGCGTTATGCGCCAGGAGCATTGGAGTTCTATCCAGTGGTCGCGCTGCCGGTGGCGTTCTTCGTCACGGCGGTTATCGGCATGGCGCTAGAGCGCACGGTGATTCGCCATCTGTATGGCCGACCTTTGGAAACCCTGCTCGCCACCTGGGGTATCAGCCTGATGCTGATCCAGATGGTTCGCCTGGTATTCGGCGCGCAGAACGTTGAAGTCGCCAACCCCGAATGGCTATCGGGCGGGATTCAAGTACTGCCCAACCTGGTGCTGCCCTACAACCGGATTGTGATCATCGCCTTCGCGCTGTTCGTGGTGGCCCTGACCTGGCTGCTGCTGAACAAGACCCGTCTGGGTCTGAACGTGCGCGCCGTCACTCAGAACCGCAACATGGCCGCCTGCTGCGGCGTGCCCACCGGGCGCATCGACATGATGGCCTTCGGTCTTGGTTCAGGCATCGCTGGCCTGGGTGGCGTGGCCTTGAGTCAGATCGGCAACGTCGGCCCGGACCTGGGCCAGAGCTACATCATCGACTCGTTCCTGGTCGTGGTGCTGGGTGGGGTCGGTCAATTGGCCGGTAGTGTGATGGCGGCCTTCGGGCTGGGCATCGCCAACAAAATCCTCGAACCGCAGATCGGCGCCGTACTCGGAAAGATCCTGATCCTGGCGCTGATCATTCTGTTTATCCAGAAACGTCCGCAAGGGCTCTTCGCACTCAAAGGACGGGTGATCGACTGATGAACCAGACTCTTATGGTGACGGCCGCGCAAAAGGCCGGCCCGAAAATCACCCTGGCCCTCTGCGCAGTCGTGCTCGTGCTGCTGGTCGCACTGGCACTGTTGTCGTTACTGCCAGCCGATAACAGCCTGCATGTCTCGGCTTACACCCTGACGCTGGTGGGCAAAATTCTGTGCTACGCCATCGTTGCCGTCGCGCTGGACCTGGTCTGGGGTTACGCCGGGCTGCTGTCGCTGGGACACGGACTGTTCTTCGCCCTCGGCGGTTATGCCATGGGCATGTACCTGATGCGCGAAGCGGCAGGCGATGAGTTACCTGCATTCATGACCTTCTTGTCATGGACCGAACTGCCCTGGTACTGGACCGGGACCAATCACTTCCTCTGGGCCATGTGCCTGGTGGTCTTGGCCCCCGGCTTACTGGCGTTGATCTTTGGTTTCTTCGCCTTCCGCTCGCGGATCAAGGGCGTGTATTTCTCGATCATGACCCAGGCCCTGACCTTCGCCGGGATGCTCCTGTTCTTTCGCAACGAAACCGGCTTCGGCGGCAACAACGGCTTCACCAACTTCCGCAGCATTCTGGGCTTCAGCATCAGTTCGCAGGGCACCCGGGCAACCTTGTTTCTGGCCACCGTGGTCCTGCTGGTGGGCAGCCTGTTTGTCGGCTGGCGTCTGGCGCAAAGCAAATTCGGCCGGGTCTTGACCGCGCTGCGTGACGCCGAAAACCGCCTGATGTTCTGCGGCTACGACCCGCGCGGTTTCAAGCTGTTCGTCTGGGTCCTGAGCGCAGTACTGTGCGGCCTGGCCGGGGCGCTATATGTGCCGCAAGTCGGCATCATCAACCCCAGCGAAATGTCGCCGACCAACTCCATTGAAGCGGCCGTTTGGGTCGCCTTGGGCGGACGTGGCACGCTGATCGGCCCGCTGCTGGGCGCCGGACTGGTCAATGGCATGAAGAGCTGGTTTACCGTGGCCTTCCCCGAGTACTGGCTGTTCTTTCTCGGTGCGCTGTTTATTGGCGTGACGTTGTACCTGCCCAAAGGCGTGATTGGCCTGCTGAAGAAAAGGGGCGAGCAATGAAAACCACACCGACACCCGCCTTCATGCTCGAACCGATCCTCGATCCGAATTCAGACGCGGGCACCAGCCGGGATGCCATCGGCCTCGGCCAGCGTGCCGAAGAAGGCCTTAACACGCGACACGGCACGATCCTGACCCTGGAAGACATCAGCGTCAGCTTCGATGGCTTCAAGGCGTTGAACAATTTGAACCTGTACATCAGCGTCGGCGAGCTGCGCTGCATCATCGGTCCCAACGGCGCGGGCAAAACCACGCTGATGGACGTGATCACCGGCAAGACTCGCCCAAGCCACGGCAAGGCCTGGTTCGGCGAGACCCTGGACCTGACGCAGATGAGTGAAGTGCAGATTGCCCAATCGGGGATCGGCCGTAAATTCCAGAAACCAACGGTGTTCGAAGCCTTGAGCGTGTTCGAAAACCTGGAGCTGGCGCAGAAAACGGACAAATCCGTGTGGGCCAGCTTGCGTGCACGCCTGACCGGCGAGCAGCGCGACCGTATCCATGAAGTGCTGGAAACCATCCGCCTGACGTCTTCGATGCATCGTCCGGCGGGGCTGCTGTCCCACGGTCAGAAGCAGTTTCTGGAGATCGGCATGCTGCTGGTCCAGGACCCGCAATTGCTGTTGCTCGACGAACCCGTCGCAGGGATGACCGACGCCGAAACCGAGTTCACCGCCGAGCTATTCAAAAGCCTGGCGGGCAAGCACTCATTGATGGTGGTGGAGCACGACATGGGCTTCGTCGGTTCGATAGCCGATCACGTCACCGTCCTGCATCAAGGCAGCGTACTGGCTGAAGGGTCGCTGGACGATGTGCAGACGAATGAACGGGTGATTGAAGTGTATTTAGGGCGATAACGCACATTCCTGCACATCTATTTGCTTGAGAACTTACCTATGCTGCAAGTCGACAAGCTCCACCAGTATTACGGCGGTAGCCATATCCTTCGCGGCCTGTCTTTCGACGTGAAAATCGGAGAAGTAACGTGCTTGCTCGGCCGTAACGGCGTGGGCAAGACCACGCTGCTCAAAGTCCTGATGGGGCTGCTGCCTTCCAAGGAAGGCGTGGTGCAATGGGAAGGCAAGGTCATCACCGGTTTTAAACCCCATCAACGGGTGCACGCGGGCATCGCTTACGTACCTCAGGGCAGGGAAATTTTCGGGCGTCTGACCGTAGAAGAAAACCTGCTCATGGGCCTGTCACGTTTCCCTGGCTCCGAGGCCAAGGAAGTCCCGGCATTTATCTACGAGCTGTTTCCGGTGCTCCTGCAAATGAAACAACGACGCGGCGGCGATCTGTCCGGCGGTCAGCAACAGCAACTGGCCATTGGCCGCGCGCTGGCCAGTCGCCCTCGCCTGCTGATCCTCGATGAGCCGACTGAAGGCATCCAGCCCTCGGTGATCAAAGAGATCGGCGCGGTGATCAAACAGCTCTCGGCACGTGGGGACATGGCGATTTTGTTGGTGGAGCAGTTCTATGACTTTGCTGCCGAGCTGGCCGATCAATACCTGGTGATGTCCCGTGGCGAAATCGTCCAGCAAGGCCGTGGCGAGGACATGGAAACGCAAGGGGTTCGTGGTCTGGTTACAATTTGATGCGCCAATCCGCTAAGGTGCGGTCTCCCTGCATACCTCATACACATAACGACGAATGAACCTTCCTGCCCACACCGCGCTGTTCACCCCCAGTTGGCATGCCGAGCTGGAGCTGGGCTATGGGCGTTTCGGTGACAGCACACGGCCCGTCATGCGTCGGCATCAAGGCCCGCTACGGGTGCAAAAACACCTGTATGCCGAAGGTCCGCAGGTCTGTCAGCACATCATTGTTCACCCTCCGGGCGGGATTGCCGGCGGGGATCGACTCGATATTTGCGCCACCGTCGGTAAAAACGCGTGGGCACAACTGACCAGCCCCGGCGCCGCCAAGTGGTACCGCGCCGCAAGCCCGGCATACCAGCAGCTGGAACTGCGCGTTGAAGCGGGCGCCACGCTGGAATGGCTGCCGCAGGAAACCATCGTCTTTAGCGCCGCCCAGGCCGAGTTGACCACGCATATTGAGCTGCAAGGCGATGCGCGGCTGTGCTACTGGGACATGGTTGCGCTGGGTCGCCCGGCCAGTGGCGAGCGTTTCGACCTGGGCCATTTTCAATCGCAGCTGGATATTCGCCGCGATGGCCAATGGCTGTGGCACGAACGCCAGCGAATCATAGGCGGCGATGGCCTGCTCGATTCGCCCATCGGCCTGGATGGCAAGCCGGTTTTTGCCACGCTGCTGATGACCGGCGAGGCCAGCAGTGAGTTGCTGGAAACCTGCCGCAACCTGCAAAACCCGGTACGCGGTAACCTGACCCAATTGCCCGGCCTGTTGGTCGCCCGCTGCCTGGCTGACGAAGCCCTGCACGCACGCGCCTGGCTGATCGAGTTATGGACGCTGCTGCGCCCGGCATTGCTCGGGCGCGAAGCGGTTGCACCTAGAATATGGAGCACCTGATGCAGGATCTTCACGCAATTTTAAAGCACGACCGCTTCGCGGCCGATTGCAGGCAAGCCAGCGCCTACAGGATCGCGGCGGCCTGACCCATTTGAAACGGATTAAACAATGGACCTGACACCACGCGAAAAAGACAAACTGCTGATATTCACCGCCGGTCTGGTTGCCGAACGGCGTTTGGCCAGAGGGGTAAAGCTCAATTACCCGGAAGCCATGGCCTACATCTCCGCCGCACTGCTGGAAGGCGCCCGTGATGGCAGAACCGTTGCCGAGCTGATGCATGTCGGCACCACCCTGCTCAGCCGCGAACAGGTGATGGAAGGTATCCCGGAAATGATCCCGGAGATCCAGGTCGAAGCGACCTTTCCTGACGGCACCAAGCTGGTCACCGTACACCAACCGATTGTCTGATTTTTGACCCTGCGAGCCCTGTAATGACATACCTCATTCGTGACGCAGTGGAAGCCGACCTTGCCGGCATCCGCGATATCTACAACGACGCCGTGCTCAACACCACGGCCATCTGGAACGAACAAGCAGTCGATCTCGCCAATCGCAAGGCCTGGTTCGACGCTCGCCAGACTCAGGGCTACCCTATTTTGGTGGTAGTCGATGCGGCTGACGAGGTACTGGGTTACTCCTCGTTCGGCGACTGGCGTCCGTTCGACGGCTTCCGGCATACCGTCGAGCATTCGGTTTACGTGCGCGCCGACCAACGTGGTAACGGCCTCGGCCCGCGACTGATGCAGGCACTGATCGAACGTGCAAAGGCCTGCGACAAACACATGATGGTCGCCGCTATCGAAAGCGGTAATACCGCCTCGGTGCACCTGCACGAGCGCCTGGGTTTCGCGGTCACAGGCCAGATGGCGCAGGTCGGGACCAAGTTCGGTCGCTGGCTGGACCTGACCTTTATGCAACTGAACCTGTCACCGGATGCCCCGGCTCCCGCACCCCATCAGGAGTAACACCGCCATGAACGCCGCCCAGTTACGACGCGTCACTGCCGAAAGCTTTGCCCACTATCGCCAAGGTCTGGTCGAGTTGCTGCTGGACGCCGTCAAGCAAGGCGCATCGGTGGGGTTCATGGCCAATCTCTCGGCCAGTGAGGCCTACACCTATTTCGACGGGGTGCGTGCAGCGCTGGAAAAAGGCAACTTACTGCTGTGGGCAGTCGTTCAGGAAGAGCAGGTGCTGGCCAGCGTGCAACTGTCGCTGTGCGAGAAACAGAACGGCCTGAATCGCGCCGAAGTACAAAAACTGCTGGTGCTCAGCGTCGCGCAACGGCGAGGGTTGGGCGGACAGTTGATGGGGGCAGTCGAGTTGGCGGCGCACCAACACAAGCGCGGTCTGCTGTACCTGGAAACCGAGTCCGGTTCGCCTGCTGAAAACTTCTATCGCTCGTTGGGCTACACCTGCGCCGGCAAGTTGCCCGATTACGCGTGCAACCCCGACGGTGAATACAAAGCGACAGCCATTTATTACAAAACTCTGGCGAGGAAGACCGAATGATCCCTGGCGAATACCAGATCCAGCCCGGCGATATCGAACTCAATGCCGGCCGTCGCACGATCAACCTGAACGTCGCCAACAGCGGTGACCGGCCCATTCAGGTGGGCTCGCACTATCACTTTTTCGAAACCAACGACGCCCTGACCTTCGACCGGATGGCCAGCCGTGGCATGCGCCTGAACATCCCCGCTGGCACCGCCGTGCGCTTCGAGCCCGGCCAGTCGCGGGATGTGGAGCTGGTCGACCTGGCCGGCCACCGCCGGGTGTTCGGCTTTGCCGGTCGGGTCATGGGTGAGTTGGATTGAAATGATTCATTTCGCCAGACCGACATTTTTCATCTGAACGGACGCCTTCGCGGACAAGCCCACTCCCACAATGGATTGCGTTTCACCTGTAGGAGCGGACTTGTCCGCGAAGAGGCCGGTACAGGCACCGAACGAACCAAGGGATCGCCATGAAGATTTCCAGACAAGCCTACGCCGACATGTTCGGCCCCACCGTTGGCGACCGCGTGCGGCTGGCCGATACCGAGCTGTGGATCGAAGTCGAGAAAGATTTCACCACCTATGGGGAGGAAGTGAAGTTTGGCGGAGGCAAAGTCATTCGTGACGGCATGGGCCAGGGCCAATTGCTGGCGGCCGAGGTCGTCGATACCTTGATTACCAACGCCCTGATCATCGACCACTGGGGCATCGTCAAAGCAGATGTTGGCCTGAAGAACGGACGCATTGCCGCCATCGGCAAAGCCGGCAATCCGGATATCCAGCCTGACGTCACCATCGCGGTCGGCGCCAGCACCGAAGTGATTGCTGGCGAAGGCATGATCCTGACTGCCGGTGGCGTCGACACCCATATCCACTTCATCTGCCCGCAGCAGATCGAAGAAGCCTTGATGAGCGGCGTGACCACCATGATTGGCGGCGGCACCGGCCCGGCCACGGGCACCAATGCGACCACGGTCACCCCAGGGCCGTGGCATCTGGCGCGCATGCTGCAAGCTGCCGATGCCTTCCCGATGAACATCGGTTTCACCGGCAAGGGCAATGTCAGCCTGCCCGAACCCCTGATCGAGCAAGTCAAGGCCGGGGCCATTGGCCTCAAGCTGCACGAAGACTGGGGCACCACGCCGGCCGCCATCGACAACTGCCTGAGCGTGGCCGATCAATACGATGTGCAGGTGGCGATCCACACCGACACGCTCAACGAATCCGGCTTTGTGGAAACCACGTTGGCCGCGTTCAAGGGCCGCACCATTCACACCTATCACACCGAAGGCGCGGGTGGCGGCCATGCCCCGGACATCATCAAGGCCTGCGGCTTTGCGAATGTATTGCCCAGTTCGACCAACCCGACCCGTCCGTTCACCAAAAACACCATCGACGAACACCTGGACATGCTGATGGTTTGCCATCACCTGGACCCGAGTATTGCCGAAGACGTGGCGTTCGCCGAAAGCCGCATCCGCCGCGAAACCATCGCCGCGGAGGACATCCTGCACGACCTCGGCGCGTTCTCGATGATCAGCTCCGACAGCCAGGCCATGGGCCGCGTCGGCGAAGTGATCATGCGCACCTGGCAAACCGCCGACAAAATGAAGAAGCAGCGCGGCCCGCTGCCTGAAGACGGCCCCGGCAACGACAACTTCCGCGCCAAACGTTACATCGCCAAATACACCATCAACCCGGCGATTACCCACGGCATCAGCCATGAAGTGGGCTCGATCGAAGTGGGTAAATGGGCCGATCTGGTGCTGTGGCGTCCTGCGTTCTTCGGGGTAAAACCCAGCCTGATTCTGAAAGGTGGCGCCATCGCCGCCAGCCTGATGGGCGATGCCAACGCCTCGATTCCGACGCCGCAGCCCGTGCATTACCGACCTATGTTCGCCAGTTACGGTGGCTCGCTGCACGCCACCAGCCTGACCTTCATCAGCCAGGCGGCGCTTGATGCCGGGATCCCCGAATCACTGGGCCTGAAAAAGAAAATCAGCGTGGTAAAGGGCTGTCGCAACGTAAAAAAAACCGATCTTATCCACAATGACTACCTGCCAAAAATCGACGTCGATCCACAGACGTATCAGGTCAAGGCCGATGGCGTGTTGTTGTGGTGCGAACCCGCTGCAGTGTTGCCCATGGCACAACGGTACTTTCTATTCTGATGCCGTTGGTTTCGATGCGGCCTGTTTTGAAGCGTTAACAGGCCGCCCGGAACCTGGCAGTGCTTGAAACGAGACAAAGACGCTAAGATGCGCCACCTCATTTATAGCTGCCCAGCAAGGTAACCGGCCATGCGCCTCTCTGAATTCATCGTCCAACAGGTTGACCGTATAGTCGATGAGTGGGAAAAGTTCGCAAAAACCATAAAGCCTGCAGCCGACTCGATGAACCGAATCGAGCTACGTGACCACGCCAAAACGATTCTGCTGGCGGCCGCCCGGGACATGACCACCTCGCAGACTGCAAGCGAACAGGCGGCCAAAGCGAAAGGCGAAGGCCCGGAAAAATCCCCGACACTGGATCAGGCAGCCGCCAGCCATGGCGAGTTGCGTCATAACGTAGGCTTTGATTTAGTGCAGATGACGTCTGAATTTCGTCATTTGCGTGCCAGCGTGATTCGATTATGGGTCGCCAGTCTGGAGTCGCCAGATCTGACGTACTTTCAAGACATGATTCGCTTCAACGAAGCCATCGATGAAGCGCTGGCCGAGTCCACCGCGGCCTATGCCGAGCAAGTGACACGCTCACGGGATATCTTCCTGGCGATTCTGGGACATGATCTGCGCACGCCTTTGCAAGCGGTCAGCATGTCCACAGAACTGCTGGCGCGTAAGCTCGACCTCGATGAAAGCGCGCAGGCTTATGTGGCACGCATTAAAGGTGGCACCCGGCACATGGGGGCGATGGTTCGGGATTTACTCGAGTTCGTGCGCAGCCGTCTGGGTGCCAGCTTGCCGGTCGAGCGTAAGCCCATGGACATGGCCAGCGCCTGTCGCGAGGCCATCGCAGAAGCCTGCGCCGGTCAGCCGCACTGCGATCCAAGTCTTGTGGTCAGCGGTGATACCCACGGTGAATGGGATCGCGGGCGCATCGATCAATTGCTGCAAAACCTGATTGGCAATGCGCTACAGCACGGCTCCAACAACCGCAAAATCAGCCTGACCCTCACTGCCGATGAGCACGACGTTACCCTGCTCATGCACAACTTCGGCGAGCCTATTGCGGAGGATGCGATCGCAACGATTTTCGACCCGCTGGTACGCAGCGCCAGCGAAGTCGTCGGCCAACCATCGACCAGCCTTGGGCTGGGGCTGTTTATCGTCAGGGAAGTGGTCAATGCCCATCAGGGCAGTATCAAGGTCACGTCGAACAGTGACGATGGCACGACGTTTACGGTGACTTTACCGAAGCATTGAGTGCCTGATTGAGCGCTTCGCCAACACGTTGGCTCCTACAGTGGGAACGTGAACTACTGTAGGAACATCCGGGCCGCACAGCCTCGTTGGCGAGAGTTCCAGACTACTCCAGCAAAAACCGCCCCAAGCGCTGCTTGAGCATGCGGTTCTCGGCCCGTAAAAGCTCGACTTCGTCCAACAGATCCAGCGCCACAGCCACCCCTTGCCATTCCAGATCCAAGTCACGCTGCAATTTCAGCGCTCGCTTGGCGACCGCCAGGGCGTGGGCGTCGAACAACCAGTCATCCGGCTTTTGCCCCTGAGGTTCGAGGATGCCGTGTTCGACGATTTCGATCACGTAGGCAGCCGGTATCTCGGTTACCTGACAGAATTCCTTCATATCCAGCTCTACGATCAGGGTGCTGCTCATGATCAGTTACTCCATTGGACCCGCGGATCAAAGGCGGCTTTTTCAGCCAGGCTTTGCCAAATCGCCTTGGTTTCTTCGTCAGAAAACGTGGGCATGACGACTTTAAGCTGGGCGTAGAGATCACCCCGCAGCCCCTTTTTGTCGACCAAACCATTGCCTTTGACGCGTAAGCGCTGACCGCTCTGGCTGTCCGGCCGGATGGTCAGGTGGATCTTGCCAGTCAGGGTCGGCACCGCGACTTTGGCACCCAGAGCAGCTTCCCATGGGGTCAACGGTACGGTGATGATCAGGTCATGACCTTCGACATCGAACAACGGATGAGGTGCCAGACGGATGATCAGGTACAGATCACCGTTGGCCGCACCGCCCACACCCGGCGCGCCCTGCCCTTTTAGGCGGATACGCTCACCGTCGGCGACACCGGCCGGGATTTTCACGTTCAGGGTCTTGGTGATGTCCGGCATACGCTGGCCGTCAGCGCTGTGTTGCGCGACCTTGAAGCTGACCTGTTTCGATTCGGTCGACAGGGTTTCTTCAAGGAAGATCGGAAGTTCCATCTCTACATCCTGTCCACGGCGACCGGCGCTGTGCGCACGGCCTTGCTGAGCCCGACCACCAAAGATCGAGCTGAAAAAGTCTGAAAAATCGCCCCCGGCTTCATCCCCGAAACCACCTTGAGGCGCACCACGACCCTGCCACCCAGGCGGCCCCTGGAATGGACGGCCCTGCTGGCCGTACTTGCGCAGGTCATCGTATTCGGCGCGTTTCTCCGCGCTTTTGAGGACTTCATAAGCCTCTGAAGCCTCTTTGAACTTGGCTTCTGCGCCCACTTCTTTGCTGACATCAGGGTGATACTTGCGCGCCATTTTGCGGTACGCGGTCTTGATCGCCTTGTCGTCCGCCGTCGGCTCTACGCCAAGAATCTTGTAGTAGTCTTTGAAGTCCATCTAACGGTCACCCTCCCCAAATTTATTCAGCTTAGCCCCGAAACGCCCATGCTCTGCGCATAGCATCCTCTCATTCGGCGCGTTTGGATCGATTAACGTTGCAAGCTTAGCGGCTGACGAGCGGACTCCCGTGATGAGTTCAGCTTATAAACCGCTCAGGCGCCAGGCAATACCCGCAAGATTGGGGGCAAGTGCGGCCAGTTCAAGCCTTGCGCACGGATCGATCCTCAAAATCAGCATTTAACTGCATCTAACCGACGTTTGCCCTACGCATCTGCGGTGCGCTGACATACACTGCGCGGCCGTTTTTTAACTGGAACATGGAACACATGAAAAACGAATCTCCAGCCCGTGCCTGCGGTATCGACTTCGGCACGTCCAACTCCACTGTCGGCTGGCTGCGCCCTGGCATGGAATCGCTTATCGCGCTGGAAGACAACAAAATTACATTGCCTTCGGTGGTGTTCTTCAACATGGAAGAACGCCGCCCGGTGTATGGCCGTCTGGCACTGCACGAGTACCTGGACGGCTATGAAGGCCGCCTGATGCGCTCGCTGAAAAGCCTGTTGGGCTCCAAACTGATCAAACACGACACCAGCGTTCTGGGCACGGCCATGCCGTTCAAGGACCTGTTGGGGTTGTTTATCGGTGAGCTGAAAAAACGCGCCGAGGTCACCGCCGACCGCGCGTTCGATGAAGTGGTACTGGGCCGCCCGGTGCATTTTGTCGATGACGACGCCGCCGCCGACCAGGAAGCCGAAGACACCCTGGTGGAAGTCGCCCACAAGATTGGCTTCAAGGAAGTCTCCTTCCAGTACGAACCCATCGCAGCGGCGTTCGACTACGAGTCGACCATCGAGCGCGAAGAATTGGTATTGATCGTCGACATTGGCGGTGGTACCTCGGACTTCTCGTTGGTACGCCTGTCGCCGGACCGGCGCTTCATCGCCGACCGTCACGACGACATTCTCGCCACCGGCGGCGTACACGTCGGCGGGACTGATTTCGACAAGCAACTGAGCCTGCAAGGCGTGATGCCGCTGTTCGGTTACGGCAGCCGGATGAAGAGTCAGGCCTACATGCCCACCAGCCACCACATGAACCTGGCGACCTGGCACACCATCAATGCCGTGTACTCGCAGAAATCCCAGCTGGCGTTAGGCAGCATGCGTTACGACATCGAGGACACCAGCGGCATCGACCGCCTGTTCAAGCTGATCGAGCAGCGCGCCGGGCATTGGCTGGCGATGGAAGTGGAAGAAACCAAGATCCAGCTGACCCACGAAGAAAGCCGCCATCTTGCGCTGGACCGGATTCAGCCTGGCTTGAGCGTGGAACTGAGCCGGGCGTTGTTCGAGTCAGCCATCGGCGCATTGCTGACGCGGGTGCGCAACAGCGTGTCGAAGCTGCTTAATGATGCGGGCGTGAGTGTCGATCAGGTTGATACGGTGTTCTTCACCGGCGGCTCGAGCGGCATTCCGGCGTTGCGCAACAGCGTCTCGGCCATGCTGCCCAACGCCCGCCATGTGGAAGGCAACATCTTCGGCAGCATCGGCAGCGGCTTGGCGATCGAAGCCAAGAAGCGCTACGGCTGATTCAGTCAGACAGTTGGCTCACACAGAAGATCGCATGCTTCTGTGGGAGTGAACTCATTCGCAAATGGCCCGAAACGGTCGATCTGATACCGCGCTAAACCAGCCCGACACCCCTCAACTCACTTTTCAAATACGCGTAATAAATCGGCCCGGCCACAACGCCGGGCAGGCCGAAGGCTGCTTCAAAGATCAGCATCGCCAGTAACAATTCCCACGATTTGGCACTGATCTGGCCGCCGACGATCCGCGCGTTGAGGAAGTACTCGAGCTTGTGGATCACGATCAGATAACCCAGTGCCGCTGCGGCCACCCAGATCGACAGCGACATACCGACAATGAAGATCAGCGTGTTGGACATCAGATTCCCCACCACCGGCAGCAGGCCAAGCAGGAAGGTGAGGATGATCAGCGTTTTGGTCAGCGGCAGGTGAACCCCGAACAACGGCATGACCACCGCCAGAAAGATCCCGGTAAACGCGGTGTTCAGCAGGGAAATCTTGATCTGCGCGAAAACGATATTACGAAAGGCCTGACTCAAAAAACTCAGACGATCGAACAGCGCCGCCGCCAGCGGTTTGCGCTTGTGAACGTCGCTCACCTGCTGCAAGGCGATGATCGCCCCCAACACCATACCGATCAGCAGCGTGACAAACATGTGCGCCGCGCCCTTGCCTAGCAGCTGTAACTCGCCCACATGCTTCGCCAGCCAGGCACCCAGCGACACACGGAACTCGGCGGCGCTGGCGGGCAGATAACTGTCGATGAACGGTGGCAGTTGCCCGCGAGCGCGGTCCACCAGAATCATGAATTTATCCAGCGATGCGCCAGGATTTTCTGCTTCGTGCAGCAAGAAACTGATCGCGCCTGCAAACAGCAAGGCCAGCACACTGACCACCAGCGTGCCCAGCAACGCCACCGCCAGCCAGCGCGCACGATCTCCTGCAATCAGACGCTGCAGCTTCGGTGTGAGCATGTTGACCAGCTCGTACACCAGCAACCCAGCCAATAGACTCGGTAGCAGTTTGAACGGCAAGACCAGTAACAAACCGCAAAAAATGATGATCCAACTGGCCAACAACACGTGACGCGGAGAAAACGTTGGCATGACAGCCCCAAAACGAACGGCTCGAAAAGGTGGGCAGTCTGCCAGCGTTCGGGGTCGAGGACCAGCGATCCGATAGCCGTGCCGATGATCAGCCGACCACGCCGGCGATGACGACCCGAATCAAGGCCGGCAATCGCAGGTTTAAATGCGCTGGACGTACCGCTGTGCCTGTCATGGCAGCCGGTTGTCGATTATTTTTTGAGACACTGGCTCATGAATGCTTTGCGCTCATCACCCTTCAGCGCTTTCGCCTGAGGATCGGCATTGCAGTCTTTCATTTTCTGTTGCTGAGGCGTGACCGCCTTGGCTGCCGGTGCGGGTGACGCCTTCAGGCAATTGCTCATGAACGCTTTGCGCTCATCGCCCTTTAGGGTTTTCGCCTGGGGGTCCGCATTGCACGCGGCCATCTTGTTCTGTTGTTCTGTGGCGGCGAATCCTTGGGCACACATCAACACACCCACGATCAGCAAAGGTATATGCAGCATCTTCATGGAGTTTTCTCCTGATTACCGCACCGGGCAGCACGGTTCGCGTTGAAGTGTAGCCAACGCTCCGCCATGTGTTACGGCATCTGTCTATCAGGCTTTTTTTGCCTGCCGCCGATACTGCTCGGGCGTACATCCGGCCAGACGCTGGAACATCGAGATAAACGCCGAGGCACTGCTGTAGCCCATATCGAAAGCGATTTCCTGCACAGAGCGACGTCCTTCCAGCGCCTCGATGGCCGCCAGAAATCGCATGCGCTGACGCCAGTCACCGAAGCTCATCCCCAGCTCGCGCAGGCACAAGCGCGCTAATGTCCGTTCACTGACATGCACCTCACGCGCCCACTCGACCAAGGGCCTATTATCCCCGGGATCGGCCTGCAAGGCCTGGAGCACGCTGTGCAGCCCTGGGCTTTGTGCATAAGGCAGATAACGCGTTTGCACCTGCGCCACGCGCAATTGATCGACCACCACTTGCGCCAACCGGATATCAGCTTCGCGCTCAGGGATTTTCACGTCCCGTTCCGCAAAGTCATTGAGGATCGCTTTGAGAATATCGCTGATCACCAGCGTGCACGGCTCGCTCGGTAAACTGGCGCAATGTTCGAGGGCGAGATAGACCGAGCGATAAACGATAGCCTGGCGGTTGTAGCAACTGTGTTCGGTAGTGGGGGGTATCCACACGGCATAGTGCGGTGGCGAGATAAAGCGCTGCCCGGCGATATCCAGTTCCATCACCCCATGGGCGACAAAGTTGAGCTGGCCCCAGGCGTGGCTGTGCGACGCACTGTGAGTGTCAGCGCCGAACTCGTCGTGACGCAGGTAAACCGGGGACGGCAGCCCGGAAAAGTCTGGAATGCTTAAAAGCTTGTTGTTCATGCTGTCTGTATTCAAGGGGATATTGTCTGAAACAGAGTATAGCCATCGATCCAGACAGGGGATAATCCAGCCTCATTTCTGTTGTGGTTGTCCTCATGCAATACCTGTATCCGTTATTGGCCATTTTGATCTGGGCCGGCAATACCGTCGTCAACAAATTGGCCGTGGGGGTGATCTTCCCCGCCGAGATCGGTTTCTATCGCTGGGTGCTGGCCGGGATCCTGTTCACGCCCTTCATGCTCAAACCAGTGCTGAGCAACTGGACGATGATAAAACCCAACCTGGGGAAAGTTTTCATCCTCGGCGTGCTCGGCATGGCGGTGTATCAAAGCCTGGCGTACTTCGCCGCGACCCTGACCTCGGCCACCAACATGGGGATCATTCTGTCGCTGATGCCGATGATGGCCCTGACGCTGTCGATCACCAGTCTCGGTAATCGCCTGACCGCAGGGGCGCTGGTGGGTGCGGTGCTGTCGTTTGGCGGGGTCTTGGTGGTGATTTCAGCGGGCAACCTGAGTACCTTGATCGAGCAGGGTGTGAACATGGGCGACGCAATGATGCTGGTCGCGACCCTGGCGTATGCGGTCTACAGCACGCTGCTCAAAAAGTGGCAATTGCGCATGCCGCCCCTGCAACTGCTGTACCTGCAAGTGTTGGTGGCGATTATTGTTCTGCTGCCGCTGTTTATACTGTCGCCCAAAGCAGGGCTGAGCCCGAGCAATATCCCTTTGATTTTGTATGCCTGCATTCCGACCTCGATGCTGGCCCCGCTGATGTGGATGCACGCCATCAGCCGTCTGGGCCCGAGTCGCACGACGTTATTTTTCAACCTGTTGCCGATCATCACCGCACTGATTGCCGCTGCAGTGCTGGGCGAACGTCTGGCCCTGTATCACTTGCTCGGTGGTGCGCTGACGCTGGGCGGCGTGGTGCTGGCGGAACGCTGGAAAACACCCTTGCGGGCCCCATCAGCAGCCTTATAGCCCTGCAGCTTTGAGACGCTCGGCATGCTCGGTGAACAACCGCACCGGATCAGCCCCCTTGCCCACCAGCCCGAGTGTCTGGTTAACGATGTCGAAATGGTCGAGCGGATAGTCATCGCCGATGACCGTCCCCAGGTGCGAACTGAAACGCCCGACCATACCGTCGCAATGCCCGCGTTCTCGGGTAAAGGTCCGGGCAAACAGGCGGCAGGTGACGTTGGTACCGTCCAGACGATTACGTCCGCGATCACTGCGCCCTGGCTGCAACGTGCCAGACCACGAGTAATAACGCACACCGTTGACCGACTCTTCGCCCTGCCCGCCCCACGTCTCGGGCAAGCCTTGCGGGCAGCGGCGGTTGAACAGCGACACGCCTTCGGTGGTCAGCGATTGGTGAGACGCATCGACATCGGTCGGCAACTTCGGCCCGCGATAGCCGGTCTCCAACAGGCGCATCAGCCCGGCCATCAGGCGCATGACGCCGTTGAGCAAGCGTCGTCGGACCGTGCCGGGAGGGAAGCTTCGTCCCAGGTAATCCGCCAGCTCCGAGCCATGGTTGGGGCCCGCGACCGAGGTCACGGACGCCACCAGATCCGGGCGTTTCGCTGCGGCGTAGCGACTGGTCAGTGCGCCCTGACTATGGCCAATCAGGTTGACCTTGGCCGCTCCCGTTTCGCGCAGTATTCGCTCGATCTGTTGCAGCAATTGTTCGCCGCACACTTCTGTGGAATTGACTGCAGACACCCTCACCGGGAAGACCTTGGCCCCACCCTGCCGCAACCTCGACACGATCCCGAACCAGTAGGGGTACACCACCACCCGGACAAACCCTAATAAACCCGGAACCATCACCAGCGGATAACGCGTCGCCAACTCTTGCGTCATAAACCCGGATCCTTTGCAGAGAGGACTTCAACCTTAACGGTACCTGCGCAATGCGGGCTCACTGTCTCGTGTCCAATTGAAACTGGCAATGGACCAATCACCCCCATCTCAATAAAACTTTCTCGTTGTTCATCACTCTCAACTACGTACCGATCACGCCGGAGTACCCATTTGAAGGTTTTAACGGGCAGCTCTCGAAAGCGAGACGGAAACCGGATTAGCCCTGGAGATTGATGATGAGCAACGAGCAGCAATTATCAGATGTGAGCAGCTTGCGCCAACGTGCGCGCGTGAATGTGGAAAACGGTGCCGTAACCGAGGGTTACAGCGCTGACCGTGAAACCGTATTGCGTTTGCTCAACGAGTCACTGGCCACAGAACTGGTGTGCATCCTGCGCTACAAGCGCCACTACTACATGGCCAAAGGCCTGAAAGCTAACGTCGCGGCCACCGAGTTCCTCGAGCACGCTCAGCAAGAGGCCGAGCATGCGGACCTGCTGGCGGAGCGGATCGTACAGTTGGGCGGCGAACCGGAATTCAATCCCGACACCCTGTCGAAAAACTCCCACGCACAGTACGTCGCCGGCAACACGCTTAAGGAAATGGTCTACGAGGACCTGGTCGCCGAGCGGATCGCCATCGACAGCTATCGCGAAATCATTCAATACATCGGCGAACAGGACCCGACCACCCGGCGTATTTTCGAAGTGATCCTTGCTCAGGAAGAAGAGCACGCCGATGACATGGCGGATATTTTGAAAGATTTGTAAGCGTCCCCCGGCTCCCACGGTAAAGTAGGTGATTTACTTCGTGGGAGCTGACTTGTCTGCGAATCGGCTGCGCAGCAGTCGCAAAATGGTTGAATTCACCACTTCAGGAAGGTCGTGCCGAGTCGAGCGCACCCCGGTTTCTTCGCAGACAAGTCAGCTCCCACTCCCTCTGGGCAGAATCGAGACTCAGTCTGCTGCGCGACAGCGCGGCGTCGGAGACCGGGCGGCATCCACCAGAGAATGCGATCTGTCTAATTCACTTCACCGTCTTCGGTGCCTTGCCCGCTTTCATCTGTTCCAGCAACGGTGCGCATTGATTCGGTTCGCCTCCGCTAGGCGCCACCAGGGCGAGCAAACCGGCAGCGGGTCCCATGACCGCCCCCAACAGCACCATCCCCGCCCCTCTTAATAGCAGCGGCCCGGTCTCAACACCGGCGTCAGGCTTGGCGAACGGCCCGCGGACATACAGGGGCGAACGCAACGAAAACACGCGCATGCCCTTGGATTCCGGATTGATCTTCAGATCCAGCTGCTCGCTGCGGAAGTTCGCCGTGCCATCGATGTAGACGATCGCGTTCTCGGTGTCGAACACGAACAACCGGGTTGTGGCGAGGCCGTTCTTGATCCCCAGATCAGCTGCGGCACAATTGATCTTCACTGTCTGGTCGCCAAACATCTTGCCGACCACATAGTTGCCGACGTTGAGCCCGGCGATCTCCATCAACCCACGGCTGATGGCGCCGTCGTTGACCAACATTTTCAGATCACCATTGGACGTTCCCAGCAACGCGGCTATCGAATTGCCGCGCCCGCTGATGTCTGCGTCACCATTCAGCTCGCCGAAGCTGGTTTTCATGGGCTCGAATGTCGGAAAAAGCTGCTTGAGTTTGAAGTTACGCGCGGTGAGCTTCGCCCGCCCTTGCAGCGGCGTGGCACGTCCGTCCAGACGAATGTCCGCGTCCAGCTTGCCGCCCGCCACGCCAAAGCGCAGGGGTTGCAGGCTCAACTGGCCGTCGTCGAGCACCACGTGGGTGTACAGGTCAGTGAACGGCAAGTCTGTGCTCTGGACAATTTTCTTACCGGTGAACTCGACGTCGGCATCCATATCGCGCCAGCGCTCGGTGCGGAACGCTTCAACGGGTAGCACCTTGCCTACAGGTTGCTTGCTGTCGCCCCCGCGCTTTTTCTGCGCGGCATTGGAGTCGGCACCAATCAATGGCGCCAGATCGGCCAGCAGTAACTGGTTGGACACAAGGGTCCCGGTCAGCTTCGGACGCGGCTGGCTGGCGGCATAACCGAGATCACCCTGGATATCGCTGTTGCCGATCTTGCCGTTGAAGCCCTCGTACCGAAACGACGCGCCCTCGGGCTCATGCAGTTTGGCAACCAGATGACCGTCGGTGGCATAGGCTGGCGAGTCCGGCAACGTGACACCGGTCAGCGGGTACAGGTTAGCCAGGCTGCTGCCCGCGAGCTTCAGGCGCAGGTCCAGCGCACCCAGGTTTTGCGGGTCGGTCAGGGTGCCGGCAACCGCAATATGGGTGTCGGCAATCTGCAGATCGGCTTGCAGCGGGAAAGGTTGTGTTGCGTCTTTGAGCGCCAGCAACCCACCGACTTTGCCGGTGCCACTGAGTTTCTGGCCGTGATACTGCCCTTTGACCGTCAGGCCAAAGGTGTAATCCTGCGGCACGACGCCCTGATCGTGGATTTTTTTCGCCTGGCCACTGCCGACGATATCGCTAAACGGGATGGGTTTGCCCAACAGATCAATGACCAGTTCGACTTGCGTTTTGAGGCGCTGGTCATTGAGACTGACCAGTCCTTTATCAAAGCCAATCGTACCGATGTCGATCACCCACTTCGAAGGCTCGGCGTTTGCGTCGACCTTGGGCAAGTCGAAGGTCCAGTTGGCGCGGCCATCGGCCAGGCGTTCCAGCTTCGCATCGGGCCCGGTTAAATCGATTCGCGGGATCACAACCTGTTGAAGCAACAACGGCAGGAGTGCCAAACGAAACTCAACACGCTTGAGGATGACCATCTGCGGACTTTTCGACCAGTCCGGATTGCCTAGCGTCAGGTCTTCAGCGACGAAATGCGGCCACGGCAACCAGGCGCGCCAACCGCCTTGGTCAGGTTCACGCTGCCATTGCACCGCGAGATTGCCATTGATTGCAAAGGGTCGATGCAGGGCCTCAGAGACTTTTTCGTTGAGGGTCGGTTTGATTCGGTTCCAATCGAACGTCGCAATCACAATGCCCAGAACGGCCAACAACACCAACAGCGTGGCACTAATACCGCTAAAAATTTTACTGCCGCGCGTCATTGCACGATTCTCCTGATAGCGGTAACACGCCCACATATGTAGGGACGCGCCTCCGAACGACTTTGCTGTTCGACTGGAAAAAGCCGCTCAGGTTTGGTCAACGTGGCAAATAAGCTGAATTCGATTCGATGACGTCAACGCCAGTCTGCTCACTCAGCCGAGCACTGAAGGCGGTTCTGATCGTTTAGCCGGCTCACTGTCAGCGGATTCCTGCTGTTGACTGATATTCACTTTTGCAGCGGTCGATTCGACGCATGCGAAGTTCATTTGATAGAGTGCCGAGCAGTCTCCTTTCAGATATCTGCTGCCCCATGCTGCTCCGCGCCGAACAGAAACAACAAACCCGTCACGCCTTGCTCGACGCCGCTCGCAGCTTGATGGAGAGCGGCCGAGGATTCGGCAGCCTGAGCCTGCGTGAAGTGGCCAAAGCAGCGGGCATCGTGCCGACCGGATTCTACCGGCATTTCGAGGACATGGATCAACTGGGCCTGACCTTGGTCTGCGAAGTGGGCGAAACCTTTCGCGAAACCATTCGGCTGGTGCGGCACAACACCTTCGTGGCGACCGGGATCATTGACGCGTCGGTGAAAATCTTTCTCGAGGTGGTTGCCGCCAACCGCTCACAGTTTCTGTTTCTGGCCCGCGAACAATATGGGGGCTCGCTTCAAGTGCGTCAGGCGCTGGGCGCCCTGCGTGAAGGCATCAGCGCTGACCTCGCCACTGACTTGGCGGGGATGCCAAAATTGCGACACCTCAACCCTGATGACCTGTCTGTCATGGCCGATCTGGTGGTGAAAAGCGTCTTCGCCATGCTCCCAGAGCTGATCGACCCACCCGCCGAGAACCTTGCCGAACACCTGACGCCTAGAGCTAAAATCACCCAGCAGTTGCGCTTCATCTTTATCGGCGCCAACCATTGGCAAGGGCTTGGCAGTACCGAGTGACCCGCAATAGCGCCCCAATCAGTGCTACGCACCAATAGGGTGCCCCTCTGCGTGCTATCTGCACGCAGATGCAGCACTCTCTGTCAGCAAACCCCCACACGATCACTGTTGGCAAGCACCTTGCTCTGCCTACTGCATCGCACTTAGCTGGAAGCACTCTGATGCTGGTGATTCATCGAAGAATCGATCCTCAAGCCACATGGGCTGCCGAGCTGCATTTGAATTTCGAGGCGCGCAGTAAAAGCCGCCTGCGTTGCTTCAGTGCCGAGGGTGAAGACGTTGGGCTATTTCTCGAGCGCGGTCAGCCGCCCCTGCGCGACGGTGAGTGCCTGCAAGCCGAGGACGGGCGCATCGTTCGCGTGTGCGCCCGGCCTGAACGACTGCTGCACGTTACCTGTTCCAACGCTTATGAGCTGACCCGCGCCGCGTATCACCTAGGTAATCGACATGTCGCCCTGCAAGTAGGCGATGGCTGGTTGCGCCTGCTTGATGACTATGTACTCAAGGCCATGCTCGACCAGCTCGGCGCAACCACCGAATCCATTGAGGCCCCGTTCCAACCCGAGCATGGCGCTTATGGTGGCGGCCATCACCATTCGCGAGCGGGCGAAGAAGAGTTTAATTACCCGCCACGCATGCACCAATTTGGCGTGCGTACGTGAACAACGCCTGGGCGCTGCTGCGTCTGGCCAGTCCGCAGCTGCCGATTGGCGGTTACAGCTATTCGCAAGGTCTGGAAATGGCGGTCGAGCAAGCGTTGGTCGCCGACTCCGGCAGCGCTCGACGCTGGATAGGCGATCAACTGTTGCTCAATCTGGCGCGTTTCGAAGCGCCATTATTGCTGGCCCACTGCACCGCAGCGGCACAGGACGATTGGGGCCAATTATTCCAGCTGAGCCAGGAACACCGCGCCAGTCGGGAAACCCGCGAGTTCTATCAGGAAAGCCGGCAGATGGGCTATTCCCTGCAACAGCTGCTCAACGGTCTGCCTGAACTGGATCAACCGGCCCGGGCGTTCCTTGTGCAACTGCCAGAGGTGCACTTCGCATTAGGCTGGGCCTTGGCTGCCCGTGCCTGGCAAATCAGCCCGCAAGACGCCTTGGCCGCGTGGTTATGGAGCTGGCTGGAAAACCAACTGGCCGTGCTGATGAAAACCCTGCCGATGGGCCAGCAAGCTGCGCAACGCCTGACCAGCGAGCTGTTGCCCTTGCTGCAACAGGCCCAACAACAGGCCGCCACAACCGAGCCCCGACATTACGGCAGCGCCGCCTTCGGCCTCTCGCTGGCGAGCATGGCCCATGAACGTCAATACAGCCGACTGTTTCGGTCCTGATCTTTTTTTGTGAAGAGCCTTGTAGCGCTCAATGGAGAACATTATGAACAGCCAACCCCTGCGTGTCGGCATCGGTGGCCCGGTCGGTTCCGGCAAGACTGCCCTGACTCTGGCCCTGTGCCTGGCCCTGCGCGACCGTTACAACCTGGCCGTGGTCACCAACGATATCTACACCCGTGAAGACGCCGACTTTCTGGTACGCAATGAAGCCCTCGCGCCCGAGCGGATCATCGGCGTCGAAACAGGCGGCTGCCCACACACAGCCATTCGCGAAGATGCCTCGATCAATCTGGAAGCGGTGGATCAGTTGAACCGACGCTTTCCGGGACTGGACCTGATCATCGTCGAATCCGGTGGCGATAACCTGTCCGCCACCTTCAGCCCCGAGCTGTCGGACCTGACCCTCTATGTGATCGACGTCTCGGCCGGCGACAAACTGCCACGCAAGGGCGGCCCCGGTATCTGCAAGTCGGATTTACTGGTGATCAACAAGGTCGACCTCGCCCCGCTGGTAGGCGCATCGCTGGAAATAATGGACCGCGACACGAAAAAGATGCGCGGTGATAAACCCTTCGTCTTCAGCAACCAGAAAACCGGCTTGGGTCTTGAGCAGATCATTGCCTTCATCGAGCGCCAGGGCCTGTTGACTCAGGTGGCGTGATCTGACGCGCATGAGTTGGCACTTTCGCGAATCCCCCCACAGATCGCCTATTTTTTTGTGGGGGCGAATTTATTCGCGAATGGGTCAACACGGTGTGCCCAATACACCGTTGCGTTACCATGTCGCGCAAACGCCCTAGCCGTGACGCCAGCCGATGCCCGATGTTTCCAGCTCTGCCTCCAAGCCTGAATTGACCCCTGTATTCGCTGCCGTGCAGCTACATTTCCAGCAGGTAATCGTGCCGCTCTGGCTAGGTTCTGGCTGGAATGCGGCGCTGGCGCTGCCCTATGAGGCCGTGGACGCCGATCATCAGCCGTTGCCTCCCAAGCGCTATCGCGCCATGGCGTGTGCACGGCAGTTGTATCTGTTCTCCAGCCTGATCGATCAACCCTCGACGCCGGATGCACGTGTCCATGCCGCAGCGCTGTTCCGCTCTTTGCAGCAGCATTTCCATGATGCCGAATACGGTGGCTGGTTTTACAGCATCGATCCACAAGGTGGGCCTCTGGATCGGTGCAAAGACCTGTACACCCACGCGTTCATCATTTTCGCCTGCGCTCATTACTGGGCCAAAGTGCGCGATCCGCTGGTCGAATCGGTACTCAATGCTGCCCTGAACGTGGTGGCCGAGCGCTTCACCAATGGCGACGGGCTATACGAAGCCTGTCTCGGTCAGGATTGGTCGTTCCTCGACAGTGGTCCACTGCAGAACCCATTGATGCATCTGGCCGAGGCCTTCCTCGCCACGGTGTCAGTGCGCGAAGACCTGCCCACTCAAGCAGCATTGGCCGCGTTGGTCGCCGCGATGCAGCAGCGATTCATCGACCCGGTGCACGGCGTAATACTGGAAAAACCGACGGAGGCTGTGAATAACTGGTTCGAACCGGGGCATCAGTTCGAATGGTTTTTCTTGCTGGAGTCCTCACCACTGCTGCGCAACAGTCCCCTGCACGCATCGCTGAGCCGAGCGTTCGCATTTACCGAGCAACATGGCGTCGACCTGCAAACAGGTGCGGTCAAGGCAATGCTGGAAGTGAACGGCGCGGTGCGCGATGGCACCCAGCGAATCTGGGCGCAGGCCGAATACCTGCGGGCATTGACCTTGCGGCCTGACAGCGATGCATTACTGGCGCGCCAACTGGTGGCCCTGCAACAACGCTTTCTGCACCCGGCAGGCTGGCATGAATGCCTGGATGCCGATGGCAAGGTCAGCCGCAACGATATGCCGTCGACCACGCCCTATCACCTGGCGACCTGCTACAGCGGATTGGCTGAGTATTTCGGCCAACCCTGACACCGCCTTCTCTGGCAAAGAATCTGTAGATTCCGTCTTGACCCTCACCGCGCAAGCGCAAATTGTGGGTCAACCGGTTTGCCTGGGTTGAGCACGCCATAAACGATGTGCAGCCGCTGACTCAGCCCCGGCTGCGATCAATCGAAAAACCAGCCCAAGTCTGGCTCACCGGCATCAACTCAAGGCTGTTGATGTTGATGTGCGCAGGCGTGTTCAGCACCCAGAAGATGGTCTCGGCGATATCCTGTGGCTGGATCGGCTCGGCACCAGCGTACGTGGCGTCATAACGCGCCTTGTCACCGGCGAAACGCACCAGCGAGAACTCGCTTTCGCACAGGCCCGGCTCGATGTTGGTCACACGCACGCCAGTGCCTACCAGGTCGCAGCGCAGGTTCAACGAAAACTGTTTGACGAACGCTTTGGACGCGCCATACACGTGACTGCCCGGGTACGGATAATTGCCCGCGATGGAGCCCAGGTTGATGATCCCGGCCCCACGCCCGTGAGCGATCAACCGTGGCAGCAACAAACGGGTGCTGTACAGCAGGCCCTTGATGTTGGTGTCGACCATGGTGTCCCAGTCATCCAGATCGCATTTCGGCGCTGGGTCCACACCCAGTGCCAAACCGGCGTTATTGATCAGCGCGCGCAGGGTCGCGAACTCAGCCGGCAGGCCCTCGATAGCGCTCTCCATGGCCTGACGGTCGCGTACGTCCAGCACCAGGCCATGGACTTTGGTCTGCTTGGACAACTCGGCGCACAGCGCGTCAAGGCGCTCCTCACGACGGCCCGTCAGCACCAGCGACCAGCCAGCGTCGGCAAATCGACGGGCGCACGCTTCGCCAAAGCCGGAAGTGGCACCGGTAATGAACACAGTGGAAGTCATGTCTTTCTCCTGATTTGGCTTGAACGTAGCGCAGCCATGATGACGGATAAGGGAAACAGGTCAGCAGAATGCCCGCCCAAGCGGGTTTCCAGCAACCCTTTGGGGATAAATCAGCCTTCTGCGCTGGCTGCGACTGTACAAAAAACACTCTATCGAGGCAAAGCCACGTTCCATATGGGCTGCACTGGGTTTTACCCACCTTATCCACAGCCAGACCCACAGTCTTTGGGGGCAAGTGCACATTCGCTCAAACCCGCCAATTCAGGGCCAGCGTGCGGATATCGGAAGTTTTTCACTTGACCCTGGGATCCGCGCGTGTAGCAGGCAAAAATCAGCCGGCCAGGCCAAAACTGCAGGTGAAGGCCCCATGCCAGTAACTACGGCCCTTAGCCGAACCTTTCCAGTGCTTGCCCACAGACTTATCCACAGGTTGCACCGATAAATTAGCTGTATGAATAACCAGCTATATAAACGTTGACAGAACGCACTGGAGCTCGCGTAAAAACCACTGATCAAAAAACAACCAACCTTCTACAGCCCGCGTACAACAAGGGCTTCAGCCAGCTACTCCCATGTTACCCACAGCCGCTTCCACAGCAATCTTGGACAAGTCAAAAGCGTGACAAAACAACTATTTGCAGCGGCTTTATGCCGCGCTTTCAGAGCTTGTGAAAATTGTTTTCCACAATTTGAAAAAAGCGCGCCCCGAGTGAATTCACCCGGGGCGCGCTTGGTATTTACAGCCTGTTTGAGTGCGGATCAGTGACCGCCGAGATAAGCGTTCCTGACCTCATCGTTGACCAACAACTCCTGCCCGGTACCTGTCAGGCGGATCTCACCGTTAACCATCACGTAAGCGCGATCAGAGAGCTTCAGCGCGTGGTTGGCGTTCTGTTCCACCAGGAAGATCGTCATTCCGCTGGAGGCCAGTTCACGCAGGGTCTGGAAGATCTGCTTGACCACGATCGGCGCCAGCCCCAGCGACGGCTCATCGAGCAGCAGCAGTTTGGGTCGGCTCATCAATGCGCGAGCGATGGCGAGCATTTGCTGCTCACCACCGGACATGGTCATGGCGCGCTGATTACGGCGCTCCTTGAGCCGTGGGAACAGGTCGAACATGTGTTGCATGTCTTGCGTGGCGAACTTGTCGCCAATCGGAATGGTGCCCATCAGCAGGTTCTCCTCGACTGACATGTCGGGAAACACCCGCCGCCCTTCTGGCGACTGCGCAATGCCATTGGAGGCGATGTAGTGCGAAGACTTCTGCGTGATGTCGACGCCGCGATAAATGATCTGCCCACTGGCGGCCCGTGGCTGGCCGAAGATCGACATCAACAGGGTCGACTTGCCGGCACCGTTGGAGCCGATCAGGCTGACGGTTTCACCTTCGTTGATGTGCAATGACACTTTTTTCAGGGCCTGGATCGGCCCGTAAAACACATCGATCTCTTTCAGTTCGAGGATCGGTTCGCTCATACCAACTCCTCTTCATCAGCGCCCAGGTACGCGGCAATCACTTTCGGGTCGTGGCGGATCTGATCGGGGCCACCTTCGGCGATCACGTTGCCATGGTCGAGGACCACGATGTAATCGGAAATACTCATGACCATGCCCATGTCGTGCTCGATCAACACCACTGTCAGGTCGTGTTCGTCGCGCAGCAACCGAATCATTTTGCTCAAGGCTTCGGTTTCCTGCGGGTTGAGGCCCGCAGCCGGTTCGTCCAGGCAAATGATCTGCGGCCGTGTGCACATGGCCCGGGCGATTTCCAGACGCCGTTGCTGGCCGTAGGACAGCTCGCCCGCAAGACGGTTGGCGCAGTCCACCAGGTCCACCACTTCCAGCCAGTAGAAAGCATGGTCCAGGGCATCGCTTTCAGCTTTGCGGTAGCCCTTGGTGTTGAGAATCCCGGCCACCATGCTGCGGTTGACCCACATGTGCTGAGCCACCAGCAGGTTTTCCAGTACCGACATTTCCTTGAACAAGCGGATGTTCTGGAATGTGCGTGCCAGACCGGCACGATTCACCAGGTGCGTGCCGCCGAACATTTTGTAGAACAGACGGCTGGCGAAGGCTTTTGGCGCGACGAAATCAGTGGCGCGAAAGGACTCACCCAGCAACTGGATGATATTGGTACGGGTGCCGCGGGCATTCAGCTCGATCCGACCGCCCGAGGCTTTGTAGAAACCGGTCAGGCAGTTGAACACCGTGGTTTTGCCGGCACCGTTAGGCCCGATCAAGGCGAAGATCGAGTTGCGCTTGACCTTCAGGCTGACGTCGCTGAGCGCCTTGATCCCACCAAAGTGCATCATCAGGTTCTCTACCGAAAGAATGACTTCATCGCTCATGGCGCCACTCCTTTACGCGGGGTAATACCGGTCCGGCTGATACGGATCAAGCCACGCGGTCTCCAGATCATCATCAACACCATCAGGATGCCGAACAACAACACACGGTATTCCGAGAAGCTGCGCAGCAGTTCCGGGGCGACGGTCAGAACGAATGCCGCAATCACCACACCGATGGTCGAGCCCATGCCCCCCAGCACCACAATGGCGAGGATCAGCGCCGACTCGAAGAAGGAGAACGACGTCGGGTTGACGAACCCCTGATAGCTGGCGAAAAACACACCCGCCAAACCGGCAGTGGACGCACCGATAGTGAACGCAGAGAGCTTCACCAGAACATGGTTCAGGCCCATGGAGCGGCAGGCGATTTCATCTTCACGCAGCGCTTCCCACGCACGACCGACCGGCATGCGAGTCAGGCGATGTTTGACGTAGAGCACCAGCAGGACCACCAGGAACAGCACGGTGTAAATGAACAGGAATTTCAGGTTCGGGTTGTATTCAGTCCCGAAGAACTGGTGGAAAGGTATCCCACCATCCTTGGCCACCCGCCCGAACTCCAGGCCGAGAAAGGTCGGCGATGGCACCGGCATGCCGTTCGGTCCGCCGGTAAAAGACAGCCAGTTGGTCAGCACCAGACGAATGATTTCACCGAAGCCCAGGGTCACGATGGCGAGATAGTCACCGTGCATTCGTAATACCGGGAAGCCAAGTATGCATCCGGCCAGCGCAGCCGTGATGGCCGCCAGCGGCAGGACCGTCCAGAACCCCAGCCCAAGGTAGTGATAACCCAGCGCCAGGCCATAGGCACCAATGGCATAGAACGCCACATAACCCAAGTCGAGCAGACCGGCCAGACCGACCACGATATTGAGGCCAAGGCCCAGCAATACGTAGATCAGGCCGAGAATCACCACTGTCAGCAGGTACTTGTTGGCGAAGATCGGGAAGATGATGGCAATCACGATCAGCAGCGGAATGACCCAGTACAGCTTTGACTTGTGGTCAGGTGCCCGCACATGCACGCCTGAGCCGGTGACTTCGAACCCTTGCAGTACTTTCAGGCCCTGTGCAGTTTGCAGAAACAGGCTCAAGAAAAAACGCCCGACCATGACAATCCCGACCATCCACGCCACACGGGTGGGTTGCAGGTTGTAGCTATAGCCATCGAGCACCACGCCGACAACCGGGCCGAACACAATCAGGGAGATCAGCCCGGCCAGAATGGCGTCAACCAGGCTTTTCTTGATATCGATAGGTTTATTATTGGCTGCAGACATACTTACACCTTCGCCACGAGTGGGCGACCCAACAGGCCTTGAGGACGGAAAATCAGGATCAGTACCAACAGCGAGAAGCTGAAGACGTCCTTATAGTCAGAGTTGATCAGTCCGGAAAACAGCGACTCGGAGATGCCCAGGATAATCCCGCCGAGCATGGCCCCAGGCAGCGAGCCAATCCCGCCCAACACCGCAGCGGTGAACGCTTTGATACCGATCACGAAGCCTGCGTAGAAGTCGAAGGTGCCGTAGTTCAAGGTGATCAGGACACCGGCCAGTGCAGCCATGGCTGCACCGATGATGAACACGTAGGAAATGACCCGATCCGTGTTGATCCCGAGGATCGAAGCCATTTTGCGGTCTTGTTGGGTCGCGCGACACATGCGGCCCAGCTTGGTGTACTTGATGATGTAGGTCAGCAGGGCCATCCCGGCAAACGCTGCAACCAGAATGAAGATTTTGGTGTAGGTGATCTGGACGAAACCTGTCCCGATATCCAGTTTCAACGCCCCGGCCAGCAACGTCGGCACACCTTGTTGCCGTGAACCCTGGCTGATCTGCGCATAGTTCTGCAGGATCAGTGAAACGCCGATGGCACTGATCAGCGGCGCCAGTCGGGTGGAGTTACGCAGCGGTTTGTAAGCGATACGCTCGATGACCCAGCCATACACACCGGTCACAAAGACGGTGAACAGCAACGTCCCGAAGATCAACAGCGGAAAGGATTGAATACCGAAGGAGGACAGCAGAGCCAGGCTGATCGCCGCGAGATACGCAGAGATCATATACACCTCGCCGTGGGCGAAGTTGATCATGCCGATGATGCCGTAGACCATTGTGTAGCCGATGGCGATCAGGCCGTAGACCGACCCGAGGGTCAGGCCATTGATAATTTGCTGCAGGAAAATACCGTCCATCATGCACTCTCACACGCTTGAGAGGCCACGTTGAATCCGGTTTCGATGAGCCCTTGTGAGGCGCATCTGGCCGGGTTCAAGTGGCTCCAGAAGAAATTAGAACCCATTACCAAAGCTGAGCCTGCTTCTGACGACTTATGTCGGGAGACGCAGGCTCTGCGATGCGTTTATCTCACTTCTGTTTTTCCAGCTGATGGTATTTGCCTTGTGCATCCCACTGGTAAACCACGTAATCGGAGACTTTCAAGTCGCCTTTACCGTCCCAGTTTTTCTTGCCCATTACGGTTTGCACCGTATTGGCTTTGAGCCACTCGGCGGCAGCCTCGCCTTTGTTGGACTTGGCACCATTGAACGCGGCAGCCAAGGCCTGCACAGACGCGTAGGCATACAGGGTGTAGCCTTCAGGCTCGTAACCGGAGGAGCGGAACTTCTCAACCACAACCTTGCTGTCTGGCAACATGCGAGGGTCGGCACCGAAGGTCATGTACACGCCGTCGACGTACTGAGCACCACCGGCGGTGGTCACCAGCTCGTCAGTCACGATGCCGTCATCGGACATGAACTTAACGTCTTTGAGGCCCTGTTCACGCAGTTGACGGACCAGTGGGCCGGCTTCCGGGTGCAGGCCACCGAAGTAAACGACATCGGCTTTTTCTGAACGGATCTTGGTGACCAGGGCGCTGAAATCTTTTTCGCCGCGGGTAAGACCTTCTTCAATAACCGGTTTAACACCACGCGCGGTCAACTGCTTCGACGTAGCGTCAGCCAGACCCTTGCCGTAAGTGTCTTTGTCGTTGATCACAGCAACGCGTTTGCCTTTGAGCACATCGACGATGTAATCGCCGGCGACGATGCCCTGCTGATCATCACGCCCACACATACGGAACATGGCTTTCAGGCCGCGCTCGGTGACGACGGGGTTGGTGGAACCCGGGGTCATCACGATGATGCCTGCGTCGGCATACACTTCTGAAGCAGGAATCGTCGACGATGAGCAGAAGTGCCCAACCACGCCCACCACTTTGTCCTGATCGGTCAGACGGTTGGCTACCGCGACCGCCTGTTTCGGTTCGCAGGCGTCATCGCCCTTGACCAATACGATTTTCTCGCCGTTTACACCACCGCTGGCATTGATCGCGTCCGCTGCAGCCTGGGCGCCTCTCATGTATTGCTCACCGAAGGACGCGTTCGCACCGGTCATCGGACCTGCTACGCCAATTTTGACATCTGCCTGAACAAACGAAGAAACACCCAATGCAGTAGCAACTGCGAGTGCCAGAAAACCTTTCCTGTAAAACGTCTGCGACATGTGATGGTGCTCCTGAGGTGTTTTAGTTAGCACAGCAACTTCAGCGGAAGCTTCGATTCAGCTACAAGCGCAGAGCAAGTGGCGTGCCATAGGTTTTTTATTCTGAAAAAAGTCGTTGTTTTGTTGTTATTCGACCGTTTTGTGCCCTTTTTCATTGGGCGTGCAACCGTCTAAACCGGAACAGGTACAACCCTCCTTATATAAAAGAGCAACCATCCCCCTTAAAACTTGCAACCCATGCAGGCGACCCCGTGCAACCCGACTGTAACCGTACGCGTAACCGAAGTGCACATCCGCGGTGCGCGTCCGCTACGGGACGCACCATTAGAGGTTAGTTGGTGCGCGAAAAAGCGCCGCTCGTTGCCAGAAAATTCTCCTCAAATCACGATTCGCAGGCACTGGCCCGCGTGATACAGGGAAAAACCCGCCTCATAAAGGCAGCTGCGCAGCCCCACACCCGACAACGGCAGCATCGGCGCAAACGGAATCGGCAACACCTTGGTATCGCCATGGCACAGGTAATCGGCAAACGCCTTACCCACGACGCTGCCCGTGGTGTTGCCTCGACCGTTATAACCGGTGACGGCCACCAACCCCGGCGCAGGCTCAAAGAGCCGCAACAGGTGGTCAGGGGTAAACGCGATACAGCCCGTCCAGGTGAATTCCCAGTCCACCGGTTTGAGGTAGGGGAAATAATGCTGCTGGACGCGGTCTGCCCACGCTTTGAGGAACCAGGCCGGCTTCTGATTACCGTTGCCCAGGCTGCCTAACAACAGACGACCATCAGCGTCGCGACGAATGCTGCTGAGCACCTGGCGCGTGTCCCAGGAACCCTGCCCACCCGGCAAAATCCGCTGTGCAGCCTCTTCGGTCAGTGGCGCCGAGGCGACCTGATAGTAATAACCCGGGAAAAAGTTACGGCGCAGCTCCGTCCATTCGCCTTCGGTATACGCATTGGAAGCAATCACCACTTTCTCGGCCAGCACGGCACCGTGTTCGGTGATGACGCACCAACGCTCGCCCTGACGTTCCAGGCGGGTGACCGGGGAGTGATCGAATAGTTGACCGCCGAGGCTGCCCACGGCTTTTGCGAGCCCGCTGGTGAAGGCCATCGGGTTGAATGTGCCTGCACGGCGATCCAGCAGGGCTGCGGATATTTTCTGAGTGCCGGTGGCGTCCTGGCACGCCTTGCCGGTGAGTAACTCGACCGGCGCGCCCCGACGCTTCCATTGTTCCTCGCGACTGCGCAGATCGGCTTCGCCACGGGCGTTGTGCGCCATGTGCAGTGTACCTTCGCGGCGCAACTGGCAATCGATGTTGTATTTGTCGACCAGGCTGAACACCAACGACGGCGCGGCGCCGAGCATCTGATTCAACTGACTGCCGACTTTCTTTCCGAAGCCGGCTTCAATCTCGTCTGGAGGTATCCACAACCCGGCGTTGACCAGCCCTACATTGCGCCCAGAGCCCCCATGGCCGGTGCGGTGGGCCTCAAGCACGGCGACCCGTTTGCCTTGCTCCAACAAATGAATCGCTGCCGACAACCCGGTGATGCCCGCGCCAATCACGCACACATCGACCGTCAATTCGCCCTTGAGCGCCTCGGCCTCAGGCCGTTGTGGCGTCAGCTTTTCCCACAGACATTCTTCGCGTAGCGCCATCGCAAAAACCCCAAATCAAGTCAATCGCGGGCAAGTCCGCTCCTACAAGGACAACGCAGAACCTGTAGGAGCGGACTTGCCCGCGACAAGGGACTGTCAGTCGAACGTAATGCCCTGCGCCAGCGGCAATTCAAGGGAGTAGTTCACGGTCGCCGTCTGGCGACGCATGTAACCGCGCCATGAATCCGAGCCCGACTCACGACCGCCACCGGTTTCTTTCTCACCGCCAAAAGCGCCGCCGATTTCCGCACCGCTTGGGCCGATGTTGACGTTGGCGATCCCGCAGTCGCTGCCCAACGCAGAAATAAACTGCTCTGCTTCGCGCACGTCCGTCGTGAAAATGCACGACGACAGGCCTTGCGGCACGGCGTTGTTCAGGCGCACGGCTTCAGCGAAATCGTCGTAACCCACCACGTACAAAATCGGGGCGAAGGTTTCGGTACAAACCACATCACTTTGCTCTGGCATTTCGACGATGGCCGGGGACACGTAGTAAGCATCGGGGAACTGCTCGACCAATTGACGCTTGCCGCCAAATACTCGACCGCCTTCGCTCAGGGCCTGTTCAAGGGCGTCCTGCATATTTTCGTAGCTGTTTTTGTCGATCAACGGACCGACCAGATTGCCTTCCAGCGGATGACCGATGCGTACTTTGGCGTAG
This sequence comes from Pseudomonas sp. 10C3, assembly GCF_036346185.1. Classification (NCBI taxonomy): domain Bacteria; kingdom Pseudomonadati; phylum Pseudomonadota; class Gammaproteobacteria; order Pseudomonadales; family Pseudomonadaceae; genus Pseudomonas; species Pseudomonas sp. 10C3. The sequence goes on along the minus strand of NZ_JASJVE010000003.1, from coordinate 198,184 downwards.
GCGGTTTTCAGGCGGCTGACGATTTCGTCCTTGACCGATTCGTGGGCAATCAAGCGACGCAAACTGGTGCAACGTTGGCCAGCCGTACCGACGGCGCTGAACAGAATCGCGCGCACAGCGAGATCGAGGTCGGCGCTTGGGCCGAGGATCATTGCGTTGTTGCCGCCCAGTTCAAGAATGCTACGGGCAAAGCGTGCAGCGATTTTCGGCGCGACTTCGCGGCCCATGCGCGTACTGCCAGTGGCACTGATCAGCGCCACGCGTGGGTCGTCGACCAGTGCTTCGCCGGCTTCACGCCCACCGATAACCACCTGGCTCAAGTAAGCAGGGGCATCAGGGAAATGTTTGAGCACGCCTTCGAACAACGACTGGCAGGCCAGTGCGGTCAGCGGGGTTTTCTCCGACGGCTTCCAGATCACGGCATTGCCGCAGACCAGCGCCAGTGCAGTGTTCCAGGCCCAGACCGCGACCGGGAAGTTGAACGCACTGATCACGCCAACGACACCCAGCGGGTGCCAGGTTTCGCGCATATGGTGACCAGGGCGCTCAGAAGCGATGGTCAAACCGTACAACTGGCGCGACAGACCGACGGCGAAATCACAGATATCAATCATTTCCTGCACTTCACCCAGGCCTTCCTGAGTGATCTTGCCGGCTTCCCACGACACCAGCGCACCCAGCTCGGCCTTGTGCTTGCGCAGGGCCTCACCGAACAGACGAATCAGCTCACCACGGCGAGGCGCCGGGACTTTACGCCAGGCCTCGAACGCGTGTTCGGCACGGGTGACGTGCTGCTCGACTTCCGCTCGCCCTTCCCAATGCACGGAAGCGATACGGCTGCCATCGACAGGCGTGTGCACAGCCTGATCGCCGTTCTGGTACAGGGCGGGATCGACACCGAGGCGGTTGAGCAAGTCGGTAAGCATGTTGTCTCCTTGATTCTTGAAATGAAAAACGGAAATCGAAAGATAGGTGAAGCGTCAGGCTCTACTAATAGCTGGCCTGAGACGTGCGAACAAACGACCATTAGGCGAGATATCATTCCGTTTATTCATGCTGCCCTCCCGTCTGCACGTGGCAGCCTCGAAAAACATAAGGCCTGAGCATGCTCAACAAACGTTATCTGCCATCAATCACCGCGTTGCAATGCTTTGAGGCAGTGACCCGGCACTTGAGTTTTACCCGCGCGGCCGAAGAGCTGAACCTGACGCAAAGCGCCGTCAGCAAACAAGTCGCCCAGCTTGAAGATCTGGTACAGCACTTGCTGTTTCGCCGCGTGCGCCGACGTCTGCAACTGACCCCGGCCGGCGCGCTGTACTTGGGCGAAGTGCGCAAAATCCTCACGCAGGTGGAAATGTCGACCCACTACCTGCGTTCCTACGGTGGCGAAACCGAAGTGCTGCGCGTGTCCACGCCATCGACCTTCGGCGCCCGCTGGCTGGTGCCTCGACTCAAGGGCTGGCGATTGCGCCATCCGCACATCCATCTGGACCTGATGGATGAACAGGAACCCGACGACCTGATTCAGGGCCGCTGTGACATGGCGTTCTATTTCGGCCAAGGCGCCCGTCCGGGAGCCGAGTCGGTAAAGCTGTTCAGCGAAGAACTTATTCCGGTCTGCGCGCCCGGCAGCCTGCCGGACACACCGTTTACCGACCCGACCCAACTGAGCGATCTGGTGCTGCTGCAAAGCGCCTCACGCCCGCAAGCCTGGCATGACTGGTTCGACAGCCAGGGTTACCACACCGAACACAGCTACCACGGACCGCGCTTCGAGACGTTCTATATGTGCATACGCGCCGCGCAGGTCGGGTGCGGGGTTGCGCTGCTCCCGCGGTTTCTGGTCGAGGAGGAGCTGGCGGACGGCAAGCTGGTCATCCCCTGGCCCCACACGCTGCCTAGCCGTGATGCTTATTACCTGGCCTACCCGGAGCACACGGCAGAAGTGCCGAAAATCCGCGATTTCGTGCGCTGGATGCTGGAACAGTTGGATAACCCGACAAGTTAGGGGCGACAATGCCGGCCCAGCAGCCCGCACGGACGTCAGCAGCGCCTTTACAGCGTTGCCTGAGCGTTGCGAGCCCAACCCCCCATCGGCCGCTCTGGAGAGCTGACAACATGAGTGAGAGCGCCTTCTCCGATCGCATCGTGCAGAACCTGCTCGACACCGACTTCTACAAGCTGACCATGATGCAAGCGGTGCTGCACAACTACCCAAACGTCGACGTGGAGTGGGAGTTTCGTTGCCGCAATGGCGAAGACCTGCGGCCTTATCTGGCCGAGATCCGTCATCAGATCGAGCTGCTCTGCGAGCTGTCCATGAGCGACGCTCAACTGGGTTTTCTTGAGCGCATCAGCTTTATGAAGCCTGATTTCCTGCGCTTCCTCGGTTTGTTCCGCTTCAACATGCGCTATGTGCAGACCAGCATCGAGAACGGTGAGCTGTGCATCCGCCTCCACGGGCCGTGGCTGCACGTGATTATGTTCGAAGTGCCGCTGCTGGCCATTGTCAGCGAAGTGCGCAACCGTCATCGCCACCCCGACACATTGCTCGTGCAGGCGCGTGATCAGCTGTATCGCAAATTCGACTGGCTATACGCCAACGCCACCGCCGATGAGCTGGCAGAACTGAAAGTTGCGGACTTCGGCACCCGTCGGCGCTTCTCCTACCGCGTGCAAGAGGAAGTGGTCAGCGTGCTCAAGCGCGACTTCCCCGGCCAGTTCGTCGGCACCAGCAACGTGCAACTGGCCCGCACGCTGGACCTCAAACCGCTCGGCACCATGGCCCACGAATGGATCATGGCCCACCAGCAACTCGGCCCGAGGCTGATCGACAGTCAAAGTGCCGCGCTCGACTGCTGGGTCCGTGAATACCGTGGCCTGCTAGGTATTGCCTTGACCGATTGCATCACCACCGACGCCTTCCTCAACGATTTCGATCTGTACTTCGCCAAACTGTTCGACGGGTTACGCCATGATTCCGGCGACCCGATCATGTGGGCCGAAAAATGCATTGATCATTACCAGAAGCTCGGCATCGACCCGATGAGCAAGACCCTGGTGTTCTCCGACGGCCTGAACCTGCCCAAGGCGCTGGATATATTCCGTACGCTACGAGGTCGAATCAACGTCAGCTTCGGCATCGGGACCAATCTCACCGCCGACATCCCCGGTGTAGAGCCCTTGAGCATTGTGCTTAAAATGACGGCTTGCGCGGGTCAGGCCGTGGCGAAAATTTCCGACGAACCCGGTAAGACGCAATGCAAGGACCCCAACTTTGTCGCCTACCTTCGGCATGTGTTCGAAGTGCCTGCGAGCCCGGTTTCCAACCCTTCCGTTTCTGCACAACCTGTTAAGGAGTGAATCATGCAAGCCGTACAGCTCCAGATCGCTGAACAGCTCAAGGTCCAGCCGCCTTTCGCCAACCAGAATGCACTTGAAGCCGAGGTCGCCCGACGGATCGCCTTTATCCAGCAATGCCTACAGAACGCCAGGCTCAAGACCCTGGTACTGGGCATCAGTGGCGGTGTCGACTCGCTGACCGCCGGTTTGCTCGCGCAACGCGCCGTCGAGCAATTGCGTAAAAGCACCGGGGATGATAGCTATCGGTTCATCGCAGTCCGCCTGCCGTACCAGGTCCAGTTCGACGAGCACGAAGCCCAGGCATGTCTGGAGTTCATTGCGCCGGACGAGTCGCACACAGTCAATATCGGTCCGTCCGTGCAAGCGCTGGCAGCGCAGATCAAGGCATTCGAAGGCCAACACGCCAGCGCGGTAGACTTTGTGATGGGCAACACCAAGGCGCGGATGCGCATGGTCGCGCAATACACCATCGCCGGCGCGCGCCAAGGGCTGGTGATCGGCACCGACCATGCGGCGGAAGCCGTGATGGGCTTTTTCACCAAGTTCGGCGACGGTGCCTGCGACCTGGCACCACTCAGCGGCCTGGTGAAAAATCAGGTCCGGGCCATCGCCCGCAGTTTTGGCGCCCCGCAATCGCTGGTGGAAAAAGTCCCCACCGCTGACCTTGAAGACCTGGTACCCGGCAAACCGGATGAAGCGTCCCACGGCGTGACCTATGCCGAGATCGATGCGTTCCTGCATGGCGAGACGGTCCGCGAAGAAGCCTTCAAGATCATCCGCGACACCTACGCAAAAACGCAGCACAAGCGCGAACTGCCATTCGCGCCGTAAAACAACACAGAACCCACGTAGGAGCGGGCTTGCCCGCGATTGCGGTGTAACTGACACACCGTATCAAGCTGATCGCGGCGGGACGCGTAGTTGCAAGCCCGCGCCTACAGAGGGATGGCGTTTCAACAATAGAAAACGGAATGAACCTGCCGTTTTTTTTCGCTTGTCCGGCTGGCTGATCAACGCTTTCATAGGCACCTCTCATTCAGCCAGAGCCGCTGCCCATGTCCTCGTTCCAAGGCCTTTTCTCTCTCGTCGCCTCCGTCGTCGGCCAACCCGCTGCGCAGTGGCTTGAATCCCACGTCGAAGTACCGGAAGGGCTGCACGCCTTCAGCTGGAGCGACAGCGCGCTGCATCGCGCGTGGTTGGCTGAAGCGCTGAACCTGTGCCTACTCCACAAGCTGGTGGAGGCTGTGCCAGCAGGTCGCGTATACGTCGACGAACAAGCCGAAAATGGCCGCAAAGTGCTGTTCGACCACGGCGCGATTCGTACCGTGGACTGGTTCGATAACGGCGAACTGCCGCGCGGTCGCCTGGCGTTCACTCGCTTACTGGAGCCGTTGGGCTTTACTGACGTGCGCACGTATCCACTGACCAAACTGAACATGACTGGCTGGGCTTATCGCCAGCAAGATCTGCCGGAAGACATCGCCCAGTTCTTCGTTTCCGAACTGCATCCCGGTCGGTTCAGCGAAGCGTTTCAGGGGGCCGTCAGCCGCGTGGCCCGCTCCAGCCGCGATCCGCTGAACGCCGAGCACTTGAGCATCCTCAAACGCCTGCAACTGACCCGTCACTGCACCTTGGCCGAAGCGTATCGCTTGCTGCCGGGGCTGTACGACGCATTCGAGCGCCAGCATGGCGTGGTGCAGCACGCGGATTATCAGCAAGTCCTGAGCGAGAGCGCGGAAATGGCCTGGATCGCCACCGAAGGCAATAGCTTCAATCACCTGACCGACCGGGTCACCGACCTTGAGGCTTTAGTGGCCGACCAGAACCGCAAGGATCGGCCTATGAAGGCCTGCATCGAAGTGTCCGCATCGGGCCGAGTGATGCAAACCGCCTACAAGGCCTGCACCGTGAGTCGCGCAATGGCGGACACCAATGGCCAGTTGCATGAGCATCAGGTGCCCGGCTCGTTTGTCGAATTTATCCAGCGCAAACTCGACCCCGTCGACGACAAGCTCGATCTGAACTTCGACAGCAGCAATGCGCAGGCCATCTTTAAGATGACGTCCTGAAGAAGAACACACTGCACCGAGCATAGCGCTGTAGGAAACTTCCCGATTTCTGTTAACCCATTGAGTTGGCGCGATGCGTTAGGCAACCTGTTGTCAGACGTTTCGCGCAAGGACTCAGTTGGATGCTCAGTGCCTACAGGGCTTATCACCTTCAACGCCTTTCGATGATTCAGCGTGCCTGGTTTCTTCCACTGTTCGCTGGTCTCGGCGTCATCAGCTGGATCGCAATCGCCACCTGCGAGCCCCCCGCCAACGACAGCGGTTACCGCAGCAGCACCCACTTTATGTTGATTGGCGAAATGCCCGCGAACACCGCCCTGCGGGGAACGGCCCAATACGATCCGATGCCGGGCCAGCACGGCTGCCCTTATCACCACCCACAGTTACACCTGGACACTCGCCCAAGCGATTTACCGCAGACATTCAGCTTTGAAGTACCGCTGGCGTGGCACCTTCCAGACTGCACGCTGCAGTTAAGCGAAGTGGATTTCGTCACGGAGGGTTTTTATGGGGCCGGGTACGCGCAACGCAGCAGTACGACCAGCGGCGCAATCGCCGTGCGTGATGCGCTGCAAAAAGGTGTACCGGGGTTTCCCGAATCCGGGGAAAAGGAATATCGCGGGATATGCAGTTGGCAGACGTATACCCAGCCGGATGGGCAAAACCTGCAATCGCTCTTGACCTGCCATGCCGCGAATCGGCAGTGGACACTGATCGGCGATCAGCGCAGGCCGCGTCGCCCGGGAGGCGCCGTGAGCCGCAATGAGCTGGCGGGTAAAACCATTCGCATGACATTCAGGATGGCTGAAGCGTCATAGCCCGACGCGGGGCCGGGCCATGACACTGTGCGCAAGCGTTACTTCAGGACGATAGCGCCTTTCATCATGCTGATGTGGCCTGGGAACGTGCAGAAAAACGCATATTTTTCAGCGGCATTAAGCTTCGACACATCGAACGTCACCGAATCCTTTTCGCCAGCACCAATGACTTTGGTGTGCGCAATGACCCGGGCATCACCGTCTTTCAGGTAATTTTTGTCGATGCCTGCGCCGATACCGTCGGTAGCGACGGGTTGCGCGTCAGCTTCTTTGGCCAACACCCAGTTATGGCCCATGACAGTTTTTGCCAAGCTGCCGGAGTGGGTCAGATTAACAGTGAACGTTTTGCAGGTTTTGTCGACAGTGATTTCTTTAGTGCTGTAGGACATCTGGTCCGTGGAATCGATGTCGACCTTGCACTCTGCCGCCAACAGGTGGCCACTGACTAATGTCAGCAGGGATACAGCAACAAGTTTACGAAGCATGGTGAATCTCCAAGGCAGGGTAATTTTTTTGAAAAAACTGTCTGTTGGAAGACTGCCTGATCTGCGGTCAAGTTCCAATGACCTGCGTCAACGCAACGCATGTCACTGTCTACAGCTATCGACGTCATCGAAACAATCAACCAGCCAAGCGAGTAGCGACGCCCTAACATGGGGCCATCATCACTCACTGGAGCACACATCATGCACCTCAACAGCCTGTTTCGCAGCTTGTTTGCCGCTTATGCGTGCGGCGCCAGCGGTACCTATGAACACCATTACGAATAACCAGGACGCGACTGGCGCTTGGACTGAGGTGCCCGAGCCCTTACTCTGTGAGCATCGATGATCATGGAGCAGGCAATGTCTTTAACATCCGTATGTGTATTTTGCGGTGCCAGCGCCGGTACTAACCCGGTGTACCGCGAAGCTGCGATTGCGTTGGGCCGTACCTTGGCTGAACGCAAGTTGACTCTGGTCTACGGCGGCGGTGCCGTCGGCCTGATGGGGATCGTGGCCGATGCCGCCTTGGCGGCGGGCGGCGAAGTGATCGGGATCATCCCCGAAAGCCTGCAAAATGCTGAAATCGGCCACAAAGGCCTGACCCGACTCGAAGTCGTCGATGGCATGCACGCCCGCAAGGCGCGTATGGCAGAGCTGAGCGATGCTTTTATCGCTTTGCCGGGCGGTCTGGGTACGCTGGAAGAAATGTTCGAAGTCTGGACCTGGGGCCAGTTGGGCTATCACGCAAAGCCGCTGGGTCTGATGGACGTGAGCGGTTTCTACAGCAAACTGACCGACTTTCTCGACCACGTGGCCAGCGAAGGTTTTGTCCGCGAGCAGCACCGCGGCATGCTGCAGATCAGCGAGTCGCCGAGCGAACTGCTGGACGCCCTGGAGGCCTGGAAACCCTTGGCAGCCCCGAAGTGGGCAGACCAAAAGCCGACCTGACCAGCCGGTCAAATGCCTCGCAGAGACCGTTGAGCACACAACGCCGTGTGCCCGACCCGGTTCTCAGGCAGAATAGCGGCATTTCCCGCCTTATACAGAGGACCGCCCATGGCTAAACCTAACTATTCCTTCGCCAAACGTCAGAGAGATCTGGCAAAAGAGCAGAAGAAAGAGGAAAAGCTGCAGAAAAAGAATGCTGCCCTGACTGAAACCGGCGCAGAAGGCGAAACCGTTGAAGGCCAAGAGCCTGCCGACGACGCTGAGGCGACTCCAGAGCAAACGCCTGCCAGCTGAAACCGCGGGGCTTCGCCAATCGACGAAGCCCGTACGCCACGTCTGTCGCTCATGCGGCAGACCATGGCACCTCCCCCTTCAGAACGTATCCACCAAGGTCAATCGGCCTCGGCGCTGACCGGCATCACCGTCACCCGAACCTCCGGGTCATGACTGCCTCCCCCCAGAATCACCCCACGCAACGGCGATACATCGGAGAAATCCCGGCCCCAGGCCAGGCTGATGTGCTCCAACGCTGGCTGCACATTGTTGGTCGGATCAAAATCGACCCAACCCAACACCGGACAAAATACCGAAATCCAGGCATGCGACGCATCTGCGCCAATCATGCGTGGCTGGCCGGGCGGTGGCTGGGTGAGCAGATAACCGCTGACATAGCGTGCCGCAAGGCCGCGCGAACGCAGGCAGGCAAGCATCAAGTGGGCAAAGTCCTGACACACCCCGCGTCGATTTTCCAACACCTCGACCAGCGGCGTTGCCACCTGAGTGGCTTCACCGTCGAAGGTGAACTCACTGAAAATCTTCTCCATCAACGCCTGCACGCACAGCAATAACGGCTGATCGTGCGGAAAACAGCTTTCGGAGAAGTCGACGAAGGTTTGTTTCAAATGCACATACGGGGACTCGAAGCGGAACCGGCACGCTTCTAGAATCGCTGGTGACATCGGCCGCCCGCTGTAGGTCAACGCGCTGCGCGTGGCATCCCAATCGGCGGACAGGCTAAAGTCCAGCGACGGCCGGGCCAACACTTCGACCCGCAGTCGTGCGTTGACCTTCAATTCATCATGCGGCCTTTCGAACGCCAGGCGCGTGAGCGGATTGCCAAATACATCCAGCTCATCCCGTCGGCTAGTGGGCGTCGGGTTGATCAACAATTGCTGCTCGGTACAACGCTGCCAAGCACAAGGCCGTGGCCACAAATGCGCCAATTGCTGCGCCAGGGACACCGGGCTGTCGTATTCGTAATGAGTGTCGTGAAAAATCTGGTAATGAGCGCTCATCAGACGGACACCGTGCGCTGGCTGACATCATCGACGTGGGCAAAATGGCGCAAGGCCAATCGGTCCGACACTTGGCCGCTGGCCTCGCCGATGCTCTGCAGCAAATCGGCCAGACCATCGAGTACAGCGCGCACGCTGCCCTGGCCGAACAGCGAGTTCTCCAGGCTGCCAAGGTCGAAGGCCGACAGGCGTCTGATCAATAACGGCAAGCTGGTATCGCGAGGCGCGCCGAAGTCTTCGTTCAAACGGACCAGCGAACTCGACACCAGCTTCAACTGGAACAACACCGCGTGCGGGTTTTGCTCATCGAGCAACAGCAAGTCGAGCACCGGAATCAATTGCGGCACTGCCAGGTAACGCGAGCGGTAGGTGATGCTGCTATTGCCCAGCTCCAACAGCCACTCCAGGCCCGCGTCATCGTTTACCGCAGCATCGCGCAGAAACGCCGCCAGGCTGGTACTGAGAAACCGTAGCCGCTCGATACGTCGACCGATCATCAAAAAGCGCCAGCCTTCATCGCGGGTCATGTCGTCCAGAGCAAAGCCGGACAAGGCTGCCAGTGACATCACCAGACGGTTGAGGAAGTCCAGCAGTTCACCAAAGTCGGGATCGTCTGTTTCCAGGCTCATGGTTTCGCGCTGCAGTTCAACCAGCGCTTGCCAGTTTTCTCGCGACAGCTTGCCGCGCACTTGCGATGCCGCCCATTGCAGGCGTTGCAGGTTGGCCCGCAGGCTGAAGACCCCGTCTTCGCCCAACAGCCCCGCGAGCAAACGCTCATGCAGTTCGCCCCCCTCTTCCTCGTCCGGCAGCAAGTGCAGGCTCTCGCCCAGCTTTACCGCCGCTTGCAGGGCCAAAGGGTCGTCGCCATCGACATAACGCGCCAACATGATCCGCAACAACCGAGCGCTGTCATCGCAACGCTCGCAGTAGCGGCCGAACCAGAACAAATTCTCCACCACCCGCGATGGCAGATAAGGATCACGTCGAATCAGGTCACGCACACCGAGGGCACGCTGACCTTTCCACGGTTCGACACCATAGACACGCTCACCCAAGACCCAGGTGTCCTTGCTCGCTCCGCCACGCTGCATCGACACCACGTCGGCATCGGCCTCGGCAGCCACCCGGGTCAATCCACCCGGCAGCACCCGATAACCGTCGGCGCAGGCGACGGCATACACCCGCATGCCAATCGCCCGAGGTTGCAACTGATCGCCATCGGTTTGCCACACAGGTGCGTGGGACAGTTGCGCCAGCTCCTGCGCAACATACGCGTAAGGCCGGGCCTGCATCCGCTCCGCCAATGCCTGACGCTGCTCGGCATTCAAATCGCGGCCGAACACCGGCGTGAAACTTTGTGACGGGAACGCTGGTTTGATCAGCAGTTCAGGAAGTTTTTCCAGCGCCTGGGCCAGCACCGGAGGTTCGCCGCACCACCATGTCGCCACGGACGGAAGGATCAATTCTTCACCAAACAGGTGCTGATTGATTTTCGGCAGAAAGCCCAGTAAGCCAGGTGATTCCAGAACGCCGCTGCCCAAGGCGTTGGCGACCAGTACCCGCCCCTGGCGCACCGCTTCGAGCAAGCCGGGAACGCCCAGCGCAGAGTCGGTGCGCAACTCCAATGGATCGCAGAAGTCATCGTCGAGCCGACGCATGATCGCGTGAACCCGACGCAGGCCACTGAGCGTTTTCAGGTAAACCGTGGCGTCGCGCACCGTCAGATCGCCGCCTTCGACCAGCGGATAACCCAGTTGGCGAGCGAGATAAAGGTGTTCGAAGTAGCTTTCGTTGAAGCGGCCGGGGGTCAACAGGACCACCAGTGGCGCTTCGTTGTCGCTGGGCGCCTGGCGCACCAGCGTCTCTTGCAAGGCGCGGAAAAAGCCCGACAGGTGCTGCACCTGCAAGTCGCGGTACATGTCCGGGAACGCGCGCGAAACGATTTGCCGGTTTTCCAGCGCAAAACCGGCGCCCGAGGGCGCTTGGGTACGGTCGGCGGTTACCCACCAGCGGCCGTCGGGAGTGCGCGCCAAATCCACAGCGTACATGTGCAGGAACGTGCCTTCGGGCGGTTTCACGCCCTGACACGGCCACAGAAAATTGTTATGCCCGAACACCAACTCCGCCGGCAGCAAGCCGTCGGCGATCAACTGCTGAGGACCGTACAGGTCGGCCAGTACCGCATTGAGCAATCGCGCCCGCTGAGCGATGCCCGCAGCGACGTGCTGCCATTCCTGAGCCGGTATTAGGTGTGGCAGTAGATCGAGTTCCCAAGGCCGGTCTGCGCCTTTTGGATCGGCATAGACGTTGTAGGTCACCCCGTTTTCCTGAATCTGCCGAGTCAGCAACGCCTGACGCTGCATCAACTGCGCGGGCGTGCTGCGTTGCAGATGCTCATACAGGCGCTGCCAATGCGGACGAACAGCGCCACTGGCATCGAGCATCTCGTGATAAGTACCCGCAGTCAGCGGATAACGGTCAAGCAGGTCAGGCATGAAAGTCTCGGCAGACAACAAAAGACATCGAATGAGTACAGAAAAATGTCACGCGCTCAGGCAAACCCTGCGCGTGGCATCTCCCTCAATGGGCTTGCTAGTGGCGGCGCATATCCAGCGTCATCGGCAGTTCATCATTAATGCTCAACAACGGCACTTGCAGCTTGCCGGGGCTATGGCCAATACGGAAGAAACGCGACAGACGACGGCTTTCTGCCTCATTGGCATTCACCGGCAACGTCTCGTAATTGCGCCCCCCAGGATGCGCGACATGATACTCGCAACCCCCCAGCGAACGCTGCATCCACGTGTCGAGCAGGTCGAACACCAACGGCGCGTGCACCGGGATGGTCGGCTGCAAACAATTGGAGGGCTGCCACGCACGATAACGCACGCCCGCAACGAACTCGCCGACCCGTCCTGTCGGCTGCAGCGGCACCGCGATGCCATTGCAGGTCAGCATGTAACGCTGCGGCGGCAAGCCATTGACCTTGACCTGCAAGCGCTCCAGCGACGAGTCGACATAGCGCACCGCGCCTCCCGCAGCCCCTTCTTCACCCAGCACATGCCAAGGCTCCAGTGCCTGACGCACTTCCAGTTCGATGCCGCTGACCGCGTAATCGCCGACTTTCGGGAAACGGAACTCCAGATGCGCGGCAAACCATTCGGCACGCACTGGATAACCGGCGGCATTCAGCTCGACAATGACATCGGCAAAATCCTGCTCGATAAAGTGCGGCAGCATGAAGCGGTCGTGCAGCTCGGTGCCCCAACGCGCCAACTTGGCGGGCGCATACGGCTCACGCCAGAAACGCGCGACCAATGCACGCAGCAACAGCTGCTGGGCCAGGCTCATGCGGGCATGGGGAGGCATTTCAAATGCGCGCAGTTCCAGCAGGCCCAAACGCCCCGTCGCACCATCAGGCGAGTAGAGTTTGTCGACACAGAACTCAGCGCGGTGCGTGTTGCCGGTGACATCGATCAACAGGTTTCGCAGCAACCGGTCCACCCGCCACGGCGCACATTCTTCGCCCGGTTCCGGCATTTGCGCGAAGGCAATCTCCAGTTCGTACAGCGAATCGTTGCGCGCCTCATCGACACGCGGCGCTTGTGAGGTCGGGCCGATAAACAAGCCGGAAAACAGATACGACAATGAGGGATGGTTGTGCCAATAGCTGAGCAAACTGCGCAGCAAATCCGGACGCCGTAGAAAGGGTGAGTCCGCAGGGGTCGCGCCGCCGAGGACGAAATGGTTGCCACCGCCGGTACCGGTGTGGCGACCATCGATCATGAATTTCTCGGTGGTCAGACGTGTCAGCCGCGCCTGTTCATAGAGAAATTCGGTGCGTTCAACCAACTCATCCCAACTGGCAGAGGGCTGCACATTGACTTCGATGACACCCGGATCAGGGGTGATCCGGAAATTCGACAACCGTGGATCGCTGGGCGGCTCATACCCTTCGAGCAATACCGGGCAGTGCAGTTCCTCGGCAGTGGCTTCGATGGCAGCGACCAGTTCGAGGTAGTCCTCGAGTTTCTCCAGCGGCGGCATGAACAGGTACAACCGCCCTTCTCGCGCTTCGGCGCACAACGCGGTACGCGTCAGCCAATCGGCCGACTCATCGATCTTGGGCTCGCGCTCGGCGCCTGGGTTTGCGTGCTCGGTCAAGCCGCAGAGCTGCGTCTGCAACTGCTCGCTGGCAGGCAGTTCAGCAAACGCCTGATTGTGGTCAGTCGGATGAATGAATGGGTATTCCGCCGCCTTGACCCACGGTTGCGACGCCAGCGGCAGTCGATAACCGAGTGCCGAATCCCCCGGCACCAGCCGGCAATGATTGTCGCGCAGAAACCAGCGACCGCTCTGCCACAGGTCGCCCGCCGCATTGCGCGCCAGGGGCAGAACTTGCCCGATGACCTTGTCCAGCCCTTGGGCGAACACTTTGCGCAGGCGATCACGCTCCAGCGGGTCAGCCAGACGCGAATCCTCGGCCCCGACGTTCAGCGGCAACGCACCTTCGCGCCACAGGTAATAGAAATTATCTTCATAGGCCGGGAATACAAAGCGCGCGGGCAGTTTCAGGCGCTCTGCAACGCTGGCAAGGAAACGTCCGGCCAACGTGCCATCGGCACCGTAGTCTTCGGTTTCATCTGCGACCAAGGCGTTGTTACGCCATACCGGCTGCCCATCGCGACGCCAGAAACAGTTCAGAGACCAGCGCGGCAATTGCTCGCCGGGGTACCACTTGCCCTGCCCAAAGTGCACGAGGCCCTTTGGCGCGTAATGCTTACGCATGCGCTGGAACAACTCGGCAGACAACCGACGTTTTTCTGGGCCGAGGGCGGCGGTGTTCCACTCATCGCCATCACGGTCATCAATCGATACAAACGTCGGTTCGCCGCCCATGGTCAGGCGCACGTCATCACGGGTCAGGTCACTGTCGATCTTGTGCCCAAGGGCCTGGATCGCCAGCCACTGTTCTTCGCTGTAGGGCTTGGTGACGCGGGGCGCTTCCCAGATGCGCTCGACCGACATTTCATGAGTGAACTCGGTTTCACAGGGCTCGACCAGGCCACTGATCGGCGCCGCAGAAGACGGCTCCGGGCTGCAAGCCAATGGAATATGGCCTTCGCCCGCGAACAGACCGGACGTTGCATCAAGTCCGACCCAGCCAGCACCGGGCAGATACACCTCGCACCACGCGTGCAAATCGGTGAAATCGACATCGGTGCCGGACGGCCCGTCGAGCGCTTCGACATCCGCCTTGAGCTGGATCAGGTAGCCCGACACGAAACGCGCAGCCATGCCCAAGTGACGCAGCAACTGCACCAGCAACCAGGCCGAATCGCGGCATGAGCCGGAAGCGTTTTCCAGGGTGAATTCCGGCGTCTGCACGCCAGGCTCCATACGAATCAGGTAATCGATGTCCTGGCTCAAGCGCTGGTTCAGCGCCACCAGAAAATCGATGGCAGGCAATGGCGTGCGATCAATGCTCGCCAGATAAGCCGAAAACTTCGGGGTCAGCGGCAATTTTTCAAGGTACGGCGCCAGCTCTCGCTGTTCATCGCTGGCGTAGGTAAAGGGGATTTTTTCCGCGTACGGCTCAAGAAAGAAGTCGAACGGGTTGAACACCGCCATCTCGGCGACCAGATCAACCTCTACGCGTAACTCGTTGGTCTTTTCGGGGAAGACCAGGCGGGCCAGATAGTTACCTTGAGGGTCCTGCTGCCAGTTGACGAAGTGCTGCTCAGGCTGGACTTTCAAGGCATAAGACAAAATGCGTGTACGGCTATGCGCCGCCGGACGGAGTCGAACGATCTGCGGACCCAACTCGACCGCGCGGTCGTAGCGGTAATGCGTGACATGGTGCAAGGCGATATGAATCGACACGGCGTGCCTCCTGCGAGCCTGGACGGTAATGGAACCGCGCAAGACTTATGCCATCCGGGCAAATACGGCGGTTCCTCGGTACAGCAGCAGCGTTGGGCACCATTAAAGCGCCATGTCTGACCTGCGGTGCAAGCGTTGCACACAAACAGTGCTTGCGCCCAAAAAACCTGCGCCCTGAACGGTTTCCTTCAGAAAGTCCCTCTGCGGCCCAGCGCCTGGTGAATCCCACACACACAATAACTATGTAAAGCAGGCTTCCTGGCGCTCCCGGCTTAGATGGTCCACCCATTGATCATGGGCGGGCACGAACAAGACTCCCCCAGCGAGGGCATAGATCGAGTCGTGGAAATGACATCTTTAGAGACAACCTCAATAGAAATGCTCAACGCCAACATTGAAACCTCATTAGCAGCACCGACCAAACACACACCTTTCACTCATTGGGGCCGCCCTGAATTGGGTGACTTCGCACTGTTGCTGGACGTGCTTACTGCGAAAAAAACTGCCAGCGATTTCAACTTCGAAATACCCCGTCTTCAACCCACTCCCGGCACGCCCTTTCACAAGGACTATGCCGCGGCAGTCGACACGTTGAATGCCTTCGCGGCCACCCGTACATTTATCGACGTCTGTGCGGCTCAAAAAATAGGGTCACTCACCGAGGTCAGTATTACCAGGACCCAGGGGCTGCGCGGATATGATGCTGAACGAACAGATCACGATCTGACCCTGATCATCAGGGCATCGGACGAACTCAGGGACGCCCTGAAAGCACTGTTTGATACCGCAGATCAACTGGGTGGAGCACTGTACGGCGACGGTACGGTACAACCCTTTCAACTGCTGAAACGCTATGGTTTGACGCCGCCAACAAATCAGGTCGAGAGTCGGGTTTGCATTGATGCGCTGCAAGCCACCCAAGAAGCAGTACTTCGAATCATCACCCGTGAAACGGTAGATATCGGCGAGAACATCGACGGCGCACTCGTCATCGAGACGCTCAAACACTTCATGTCAGGCAGTGCTGCGCCTTGGGTGGATCAACTCGGCGGGACCTTTCTGAGGTCGTCGCTGATCGCCGACATTCGCGCCTATCCAATGACCACGTTTGCAAAGATCGTGGAGTCTGCCGAAGGACAACGTCTTGCCCATAGCCTGCTAGTTGCCCTGGGCTGGTATGGAGCCCACGCACACCAGAGGACATCACCGGCCATCGTTGCGAAACTGGTACATCACGCGCTCGCGCGGGCGTTGGACCCTGCCTCAAACCTGCTGGGCTATGAATTTGAAAGCCCAGAAAACGCGGGGAAAAGTTACAGCGCCCTGCGTGACGACATTGAAAAGCACTACCAGCAGCACGGCATAGCGGCCTATGACAAAACGGCAGTGCTGGTCAGTTTCTTGCTGAGAGCGCATTACCCGGTCGACTTCCAGATTGAAGGTTCGCCCCCCGAACTCGGGTACCGATGGAGTTCGGCGTGGGTGCATTTTCAACACGGCATCAACCTTGCCCACGCCATTGAACCCGGCTCGGCGCTGACGATGAATTACCAGCAGCTCTCAACCTATGCATCGACCTTGCTCGGCACGGCGACACCCGAACAAGAGTTATTGATTTCGGCAACACTTACACCGCCAGCCATACAGTGGGCCACTGCGCACACAGTGATCCAGCCCACGGAAGACGGAGGCTATTCAACGGAACAGCGCAACACGGCAATGGCGCAGTTTACCGACCACGAAGAAACGCTAGAGAACGCCATACAACAGCTTAAACAACCTGCCCCCCAACGCCTGGATATGACACGAAAAACACTGGCCGAATGGAACTTGCCTCCAGAGACTGAATTCATCAGTTTTCCGGAGACAGACCTGGACATGACCCTACAGGCCAACAGACGCCGTTATTCAGTCGACTACAGAAACTTCTACCCTAACGGACCCGCGAGTTATTCGGCTCTGGACCTGCTGGCCTCTGGTCGATTAAAGGGGGATAACCCTGCGTGGATCCCGCCCTATCTCTATGAGCTTGGCGCCTTCCACCCGCAGTTTTTAAGATACAAAGGCCTTCCTGACATACCCACCGCATTCGAGGCCGACTTCGGGTCATGGCTGAAAAGCACAAAGGCTGCCTATGAACACATCATCATGGCGCTCATCAGCGATCTTCCCAAGCAAGAACGCGACGCCATTGAACAAGGCCATGTTCAGTTATATGGATTGCGTAAACCTACCGCCAACATTGCGCTGGACGATGATGATCGCAATTTCCTGCCACTGATGGCGCGGTATGGATTCATCATCCACG
The DNA here is from genome assembly GCF_036346185.1 of Pseudomonas sp. 10C3. NCBI lineage: Bacteria > Pseudomonadati > Pseudomonadota > Gammaproteobacteria > Pseudomonadales > Pseudomonadaceae > Pseudomonas > Pseudomonas sp. 10C3. Next base: position 181,015 of record NZ_JASJVE010000003.1, on the reverse strand, counting down.
CCACCCATGAAGGCCGAGAAAACGTTCATGAAGTGTTGCCTTATGCAGGGTTTATCCGTCGCAGGGATGACCTCGCTCTTGCGCCGATATCCAATGCAATCAAGCTCCGCAACAGCGCCTTTATGCGTCGTGGGACGCTGCTGCCATTCGACCTGAACGCACACGCCACAGGGGCTGCGCCGCTGTTAAACACCACTTCTACCGCGGTTGTTCACTTTCTCCACGGGTATCTTCCTGCCCAGCACACAACAGCGCTGGCGGAGACCTGGCGACCGTTGCGAGCGGCGCAGATAGGCCGTGACGTGGCCCAAGGTTATCTTTTCGAAAGCGAAAGTAAACTGCGCGAAGCGGCCAGGGGAGTCACCCTGTTCGACGGCTCGGTCGATGCGGTGGCGTTTCTGAAAGACTACGTCATCCCTATATGGGGTCCACTGGAAGATCTTGTTTCGGGCATCAAGTCGGGCGACCTTCGCACTATCATCATGGCCACGATCGGACTTGCTTTTGATGTGCTTTCTCTAATAGCGCCGCTGGCAAAAGTCGGCAGCCTCACGTTTCGCTTCGTGCGCAATGCCGCGACATTTGGCCTCAGAGCCAACCTGCCCCGCCTGGCGCCTCTTGCCGGCAACTACCTTGTCACCGCAGTGACGGCAATTAACCCGTTAGACGGAGTTTTCACCCTGTTCACCTCCGGCACGCACGTCGTCCTGAAACTGAATCATGCAGGCACGCGCTTACTTCGGGTTGGCGTCAAACAGTTGAGGGATCGGCTGACGACAGTCCGTCATGGCAATAAGGGTTTACGTCTGGTCACCGACGAACAACAAGCCGCCTGGACATTATCAGACAGCCGCTATCGCGTGCGAAAGGTCAATCAGCATCAAAACGTGCTGACTTATCATGACCTTCGTTCATCGGCAAAAGGTTCGACACCTTATCTTGTCGACCCCATGACACGTCAGCCCTATGGCGCGCCATTGATGCGTATCAACGACCAAGGCAGCCTCAGTCGCCATGTGCCCACAGACATCGCACTCAATGATCAGAATGGCGGCTGGACGCTTTTGGACACGACACCGAACCTTACTAAACATTGGACGCGCTGGGGGGATGATCTCTTTCTGGAAGCTGGCGGCATTACGTATAAAAAGATAACCCGCGAGAACGGGCAGTCTGTATTGAAGCGGGCACGGGCTTTAAACAAAGCAGATGAATTGGACCCGCTCTTGAAAGTGCCTTGCCGACTTAAAAGATCACCGGACGACCTTATTAAGTGTGCCGCGAACAGGTTCATTAATGCAGGACACAGTAACGTTGACGCGGCCCGGACACAGGGGGTCGATGCCGTGCCCTGGTTTACAGATAGGCGCGTGACCGCCGCCGATACGGGCACACTGGTTCATCAACGCAGTGTCCATGAAATAAAAAACGGCCGACTCATTAAACAACCAGCAACCACGCTACTTCTGCCTAAAAACTACAAGCAGAAAATTACGGCAAACGTTACGGGGGGAAACGATATTTTCAAACAGATCGAGATTAAAGAGGGTCTGGTGGAGGGTATAAAAGATACCCGTATCATTTCGGCTGTTGTCGCAAAACGAACAGTCGGCGGCGCGAGAGTCATCGTTACCCAGGCGGACGAGGGCATTTATTACTCTGGAAATTTTTTTGACGACCGGTCGCTGGCCTTAACCAGAATACAGGTGAACATTAATAACGTGGACTCGGCAACCCGCCTCAAAGATGAACACTATCTTATCTATATTTATAATGGCTCTTATGATGCGAACAGGTACATAAAAGAACTTAGCCCCGCCGTCATCGACGCCGACCTGAACGCGATCAGGCGGGACATCGTTGCGGGAAGGGAAACCTACATCAGCACATTTGTAGGGGGGCCTTTCGACATGGGTACTACGCCTCAGCAGGCGGCACTCTTTTGCAAATATACTCAAGACCGCGCTGTTGTGGCTGCTCGTGTTAACAGGCCCTCATGGACGTCGCTCGACCTGAACACTCCGCTGACAGCGAGAGCGGGGATTGCCACTGAACTGAACAGGCTGCACGTGTCAGAGACAACATTTACCGCAGACAACATTACACAGCGGGCAACGACACAACGCCTGACCCCTGAAAACAAAAACTTCGCGTACGTAAAAATCAAATCAAAAGATTCAGACAGCCAACCGACGAAAGTCTATTACAGCCTGTCAGGCTTAAAAAAGCCTCGTCTTGATTTTCCACTGACAAAACAGGTCGACAAAGGCGATGACTCCACGCTGAAAAACTGGAACATCACCAAGGCAGGCATCGCGGTGTCGCCGGACAAAACGCATTACATCAATGCTCAGCGAACTAAAAACCCGGTCGGCACGCGTAAAGCGGACCCTCACGAGGCCCTCTTCCTTCCCGACCTGACCGCTAACGCGTCAGGAAATCACAGGATGATGGACAGCGAGCACATGATATTGAACGCACTAAACGCCGATAAAATTGACTTTACCAAGGTGGAATCGATAGAGGTTTTTTCAACCTATCCGACCTGCCAGTCCTGCACTGCGGGGCTCATGGCACTTAAATCGAAAGTGCCTGATGGGGAGTTCACGGTGTTCGAAGGAGGCCGGCTACCTTGACCGAAGACGTTAAACACGCCTGACGGCCTGACCACAACGCTCGCCTGAGGCTGGCGTTGTGGTGCATGGGCTCGCTGCTTAGCGTGGAACCACTGGCTTGCGCACGGGCCGCTGGCTCTTGCCGCCCTTGGCGGCCTCAATGCGCTCTTTGGCCGCCTGCTTGTTGCGGGCAAACGCCGCTGCTTTAGCCTCTTCGCGCTTGTCCCACGGGTTGCCGCCATCGCTTGCACGAGGTGGAAGACCCGTGTGCTGGGTCTGAATCAGCGTGCTCTTCGTGGTCTTGGCAACCTTATGGCTGCCAGCCGGCGTCGAGTTCTTGCGACGGGCGCTTTCATAGCTATCCGTCGCGGGTTGATGCAGCGGGATAAGCTGATTCTTGCCCGGCCCGATCAGGTCGGAGCGGCCCATGCGTATGAGGGCTTCACGCAGCATCGGCCAGCCTTTCGGGTCGTGGTAGCGCAGGAATGCCTTGTGCAGCCGGCGTTGCTCTTCGCTTTTAACGATAGTGACCGAGTCGCTCTTGTAGGTCACTTTGCGCAACGGGTTCTTGCCCGAGTGATACATAGCGGTGGCGGTGGCCATCGGCGACGGGTAGAACGCCTGCACCTGATCGGCGCGGAAACCGTTGCCCTTGAGCCACAGCGCCAGGTTCATCATGTCTTCATCGGTGGTGCCTGGGTGGGCTGCGATGAAGTACGGGATCAGGTACTGCTCTTTACCGGCTTCTTTCGAATACTTCTCGAACATGCGCTTGAACTTGTCATAGCTGCCAATGCCCGGTTTCATCATCTGGTTGAGCGGACCTTCCTCGGTGTGTTCCGGGGCGATCTTCAGGTAACCACCGACGTGGTGGGTCACCAGTTCTTTGACGTATTCCGGCGACTCGACAGCCAGGTCGTAACGCAGGCCGGAGGCGATCAGGATTTTCTTCACGCCGGGCAATGCCCGGGCGCTGCGGTACAGCTGAATCAGCGCCGAGTGGTCGGTGTTCAGATTCGGGCAAATGCCAGGGAACACGCAGGACGGTTTACGGCAGGCGGATTCGATCTCGGTGCTCTTGCAGGCGATGCGATACATGTTCGCGGTCGGGCCGCCGAGGTCAGAGATCACGCCAGTAAAACCCGGAACCTTGTCACGAATTTCTTCGATCTCGCGAATGATCGACTCTTCGGAACGGTTCTGAATGATCCGCCCTTCGTGCTCGGTGATCGAGCAGAAGGTACAGCCGCCGAAGCAGCCACGCATAATGTTCACCGAGAAACGGATCATGTCGTAGGCCGGGATTTTCTCCTTGCCATACACCGGGTGCGGAACACGCGCATAGGGCATGCCAAACACGTAGTCCATTTCTTCGGTGGTCATCGGAATCGGTGGCGGGTTGAACCAGACGTCCACTTCGCCGTGCTTCTGTACCAGTGCGCGGGCGTTGCCCGGGTTGGTTTCCAGGTGCAACACGCGGTTGGCGTGGGCATAGAGCACGGCGTCAGCGCGGACTTTTTCCATGGACGGCAGACGAATGACTGTCTTATCGCGAGTCATCCGAGGGCTGGCCAACAACTGCACGACCTTGGCTTCTTGCGGATCGTCCACCGGACCTTTTTCCTGCTCGATGGCGCAGGCCTGGGTGTCCTGGGTGTTGACGTACGGGTTGATGATCTTGTCGACCTTGCCCGGACGGTCAATACGCGTGGAATCAACTTCGTACCAGCCTTGCGGCGTGTCGCGACGAATGAATGCGGTGCCGCGCACGTCGGTGATGTCTTCGATCTTGTGACCGTAGGACAGACGCTGGGCGACTTCGACAATGGCCCGCTCCGCGTTGCCGTACAGCAGGATATCGGCGCAGGCGTCTATGAGGATCGAGTTACGAACCCGGTCTTGCCAATAATCGTAGTGGGCAATGCGGCGCAACGAGGCTTCGATACCGCCCAATACAATCGGCACATGCTTGTAGGCTTCTTTGCAGCGCTGGCTGTACACCAGGCTGGCACGGTCTGGACGCTTACCGGCCATACCGCCAGGCGTATACGCGTCATCGGAGCGCACTTTTTTGTCGGCGGTGTAGCGGTTGATCATCGAGTCCATGTTGCCGGCAGCGACACCGAAGAACAGATTTGGCTCACCGAGCTTCATGAAGTCGTCTTTGGACTGCCAGTTCGGCTGGGCAATGATCCCGACGCGGAAGCCCTGGGACTCCAGCAGCCGGCCGATGATTGCCATGCCAAACGACGGATGGTCAACGTACGCATCCCCGGTAACGATGATGATGTCGCAGGAATCCCAACCCAGCTGATCCATTTCTTCCCGGCACATGGGCAGGAAAGGCGCTGGTCCGAAACATTCGGCCCAGTACTTGGGATAGTCAAATAACGGCTTGGCTGCTTGCATGACGATGACCGGCGTTGGTGTTCAGGGAGGCGATTTTTATCGACAAAATCGCGGTCGCGGAATATAGCACAAAAAATAACCAATTCCGACCGCAATGGTCGGAAAAGGGTGTGCAGGCTGAAATCCCCTGCAGGCGCTGACGTGCCTGCAAGGTCGCCAGCGAATCACTCGTCGTCGAAGTTGTAACTGCCCGGCGCGAGGTTCTCGAAACGGGTGTATTTGCCGATGAACGCCAGCCGCGTTGTACCGATGGGACCGTTACGCTGCTTGCCGATGATGATCTCGGCGATGCCTTTATGCTCGGTTTCCGGGTGGTACACCTCGTCCCGGTAAACGAACATGATGACGTCAGCATCCTGCTCGATCGCTCCGGATTCACGCAAGTCGGAGTTGATCGGGCGCTTGTTAGGGCGCTGCTCAAGGGAACGGTTGAGCTGGGACAAGGCGACCACTGGGCAGGCGAATTCTTTGGCCAGGGATTTCAACGAGCGAGAAATCTCGGAAATCTCGTTGGTACGGTTGTCACCGCTGGAACCCGGGATCTGCATCAGTTGCAGGTAGTCGATCATGATCAGGCCGACTTCGCCGTGTTCACGCACCACGCGGCGAGTACGCGCGCGCATCTCTGAAGGGCTGATGCCAGCGGTGTCATCGATGAATAGTTTGCGGTCGTTGAGCAGATTGACCGCCGAGGTCAGGCGTGGCCAATCGTCGTCCTCCAGGCGCCCGGCGCGAACTTTGGACTGGTCGATACGACCCAGCGACGACAGCATACGCATGATCAGCGATTCGCCTGGCATCTCCAGCGAATAGACCAGAACTACCTTATCGCTGCGCAGAACCGCGTTCTCTACCAGGTTCATGGCGAACGTGGTTTTACCCATCGACGGACGACCCGCAACGATGATCAAGTCAGACGGTTGCAGGCCGCTGGTTTTCTCGTCGAGGTCGGTATAACCGGTAGACAGGCCAGTAATCGCGTTATCGGTGTTGAACAACGTGTCGATGCGGTCGATAGCTTTGGTCAGCAGGTCATTGACGCTGACCGGGCCGCCACTTTTTGGACGTGCTTCGGCAATCTGGAAGATCTGCCGCTCGGCCTCGTCGAGAATCTCGGCGGCGCTGCGACCTTCAGGGTTGAACGCACTGTCGGCGATTTCGGCACTGATGCCGATCAACTGACGCAAGGTCGCCCGCTCACGCACGATCTGCGCGTAAGCCTTGATGTTGGCGACCGACGGAATGTTTTTCGCCAGCTCACTGAGGTAGCCCAGGCCGCCGACCTGCGAGGTCTGACCTTCCTTGTCCAGTTGCTCGGCAAGGGTGACCACGTCAATCGGACTGTTTTGATCAGCCAGTTTGGCGATAGCACGAAAAATCAGGCGGTGGTCATGTCGATAGAAATCGCCGTCCGATACTTGATCGAGCACGCGCTCCCAGGCGTTGTTATCCAGCATCAGGCCACCGAGCACAGCCTGTTCGGCCTCGATGGAGTGCGGCGGCACCTTGAGGGCAGCGGTTTGCAGATCGTATTGCTCGGGCGCGGAAATATCGTTCATGGCCACACGGAATCAGGGGGAACAAAAAGACAAAAGGCACGACCTGTGAACAGGATCGTGCCCGATGTTAACCGTCTGACGAGCAAGTCGCCAGACGATTGAGTGTTGCTTTAAGCGGCTACAACAATAACGCGTACAGTGGCTTCTACGTCGCTGTGCAGGTGCACGGCTACGTCGAATTCGCCAACGTTACGGATAGTGCCGTTCGGCAGACGAACTTCGCTTTTTGCAACTTCAACGCCAGAGGCGGTCAGTGCATCAGCGATGTCGTGGGTGCCGATCGAACCGAACAGCTTGCCTTCGTCACCGGCGGTGGCAGTGATAGTCACTTCCAGCTCAGCCAGTTGGGCAGCACGAGTTTCAGCAGAAGCTTTTTTGTCTGCAGCCAGTTTTTCCAGGTCAGCACGACGCTCTTCGAACGCAGCCACGTTGGCAGCGGTCGCAGCGGTAGCTTTACCGTACGGCAGCAGGAAGTTACGACCGTAACCGGCCTTAACATTCACTTTGTCGCCCAGGTTGCCCAGGTTGGCGACTTTTTCCAGAAGGATCAGTTGCATGTGAAAATCCTCTTAACTTTTAACCTTCACCGTTCGCAGACCCGTTATCGACGTCTTTCGACGCGAAACGACCGCGAAAATCAATCAGGCTGTCGACGATGGCTAACACCACCAGCAACGGATAGATCAGCTGCATAAACAGCAACAGCGTTACGTACAACCCCACCAACCAGAACCTGCCAAGGTGCTTTTCAGCCACCAGGCCATGTATCAAGGCCAGCCCTGCAAACACCAGCGGTACGCTGCACAACGGTGTCAACATCGCCATCTGCGGACCGAAATTCGGCCCCAGAAGCATGCACACCAGCAGCACCAACGCCGGTACCCGCGGGAGTCTTATGCTGCGAAATTCGCGGCCAAAACCACCCGGGTTGTACAACAACGCTTGCCAGTAACGCCCAAGAATCAGGCTCAACACACTGACGATCTGCAACAAAGCCGCTATAAGGCCATTAAGGACCGGTGCAATCAGTGCCCCTAGACGCGCTCGCTCTTCTACCGATAACTGCTGGTAGAGACCATCGAGGACTTGCGGCAGGAGTTTTTGCAACTCCAGCGCCATCGCGTCGATGGGTTCGCGGAAAACCGCTCCCAGGATTACTGCATACAACAGACCCAATGCCACGCTGACCAGCAGCACGCGGACCCAAGACTCGCTGGCACGTAACAACGCTGCCAACCCTAGCGAACCCAACAACACCATAAGCGTGCGGGGTTCACCGAAATACCACCAGACCAATGCCGGCAGCAGAGCCCAGGCGAGGATGCCAACGGCATCACTCAAACCGCGCCGCAGAAGCACAAGGCAACCCGCGGCAGCACTCAACCAGAACAACAGCGGCAACGCCGCACATCCGACCACTACGAGAGTGGCCTGCACGCGGCCGCGCATGATGAAATTAGCCATGGCGCGCATGCGTTCTATCCCTTACTACTTTGTCGACTGCCTGGTCTCAGCGGCCGTGGCTGTCGGTGTAGGCCAGCAGGGCCAGGAAGCGGGCACGCTTGATAGCGGTGGCCAGCTGACGCTGATAACGTGCTTTTGTACCAGTGATACGGCTTGGAACGATTTTGCCGGTCTCGGATACGTAGGCTTTCAGAGTGTTGAGATCTTTGTAATCGATCTCTTTCACGTCTTCAGCGGTGAAGCGGCAGAATTTACGACGACGGAAGAAACGTGCCATGTAATTGGCTCCTCAAAAGGTCCGTGGATTACTCGTCAGCGTTATCGCTGGCGTCGCTGTTGTCGCCGTCATCGCCATCGGCGCTGTCGGAGTGCTCAGGACGGTCACGACGCTCACGGCGCTCACTGCGGTTTTCTTCAGCCTTGAGCATCTCGGACTGGCCAGTAACGGCTTCGTCGCGACGGATGACCAGGTTACGGATCACGGCATCGTTGTAACGGAAGTTGTCTTCCAGTTCAGCCAAAGCTTTACCGGTGCATTCAACGTTCAGCATCACGTAGTGAGCCTTGTGAACATTGTTGATTGCATAGGCCAGTTGACGACGGCCCCAATCTTCCAGACGGTGGATTTTGCCGCCGTCTTCTTCGATCAGCTTGGTATAACGCTCAACCATGCCGCCGACTTGCTCGCTTTGATCCGGGTGGACCAAAAAGATGATTTCGTAATGACGCATGAATGCTCCTTACGGGTTGTAGCCTGCCGCTAACTAAAAAGCGGTCAGACAAGGAGTGAATGACACTGTTTGTCTTGCTCAGGGACAGGCACATGAGCGCCTGCCATGACAGCAAGGGGCGCAATTGTAGAGAAGGGCTTGGTGGGGCGCAAGGCAATTGGTGATTATTTGAGCAATGAGTACTACTCAATACTTGTAGGAGCGCGCTTGCCCGCGATAGCAACGACGCGGTCTGCCTGACACACAGCGTTATCGTTCCATCGCGGACAAGCGCGCCTACAAGGGTTACTTCTTCGCGGCTGCCTTGACGCTGCGCTGACGCAACGCTTCGAACAGACACACGCCCGTCGCCACAGAGACGTTCAGGCTGCTGACGCTGCCGGCCATCGGCAGGCGCACCAAGTAATCGCAATGATCGCGAGTCAAGCGACGCATGCCCTTGCCTTCGGCGCCCATGATCAGAATCGTCGGGCCGGTCAGGTCTTGCTGATACAGCTCAACCTCAGCCTCACCCGCCGTACCCACGACCCAAAGGCCGCGCTGCTGAAGCTTCTCAAGGGTGCGGGCTAGGTTGGTGACCGCCACCAACGGGATGACTTCCGCCGCGCCGCAGGCCACTTTCCGGACCGTCGGCGTCAATGTCGCCGATTTGTCCTTTGGCACCACAACCGCGAGCGCACCAGCCGCATCGGCAGTGCGCAGGCACGCGCCGAGGTTATGCGGATCGGTCACACCATCGAGCACGAGAATCAGTGGCGCGCCTTCGGTACGGTCGAGCAACTCATCAAGCATGGCTTCACCCCACACCTGACTCGGGCTGACCTCGGCAACCACACCTTGGTGCACGCCTTCGACCCAGACGTCCATTTCGCGACGCTCGGCCTGACCCACAGACACACGATTTTCGTTAGCCAGTTGGATCAACACCTGAACCCGCGGATCGTTGCGGTTTTCAGCCAGCCAGACTTGCTTGACGCGTTTCGGGTGGTGACGCAACAACGCTTCTACAGCATGCAAACCGTAGATTTTTTCCAACTGACTCATGACTTGGCCTTAGGTTTACGCACCCCACCGCTTTTCGCAGCAGAGGCCGAGCCCGCTTTTGGCGGGCCTTTACGGTGTTTGCTCGGTTTGGCTGGCTTGGCCGACGAATCGGAATCCACTCTACTGGACTTTCCCGACGCCGCCTTTCCACCACCTTTCGCTTCTGCCAGCAAGGCTTGCTTCAGCTCACGGCTTTTGCGCACTTCCGCGTTTTTTGCGACGGCATCGCTTGGGCGATAGGCTTCAGTCACTGGCGCAGCCTTGGTCGAAGCGCCACGGCGCCCCGCCTTGGCTGGCGCAGCTGCTTTTTCCGGCGCAGCCGGCTCAGCGCCACGACGCTTGCGACCAATCGGCGCACTGATGGTTTTTTCAGCCATCTCGAAGTCGATCTTGCGCTCGTCGAGATCGACGCGCATGACCCGCACTTCAACAGTGTCGCCCAGACGGAAGCTGCGACCGGTGCGCTCGCCCGCCAAGCGGTGATGCACTGGATCAAAGTGGTAGTAATCGCCCGGCAAGGCAGTGACGTGCACCAAGCCTTCGACATAGATGTCGGTCAACTCAACGAACAGACCAAAACCGGTAACCGCCGTGATCACGCCCGGGAACGACTCGCCCACGCGGTCTTTCATGAACTCGCACTTGAGCCAGTTGACCACGTCACGCGTAGCCTCGTCGGCACGGCGCTCGCTCATGGAACACTGTTCGCCCAACTGCTCCAGAATCGCCTCATCGTATGGATAGATGCGCGCTTTCGGGATGGTCATGGCACCCGCACGGCGAACGTGCGGGGTGTCTTGCTTGGAATGGATCACGCTGCGGATAGCCCGGTGCGTGAGCAAATCCGGATAGCGACGAATCGGCGAAGTGAAGTGCGTATACGCCTCGTAATTCAGGCCAAAGTGACCCTGGTTATCCGCGCTGTACACCGCCTGACTCAACGAACGCAGCATCACGGTCTGGATCAGATGGAAATCCGGACGGTCCTTGATGCTTGCCAGCAGCGCCTGGTAATCCTTCGGCGACGGACCGTCTTTGCCCTTGTGCAGCGACAGACCCAGCTCGCCGAGGAAGGCCCGGAGTTTTTCCAGACGCTCTGGCGGCGGACCATCGTGCACACGGTACAAGGCTGGAATTTCGTGCTTTTTCAGGAATTCAGCCGTGGCCACGTTGGCCGCCAGCATGCATTCCTCGATCAGCTTGTGCGCATCGTTGCGCGTGGTCGGCCGGATTTCGGCGATTTTGCGCTCAGTACCGAAGATGATCCGGGTTTCCTGAGTTTCAAAATCAATCGCGCCACGGGTATGACGAGCACTCAGCAGCACTTTGTACAGCGCATAAAGCTGCTTCAGGTGCGGCACGACGCCAGCGTATTCGCCACGCAATTCCTTGGCTTCAGCCGTTTTTGGCTGCTCCAGGATCGAGCTGACCTTGTTGTAGGTCAGGCGGGCATGGGAGTGAATGACTGCCTCGTAGAACTGGTAATCAGTCATCTCGCCGGATTTGGACAGGGTCATTTCACAGACCATGGCCAAGCGATCGACGTGCGGATTCAGCGAGCACAAGCCGTTGGACAACTGCTCGGGCAACATCGGAATCACGCGCTCGGGGAAGTACACCGAGTTGCCACGCACTTGCGATTCAGCGTCCAGCGCCGAACCGATTTTGACGTAACTCGATACGTCGGCGATGGCGACGTACAACTTCCAGCCACCGGAAAACAGACGCAGCTTGCCGGGCTTGGCTTCGCAGAAAACCGCATCGTCGAAGTCGCGAGCATCTTCGCCATCGATGGTCACGAACGGCAGATGACGCAGATCGACGCGGTGTTCCTTGTCTTTCTCCTCCACTTCCGGCTTGAGCTTGGCAGCTTCCTTGAGCACCGCTTCAGGCCAGACGTGCGGAATATCGTAGGTGCGCAGGGCAATGTCGATTTCCATGCCGGGCGCCATGTAATTGCCCACGACTTCGACCACATCGCCTTGCGGCTGGAAGCGCGGCGTCGGCCAGTGAGTAATCTTCACCTCGACGAACTGACCGATCTTGGCGCTGGAGTTGCGGCCAGGGGTAATCAGGACTTCCTGCTGGATCTTCGGATTGTCGGGCACGACAAAACCGATGCCGCTCTCTTCGAAGTAGCGACCCACGATGGTTTCGTGCGCACGGGAGATCACTTCGACGATCACGCCTTCGCGACGACCCCGACGATCAAGACCGGAAACCCGCGCCAAAGCACGATCGCCGTCGAACACCAGACGCATTTGCGCAGGGCTCATGAACAGGTCATCGGTGCCGTCATCAGGGATGAGGAAGCCGAAACCGTCACGGTGGCCGGTAATCCGCCCCAGGATCAGGTCGAGCTTGTCCACGGGGGCATAGGTGCCCCGGCGGGTGTATATCAACTGAGCATCGCGCTCCATTGCGCGCAAGCGGCGACGCAGGGCTTCGAACTGGTCTTCAGTTGTCAGACCAAACTCTTCCACCAATTGCTCGCGACTCGCCGGAGACCCTCGATCGGCAAGGTGCTGCAAAATCAGCTCACGGCTGGGGATAGGGTTTTCGTATTTTTCCGCTTCACGAGCGGCCTCGGGATCGAGGGACTGCCAATCGGCCATTAGAATGAGTTCACCTTATCTATATATATTTAGTTTGGCATATACCGGATTGAAACGCGAAGACACCATTTGCTATCTCCGTTCGCTATTTCAAAAATATTTTTCACAACGGGGGTTTACAGGTACTAAGCTCCTCCGTATGATGCGCCCCACAACGACGGCAAACGTTGTTGTAGTTGAAAGTAAACAATAGCTTAACAGCTGCTGCTGAACCCAACGAACTGCCCAGATGGTGAAATTGGTAGACACGCCAGCTTCAGGTGCTGGTGACCGCAAGGTCGTGGAAGTTCGAGTCTTCTTCTGGGCACCAATTCAAACAAAACCGAGCCCCGTGCTCGGTTTTGTGTTTTCTGCGTTTGAGATTCTAGATCAACCATCAAAAGCCGCCACCCCAGGGTGCGCCTGGCGCACCCTCTTCCAACTCTGTAGCTCAGCGCCGTCAGGCGCGGAACTGACCCAGGCTTGCCTTCAATTGTGCAGCCAGACCATCAAGCACCTTACCGCTGGCCGTGGTTTCTACAACCGCCTGAGCCGCGCGCTGAGCCTGAGCATGAATAACTTCCACTCGGCCCCTCACCGCTTGCGCGCCCTGCGCCTGATGCGCCGCAGCCTCGGTTGCAAGACCTATGGCGGCATGAACCTGTTCTACCGATGCCTGCACCGTCAATTGCAGCTTGGCGCTGCTGCGCAACACCGCCAGCCCCTCGCTGGCCTGCCGACCTGCCAAGCCAATGGCTGCCACCGCTTCTTTGGCACCCTGCTGCAAGGCCCCGATATGCGCCTGGATATCACCTGTGGAGCTTTGAGTCTTGCTGGCCAGCGCACGCACTTCGTCTGCCACCACCGCAAAACCGCGACCCGTCTCACCCGCCCGCGCAGCCTCGATTGCCGCGTTAAGGGCCAGCAAATTGGTTTGCTCGGCAATACCGTGAATAACCGTCAACACCACTTCAATCTGCTCGCTTTGCTGGGCCAGACGCTCAATGACCTTGGCGCCGGTATCAACCTGCCCCGCCAACGCTTCGATCAAGTTACCCACCTGCGTTGACGTCCGCGTGTTTTCGTCGGTCGCGACTCGAATGTCGACAACCTGCTTCAAGGCCGCCTGCATTGCATTACTTTCTGCCTGAGCCTCATCCGCCATCTGCGAAAGGGCTTTGAGACTGGCGGCCACTTCATCTCGCTGCAATTCAGCCGCCTTGCCCGACCCGGCGTTACGCAGGCTCAAGGCGCCAATTTCCACCCCGGTACGCTGCGCCACATCCCCCGCCTCACGCACGATAGGCTGAAGCTTGTCGACAAAACGATTGACCGCTGACGCCATGTCACCGATTTCGTCGTTACTGTTGAGCTGTACGCGCTTGGTCAAGTCGCCTTCGCCAGCAGCCAGATCATCCAGCGCTGCAATCAGCAGGTGCAATTTGCTCACGACCCGGCGCCCGAGCACTACGGCCAGCAGCAGCAATACGCCGAGACCGACCAGTGCCAGTCCCAGACCGATCCTCCAGCGCAATGTCGCTGCCGCCTCCTGGACCGTGATGCTGGTGTTGGCGGCCATTGCCGAGGCAGCGGTTTGCGCCCCCTGCAAACGCGTACGTAACGCGGCGGAACTATCGGCCGCCGCCCCCACCAAACTGTCAGAGACCAACTGTTCGCCACCGACAATTAAAGCGGAGAAGCGCTTGTCCAGAGCCGCAAGGTCCTGCTCGACCGTTGCGGTAGAAACCCCCATCAGCACCTTGCCGATTTCGACGCCATTAGGACTGATCGCGGCCTCGACGTAATACACCGAAGGATCATTCCTGGCGGCGTTCAGGACTTTATCCATCGCCCGGTCACCCTCCCCTTTGGCGAGCAAGGCTTTGATCTGCGGGCTATCGCGATTCAGATAACGCGTCAGGTGCTCACCTTGAGCATCGTCATAGATGACAAACAGCACATTGGGATTGCGCTGAGCGCGGCGGGCAAACTCCGACAGAGTCGGCGTATCGTTATCCCACATGGCACGCGGAGCGACCGCCGCCAGCAACTGCGCCATATCATTGGCCGAGTCCTTGAGGTCTTTTTCGAGCGTGCCGCGCAGCTGCACCTGCTCATCCTTCAGACGCGATGACAAACCTGCACTCAGGCGTTGACGAGTGCTGGATGACAACGCATCCAGACTGGAAGTAACTTCCCGACTCGCTTGCTCCAGCTCCGCAGACAGGTGTTGCGAATCTACACCTAGTCGAGTGGCCAAATCTGCCTCAAGCGCCGTCACCGTGCTCCGGGTCAGAGCAACCGCGACCAACACCTGCACCAAAAGGGCGACACCCAGGGCAATGAACACAGGCCGCAACAAGCGGCTACGTAAAAGAGAAAGGACGGCGGACACGGGATTATTCCTCTACTACGGATGCCATTAAAATGATGGCACTCTTTGGAACGATAATTACAGCAAGCGCCGTGCCGCGCCAGCACTAACCGATAGACAGAAACGACAAAGGGCCACATAAGTGGCCCTTTGTCGCATTCCAGTAACTATTTCAACGATTTATCAAGCAAACGGATGACGCAGCACGATTGTCTCGTTGCGGTCCGGGCCAGTGGAAATGATATCGATCGGCGCGCCGACCAACTCTTCCACACGCTTGATATAAGCACGGGCGTTTGCGGGCAGTTCTTCCAGGGTTTTAGCGCCCAAGGTCGATTCGGTCCAGCCCGGCATTTCTTCGTAAACCGGCATCAGGCCGATGTAGCTGTCAGCATCGGTTGGAGCATCGATCACTGCACCATTTTCGTTCTTGTAACCGATGCAGATGTTGATGGTTTCCAGACCGTCGAGCACGTCGAGCTTGGTCAGGCACAGACCGGAGATGCTGTTGATCTCGATTGCGCGACGCAGGATGACGGCATCGAACCAGCCGCAACGGCGAGCGCGACCGGTGGTTGCACCGAACTCGTGACCGCGCTTGGCCAGGAACGCACCAACATCGTCGAACAGCTCAGTCGGGAAAGGACCCGAACCGACGCGAGTGGTGTAAGCCTTGGTGATGCCGAGGATGTAATCCAGGTACATCGGACCAAAACCAGAACCGGTCGCGATGCCACCCGCCGTGGTGTTAGAACTGGTCACGTACGGGTAAGTACCGTGATCGATGTCCAGCAGCGAACCCTGGGCACCTTCGAACATGATGTCTTTGCCTTCGCGGCGCATTTCATGCAGCGCAGCAGTGACGTCGAGCATCATCGGCTTGAGCAGTTCAGCGTATTCCATGCACTCGTCGAGTGTTTTCTGGAAGTCGATGGCCGGTTCTTTGTAGTAATTGACCAGAACGAAGTTGTGGTAATCGAGCAGCTCACCCAGCTTGGCCGCGAAACGCTCGCGGTGGAACAGGTCGCCGATGCGCAGACCGCGACGTGCGACCTTGTCTTCGTAGGCCGGGCCGATACCACGACCGGTCGTGCCGATCTTGAGCTCGCCACGAGCCTTCTCACGCGCCTGATCCAGCGCAACGTGATAGGACAGGATCAGCGGGCAGGAAGGGCTGATACGCAGACGCTCACGTACCGGAATACCCTTCTCTTCAAGCTTGATGATTTCTCGCATGAGTGCGTCAGGCGCAACCACCACACCGTTACCGATCAGGCACTGCACGCCTTCGCGCAGCACACCGGACGGAATCAGGTGCAATACGGTTTTTTCGCCATCGATGACCAGGGTGTGACCCGCGTTGTGGCCCCCTTGGTATCGAACTACAGCGGTAGCATGTTCGGTCAGCAGATCAACGATCTTGCCTTTGCCCTCATCACCCCATTGGGTGCCCAGGACTACGACATTCTTACCCATAACACTTGTCCTCATTCGCGCAAACTTGGTGCCGGCTGCGGCCGACAGGGAAACTCAAGAAGCCAGCGGCACTAACTGCCAAAGCCCATCATGCTGAATCAATTGCCGGTCACAATCGGCTTCACGCGCGGCAGACACCGACTGCCCAGGCAATGCCTGAACCACACGATGACCTTCGCTACGCAATTGGCAGACCTGCTGCCAGAGTGCCGCATCAGTACTGTCCGGCATCCAGATACCGCCAGACGGTAGCTCGATGTCCGCACGCCCCAGGGTGACCAGGGTTTTCAAATCCGTGGAGAAGCCCGTAGCCGGGCGCGCCCGACCAAAGTCCGCGCCGATGTCGTCATAGCGACCGCCCTGGGCGATCATCTGACCTACGCCCGGCACGAACACCGCAAACACGACGCCGGTGTGGTAGTGATAACCCCGTAACTCACCAAGATCGAAGTACAGAGGCAATTGCGGGAAGCGCGCGGAAAGGCGCTCGGCAATCGCCAGCAAATCATCCAGGGCAGCCAACACTGGAGCAGGCGCATGGGCCAGTCGATCACGAGCGGACGCAAGCACTTCACGACCACCACACAAATCGACCAGCGCCCGCAGCATCGCAGCCAGATCAGCTGGCAAATCAGCGGTGAGCGCGATGACTTCGTCTATCGCCTTGCGCTGCAAAGCGTCGAACAACAGCTGCTCGACCTCGCCAGACAAATCGGCGGCACGTGCCAGGCCACGGTAAATACCGACATGGCCCAAGTCCATATGCACATCAGGCACGTCGGCCAGCTGCAGCATAGTCAACATCAGGCTAATGACTTCGACATCACTGCTCGGGCTGGCATCGCCGTACAACTCGGCGCCCAACTGAATCGGGCTACGCGAGGACGACAAGGCTCGCGGCTGCGCATGCAACACGCTGCCGGCATAGCACAGACGGCTAGGCCCTTCGCGGCGCAAGGTGTGCGCATCGATACGCGCCACTTGCGGCGTGATATCGGCACGGAAACCCATTTGCCGGCCTGATTGCGGATCGATCACCTTGAAGGTACGCAGATCCAGGTCCTGACCCGCGCCCGTGAGCAACGACTCCAGGTATTCGATATGCGGGGTGACGACGAACTCATAGCCCCAGCTCTGGAACAGATCCAACACCTGACGGCGCGCCACTTCAATGCGCGCCGCTTCCGGCGGCAGTACTTCTTCGATGCCATCTGGTAGCAGCCAGCGGTCAACCGTTGCCATTACGCCAATCCCCTATGATCCGGGCGGCCAGCCCTGAGGGCGAGCCTTGAGTGAAGCAGAGTGCGGTCACATTCTGAGCGCTTTTACATGCAAGCCCAACAGAACGAGCGGTCCGAGACCCGCTTTACAAACCGCTCTCCTCGAAAAACCTTGCCCAGCGCTTTACCACGCCATGGCCAATCAATCGTGCAGACGCAAAAAAGCCGGGATTTTCCCGGCTGCCGCATCATACACACGTTTTCCTAAACGATCACCCCGCCAGGCGGTTTTGCCGCCCGGCGGGGTGAACCGGTTACGGCTTGGATTTTTCCAGATAACGGAAGAAATCGCTGCTCGGGTCCAGCACCATCACGTCGCTTTTGTTCGCGAAGCTTTCACGGTAGGCGCGCAGGCTACGATAGAACGCGTAGAACTCCTGATCCTGACCGTAGGCCTTGGCGTAGATCGCGGACGCCTGGGCATCGCCATCACCGCGAGCTTCTTCAGACTCACGATAGGCTTCTGCCAGAAGAACCCGACGCTGACGATCGGCATCGGCACGAATGCCTTCTGCCAACTCGTTACCTTTGGCCCGATGCTCACGCGCTTCACGCTCACGTTCGGTACTCATCCGCTCGAAAACGCTGCGGTTCACTTCTTTCGGCAGGTCAATGCCTTTGACCCGGACATCAATAACTTCAATGCCCAGCTCTTTGCTTGCCATCGTGTTGAGCGAAGCGGTGATATCCGCCATCAACGCATCACGCTCACCCGACACCACTTCATGCAAGGTGCGCTTGCCGAACTGATCGCGCAGCCCGGATTCAAGACGGCGTGACAGACGCTCATCAGCGATCTGCTTGAGACCGGAAGTCGCAGTGTAGAAACGCTCAGCGTCCTTCACCCGCCACTTGGCATAGGCATCAACCATGACCGCTTTCTTTTCCAGCGTCAGAAAACGTTGCGTCGGTGCATCGAGGGTCATCAAGCGCCCGTCGAACTTGCGCACCTGATTGACGTACGGAACCTTCACATGCAGACCTGGCTGGACGTCCGCCTGGACGACACGGCCGAATTGCAGCAAGACCGCACGCTCAGTCTGAGCAACGATGTAGATGCTATTCCAGGCAACGACCGCCAGCACGACACAAACAATCAGGGCGATCAGCGATTTATTGCTCATCAGCGACTCTCCCTTGAACGCGCATCGTGCTGCTGTTGAGACTCGGTCGCAGCACGTGCGCCGATTTCATTGGCAGCGGCAGGTGCGCCGGTTGTCGGAGCAGTGGTGCTACGACCGCTTTCGATCATCTTGTCCAATGGCAGATAGAGCAGGTTGTTCTGCCCTTTGTTGCCACCGGTCACGAGAACCTTACTGGTGTTGCTGAATACTTCTTGCATGGTGTCCAGATATAGACGCTCACGCGTCACTTCTGGAGCCTTGCGGTACTCGACGACCAGCTTGGTAAAACGATCAGCTTCACCCTTGGCGCGGGACACGACTTCATCGCGATAGCCATTGGCATTTTCGACGATGCGTTGAGCTTGGCCACGCGCTTCGGGAATCACACCGTTAGCATAGGTTTCAGCCTGGTTACGCGAACGCTGTTCGTCTTCCCGGGCGCGAATCACATCATCGAACGCCTCCTGAACTTCACGCGGCGCAGCAGCACTTTGTACGTTCACCTGAGTCACGGTGATGCCGGTGCGATACGTATCGAGGAAGCGCTGCAGACGCTCCTTGATCTCACTGGCCATCAGCTCACGACCTTCAGTCAGCACCTGATCCATCGCAGTGGAACCCACTACGTGGCGCAAAGCGCTCTCAGTCGCATGCTGCAGACTGACTTCCGGCTGATCGACGTTCAGCACGAAATCTTTCAGGTTGGTAATTTTGTATTGCACGGTCAGCGGCACTTCGACGATGTTTTCGTCTTCGGTCAGCATCTGCCCTTGCTTGCTATAGGCACGCTCACGCGTGACGTTTTCCATATATTTACGATCGAATGGCGGGAAATAGATATTCAGACCCGCACCGACGGTTTCGTAGTACTTGCCGAAGCGCAGCACTACGGCCTGCTCCTGCTCATCCACGACATAGATGGCGCTATACAGCCAGACAGCCGCAATGACGACCAGACCAATGCCGAGCAGACCTAAACCGCCGCCCTTGCGTTGACCATCGTCCTCGCCGCCACCACGTTTTTTACCACCACCGAACAACCCGTTCAGGCTTTCCTGCAGCTTTCGGAAGGCCTCGTCGAGATCTGGTGGCCCCTTGCGGTCGCCGCCCTTGCGCTTACCACCCCAAGGATCCTGATTATTCGAGTTGCCACCCGGCTCATTCCAAGCCATAGCGCTCTCCATCTGATAAAGCAAAGACGCGCCCACGGCACGCCAACCAATGCTACAGAATGCCTGTGTCCGCGGCACAACCGCTTTCTCAGGCTTTTATTGCAAAGTGTGTTGCTCGATGAATTCCTGCGGCTGCATTCCTTCGCGACTCACCAGGCGATTGAACTCAACACGCGGCAAACGTACCGCCAACAAACTCCCGCCTTCCTCATCATGTTCTTCGCTTTGAACTGCGCCCAACTTGAAGAACTGAGCACGCAGTCGAGCAAAACGTTGAGGCAAGCGCAAGGTGCCAACGAATAAATCATCGCCCAACAGTTCAGCCACTGCTTGTTTAAGCAGATCCAGCCCTCGACCATCACGGGCAGACACCCAGACCCTCTGCGGCTTGCCATCGGCATCTCGCTGAATCTGGGGCTCGACCCCTTCAAGCAAATCGAGTTTGTTGTACACCTCAAGGATCGGCAAGCCATCCGCACCGATCTCGCCCAGCACCGCCATCACCTGTTCAATCTGCGCCATGCGCTCAGGCTCATGAGCGTCGATGACGTGCAAGAGCAAATCGGAGTTGCTCGATTCTTCGAGTGTGGAGCGAAACGCCTCGACCAGCTTGTGTGGCAGATGGCGAATGAAACCGACCGTATCAGCTAGCACGATCGGCCCAAAGTCATCGAGTTCGAGACGACGGAGGGTGGGATCTAGGGTCGCGAACAGTTGGTTTGCGGCAAAGACATTGGAGTCGGTCATCGCATTGAACAGCGTCGACTTGCCCGCGTTGGTATATCCCACCAGCGACACCGAAGGAATATCGGCGCGCTTGCGACCGCGACGGGCTTGGTCCCGCTGACTGCGGACCTTCTCCAGACGGCTCTTGAGCTGCCGCACACGCACACGCAACAAACGCCGGTCGGTTTCCAGTTGGGTTTCACCTGGACCGCGCATGCCGATGCCGCCGCCCTGTCGCTCCAGGTGGGTCCAGCCACGAACCAGACGAGTACTCATGTGATCAAGCTGGGCCAGCTCGACCTGCAATTTGCCTTCATGAGTGCGCGCTCGTTGCGCGAAGATATCCAGAATCAAACCTGTGCGATCAAGCACGCGACACTCGAAAACACGTTCGAGGTTGCGCTCCTGACTGGGCGTGAGGACGTGATTGAAAATCACGATATCTACGTGCTCGGCTTTGACCAGGTCGCGAAGTTCCTCGACCTTACCGCTGCCGATCAGGTATTTAGCTGTTGGCCGATGACGCGGCACGCTGACAAACGCGACGGTCTCGGCGCCAGCAGAAATCGCCAGCTCCTGAAACTCCTGCGGATCTTCACGCGCCTCAGGGTCCTGACCATCCAAGTGAACGAGAATGGCCCGTTCACCACCACCGTGGCGCTCAAAGAACAAAGCAGACTCCTATCAGGCGTTACCTGGCTCAGCGTCGCCCAGCTCCGTTTCGGCTGCGCTAGGCAGGCGAATTGGACGAACTGGCACAACGGTAGAGATAGCGTGTTTGTAAACCATTTGGCTGACGGTGTTTTTCAGCAAAATTACGAATTGGTCAAAGGACTCGATCGTGCCTTGCAGCTTGATACCGTTAACCAGATAAATCGAAACCCCAACCTTCTCTTTACGCAAAGTATTCAGGTAAGGGTCTTGTAGCGAATGCCCTTTTGACATGTGCCGCACTCCTTTAAGGATCAATAGAAAAAAAATAGTAAGCAAATTGACTTAGGCCGCCACCCCCCAAGGATAGACGGCAATTGCACGGTATCAGCTCAATATGGAGACCGATGCCATGTATTTCAAGGCACGTGGCAGATTGTCGCAAGCCAGACTGTCCAGCCACTGCAAATCTGCCCAACTACGCAACCAGGTAAACTGTCGCTTGGCCAACTGGCGCGTGGCAATAACGCCACGCTCCTGCATCTGGTCCCACGTCAGTTTGCCATCCAGATGATCCCAGACTTGGCGATAGCCCACGGCTCGCATCGACGACAACCCCGCATGCAGGTCACCTCGTGCTCGCAGAGCTAGGACCTCGTCAACGAACCCCTGTTCCAGCATATGTACAAATCGTTGCGCAATACGGTCATGCAGTACGTGGCGATCTGCCGGAGCGATGGCCAGGTTTGCGACAGTATAGGGCAATTGATGACGTCCCGAAGCGGCTGCGTCAGTACTTTGCGCAGTTTGTTGCTCGCGATGTGCGGTCATGCTCAATCCGCTCACCCGATAAACTTCCAGAGCTCGAATCAGCCGCTGTGGATCATTGGGATGAATTCGCGCCGCCGACACCGGATCAACCTGGGCCAATTGATCGTGCAAGCCCTGCCAGCCAAGCGCGGCGGCCTCGGCTTCTAGCTGCGCACGAACGCTCGCATCGGCGGGCGGCATATCCGCCAACCCCTCCTGCAATGCCTTGAAATACAACATGGTGCCGCCCACCAGCAGCGGAATATTGCCGCGCGCAGTGATGTCGGCCATCGCAGCCAATGCATCGGCACGAAATTCGGCAGCCGAATAGCTTTGCACGGGGTCAATAATGTCGATCAGGCGATGGGGGAACTCGGACAACAGCTCTTTGGACGGTTTGGCGGTGCCGATGTCCATGCCGCGATACACCAACGCCGAATCGACGCTGATCAGCTCGCAGGGCAGAACCTTGGTCAGCTCAATGGCCAGATCGGTCTTGCCTGCAGCGGTGGGGCCCATGAGGAAGATAGCCGGGGGCAAAGCACTCATCAGCGACCACGCAGGAAAAGTTTGTCCAGATCGTCCAGACCCATCTGGGTCCAGGTCGGTCGACCATGGTTGCATTGGCCACTGCGCTCTGTGTTTTCCATGTCGCGCAGCAACCCGTTCATCTCCGGCAGGGCCAGGCGCCGATTGGCGCGAATCGCGCCGTGACAGGCCATGGTCCCCAGCAGCTCGTTGAGGTGTGCCTGAATCCGGTCACTGGTGCCGTATTCCATCAGGTCAGCCAACACATCATGCACCAGCCGATTGGCTTCGGCTTGCTTGAGCAACGCCGGGATCTGCCGAATCGCCAGGGTTTCCGGGCCCAGCCGCTGTAGCTCGAAGCCCAGGCGCTGGAACCAGGTGACATGTTCTTCGGCGCAATCGGCCTCACGCTGACTGACTGCAATGGATTCCGGGACCAGCAATGGCTGGCCGCTCAGTCCTTCGCTGGCCATGGCGATTTTCAAGCGTTCGTACATGATGCGTTCGTGGGCGGCATGCATGTCCACCAGCACCAGACCGTGGGCATTTTCCGCGAGGATATAAATCCCCTTGAGCTGAGCCAGGGCATACCCCAGCGGCGGGATGTCGTCCTGAGAGCCAGGTAAAGGCGCCGCACCGCCTTCAGGCAGCGGCGCGAAGAACTCGCGATACGCGCTTTGCGCCTCGGCCGTCGGCAGTGGCGCGGAGGTGCGAGGCGAGTACTGGTATTGATACCCAGCGCCTGAACCTGAGCCCGCCGGCCGCACGTAAGGTTCGGCCTGTGGCTGTTCCAGCAGATTATTGGCCAGGCGCATTTCGCCTTGAGGGCCGAACTCACCCGCATCCGGGCCGCTCGGGCGGATCAGCGCCGTCGCTGGAGCGGTACCCGCCAGCTGATCTTCCGGGCGGACATCCCCTAGCGCACGGTGCAGCGTGCCATACAGGAAGTCATGCACCATGCGCCCGTCACGGAAGCGTACTTCGTGTTTGGTCGGGTGCACATTAACGTCGACCACCGCCGGATCGACTTCGAAAAACAGGACGAAGGTCGGGTGCCGACCATTGAACAGTACATCGCGGTACGCTTGGCGCACCGCATGGGCGACCAGTTTGTCGCGCACCGCACGGCCGTTCACGTAGAAATATTGCAAGTCTGCCTGACTACGGGAGAACGTCGGCAAACCGACCCAGCCCCATAAGTGCAGACCGTTGCGCTCAACCTCGATCGGCAGCGCCTGCTCCAGAAAGCCTGGACCGCAGATGGCTGCCACACGCCGGGCGCGAGCGTTGTCATCATTCGCTTCGTGCAGGCTGAGGATCGTCTTGCCGTTGTGCCGTAAATGAAACGCGACATCGAAACGCGCCAGCGCCATGCGTTTGATCACTTCTTGCAGGTGATCGAACTCGGTTTTTTCGGCTTTGAGGAATTTGCGCCGCGCCGGGGTATTGAAGAACAGATCGCGGACTTCGACTGAAGTGCCCACCGGGTGAGCGGCGGGCTGCACCCGCGAGGCCATGTCGCGGCCTTCGGTTTCGACCTGCCATGCTTGATCGGCATCACGGGTGCGCGAGGTCAGGGTCAAACGCGCCACCGAGCTGATCGACGCCAGCGCCTCACCCCGAAAGCCCAGGCTCATCACTCGTTCAAGGTCTTCCAGTTCGCGAATTTTACTGGTTGCGTGCCGTGCGAGCGCCAACGGCAAATCATCGGAGGAAATCCCGCCGCCGTCATCACGGACACGCAACAGCTTGATCCCGGCCTGTTCGACATCGATATCGATGCGCTTCGCCCCTGAATCCAGGCTGTTTTCCAGCAGCTCCTTGATCACCGATGCAGGCCGCTCGACCACCTCACCGGCCGCGATCTGGTTCGCCAGCCGCGGGCTAAGCAGCTCAATCCGCGCACTGCTATTGATCTCAACACTGTCGGTCACACCGTCCACTGCCGACTCGCTCATGGCTGAGCTGCCAACGCATTACTCGGGATATCCAGCCGCTGCCCCACTCTGAGCTCATCGGAACTCAAGCTGTTGGCATGACGTAGTGTCGCCACGCTCACCTGGTAACGAACCGCGATCATGGCCAGCGTCTCACCCGAGCGAACCGTGTGGTCGCGCGGCCCCTGGACGATCTTGCCACTGTCCCGCAGCCAGGCGATATAGGTGCCCAGCGGTGGATTCTGTTGGAAGAACTGTTTCACACCCGAGCTGATCGAGCGCGCCAATGCCTGCTGATGAGATGAACCTGCGAGTTTCGCCGCTTCCTCCGAGTTGGAGATGAAGCCGGTCTCTACCAGGATCGATGGGATATCCGGAGATTTGAGCACCATAAACCCGGCCTGCTCGACCCGGGATTTGTGCAGCGACGTAACGCGCCCAATATTGCTCAGGACTTTCTGCCCGACATTGAGACTGGAAGACAGTGAGGCGGTCATGGACAAGTCCAGCAGCACCCCGGCCAACATCTTGTCCTTGTCGTCGAGGCTTACGGCGCCAGCACCACCAATCAAGTCGGAACGGTTTTCACTGTCGGCCAGCCAGCGCGCGGTTTCGGACGTAGCACCGCGCTCGGACAGGGCGAACACCGACGCACCGAACGCGGCCGAGGACGGCGCGGCGTCGGCGTGGATCGAAACGAACAGGTCGGCGCCCTTCTTGCGGGCGATCTCCGTACGTTTGCGCAACGGAATGAAATAATCACCAGTACGCGTCAACTCCGCACGGTAGCCTTTCTCCGAGTTGATCTGGCGCTGCAGTTCTTTGGCAATAGACAGCACGATGTCTTTTTCTTTCTGACCTCGCGCACCACCCGCGCCAGGGTCTTCGCCACCATGGCCAGCGTCGATGGCAATCACGATATCGCGTTTGCCGTTGGGAACAGGCACCAGCCTGATCTCAGGCTTGGCCGGACTGACGGGCGCAGCGGGCGCGGTGTTGGCCGCTGTATCGGGCACCACCGGGCTCGCCTCGGCGTCCTGATCGAACAGATCGACCACCAGACGGTTGCCATACTGCTGGTTGGGAGCGAGGATAAAGCTTTTCGGGTTTACGGCCTTTTTCAGGTCGATAACCACGCGCAAGTCGGTCGGCGTGCGCTGAGCCGAACGCATGCTGGTGATCGGGGTGTTAGCCGTAGAGATCTTCAACGGCGCCGCCAGCGTCGCGCCGTTAATGTCGATAACCAAACGATCAGGTGATGTGAGGGTGAAAACACTGTGCTGGACCGGCCCGGACAAGTCGAAAACCAGCCGAGTGTTGTCCGGTGCGCGCCATAAGCGAACACTTCGTACCTGTGTAGCGGCTAACGCGTCAACAGCCAGCGCCGTCAGCAGCAGACCTACAACAGTAACCAGCGCGCGCATGCGCATACCTAACCCCATCATTTATTTGAATTCCAAAGCCAAAGCGGCACACCAGGTTTCGCCACGCGAGCCTCTCGGGCTCAAAGTCAGTGATCGACCTTCCGCATGCGTCCTAATGGTAATGGTCAGGTCGGGCTTTGGCAAAAAGCCCGCACCACGTTGGGGCCACTCGATCAGACAAAGCGCACTCCCATCGAAGTAATCACGGATACCCATGTACTCTAGCTCCTCCGGATCGACCAGCCTGTACAGATCAAAGTGAAAGGCCCGAACCGGTCCGATTTCATAGGGTTCGACCAGGGTGAAGGTCGGGCTTTTGACGGCACCGACATGCCCAAAGCCCCGGATAATCCCGCGTGACAGGGTGGTTTTGCCCGCACCGAGGTCGCCTTCGAGAAAGATCACCCCAAGCCCTTCGGTAACCTGAGCGATACGTGAACCGAAGCTCATCATGGCGTCTTCATCGGCCAGGTGCAGCGTTAGTTCAGACACGGTGACTGTTCCTCCAATAACTGACGAATGGCTGGAATGACATCACTGGCCGCCAGCCCCCGGCCCGATTTCCCTGCACGCTCGCCAGCGCTGGCGTGTAACCAGACCGCCAGACACGCCGCTTCGAACGCCGGCAGTTTCTGCGCCATCAGCGCCCCGACCAGTCCAGCGAGCACATCGCCCAAACCAGCAGTGGCCATCGCCGGATGACCGTGATCACACAACGCCAGCCGCCCATCGACGCTGGCAATCAGGCTGCCCGCCCCTTTGAGGACGACAACCGTCTTGTATTTCTGTGCCAGCGCCTGCGCCGCAGCCGGACGATCCGCCTGAACCGCCTGAGTGCTGACCCCCAACAACCGCGCCGCTTCGCCTGGATGCGGGGTGATCACGCTATCGGGCGGCAGGGTCACAACGCCAACGGCCAACAGATTCAGCGCATCGGCGTCCCACACTTGCGGACGCTGGGCATTGGCCGCCGCTGACAACAGGCTGCGCCCCCAACTGGCCTGACCCAAACCAGGCCCCACCACCAGCACGGCAGCCGGCTCGATCAAGGCGCGCAATTGATTGGCCGAGCTGATGCCCGCGCTCATGACTTCCGGGGCTCGCGTCAGCGCGGCCGGCACATGTTCACGGCGGGTCGCGAGCGTCACCATGCCCGCACCACTGCGCAAGGCGCTTTCTGCCGACAACAGGGCCGCACCACCAAACCCGTGATCACCGCCAATCACCAACACGCGACCGAACAGCCCTTTGTTCGCCGAGGCAGATCGAGCGGCCAGACGCGGCAAATTAAACGTATCCAGGCGTTTAGCACTGACGGGCGTTTGCGCCACGATCAGCGGATCGGCCTGCAGGTCATCGAATACCAACTCGCCAACCCGGTCCACGGCATCGCCGGTGAGCAACCCCAGCTTCAGACCGATAAAGGTCACCGTGAGCTGAGCCCGAACCGCAACGCCAAGGGTTTTACCGGTGTCGGCACACACCCCGGAAGGAATATCGACCGCCACGACAGGCAGACCGCTGGCATTGATCGTATTGATCGCGCTGCGGTAAGGCTCTCGCACCTCACCGCTCAGGCCCGTACCAAGCAGCGCATCGAGGACAATGCCGCTCAGCACCCGCTCGGTGGACCAGCGCACGATGCTGACGCCCGCCTTCACCGCCTCGGCGTGTGCCTGCAAGGCGTCGCCAGACAATTGTGCAGGATCACCCACCGCCAGCACCACGACCTGCCAGCCCGCTCGCCGGGCCTGCGCCGCGACCAGATATCCGTCACCGGCGTTATTCCCACGCCCTGCCAGCACGGTCAATTCACGTGCCTCTGGCCAATGGCGACGCAATGCTCGCCACGTCGCATGGGCCGCACGCTGCATCAATTCAATGCCAGGCGTGCCGGCCGCAATCAGGCGGGCGTCGAGGTCTCGCACGTGGGCTGCGCAGTACAATGCGTCGGGTTTAGTTGGCAACATGCGTCATAGGCTCCGATGTCTGGCAGAATTATACGCACCTCCGCTCCGGTTTCCTCTTCACATGCCCGCTATTATTGCCAATCCGCCAATTACCGCCGACCTGGCCGCCCTGGCCCAATCGATCAAGACCTGGGGACGCGAGTTGGGCTTCCAGCAAGTCGGGATCGCCGGCCTGGATCTGGCTGAGCATGAACAGCACCTGCAACGCTGGCTCGATGCGGGTTACCACGGCGAGATGGACTATATGGCCGCCCACGGGAGCAAACGTTCGCACCCGGAAGAGCTGGTGCCGGGGACGCTGCGCGTGGTGTCGCTACGCATGGACTATCTGCCGGGCGACACTGAAATGGCGCAACGTCTGGCCCAGCCGGAAAAAGCCTACGTCTCGCGCTACGCCCTGGGCCGCGACTATCACAAGCTGATCCGCAAACGCGTCCAGCAACTGGCCGAACGCATCCAGCACGCCATCGGTCCGTTTGGTTATCGGGCGTTCGTCGACAGTGCACCGGTACTGGAAAAAGCCATCGCCGAACAAGCCGGGCTGGGCTGGATCGGCAAAAACACCCTGATACTCAATCGCAAGGCCGGCAGCTATTTTTTCCTCAGTGAGTTGTTCGTCGACCTGCCGCTGCCCGTCGACCCGCCGCACACCAGCGAACATTGCGGGCGCTGCACGGCCTGCCTGGATATATGCCCTACTGCAGCGTTCGTCGGCCCTTACGTGCTGGACGCCCGACGCTGCATTTCCTACCTGACCATCGAGCTCAAGACGGCGATCCCTGAAGAGCTGCGCCCGCTGATTGGGAATCGTGTGTTCGGTTGCGATGACTGCCAGATCGTCTGCCCCTGGAACCGCTTCGCCCGCCCCACCAGCCAGGGTGATTTTCAGCCACGGCATAATCTGGACAATGCGGGGCTGGCCGAGTTGTTCCTGTGGGATGAAACGACCTTCCTCAGCAACACCGAAGGCTCGCCCCTGCGCCGCGCCGGTTATGAGCGCTGGTTGCGCAATCTGGCGGTTGGGCTGGGCAATGCACCATCGACCATTCCCGTGCTGGAAGCGCTGGAAGCTCGACGCGACTACCCGTCGGAGCTGGTGCGTGAGCATGTGGAGTGGGCATTGAGGCAACATGGGCGATGAAACGGTGCAGGTCCGGATTTTACGGCTCGTCGCTGTAAACGAACTTGGGCATTTCCCAACGAAAACGGATCGCCAGCAGCCGCAACAAAAAACCGCCAAACAAGGTGATCAGAATTGCCTGCTCATTGGGTAACCCCAGATATTGGCAGATCAGATAGCACCAGGCCGCCACGAATGACACGCTGGCGTAAAGCTCGCGACGGAAAATCAACGGGATGTCGTTGCAGAAGATATCTCGCAAGATGCCGCCAAATACCCCGGTAATCACCCCGCAGACTGACGCGACCAGCATGCCATGCCCGGTCTCCAGCGCTGTCATGCAGCCGATCAGCGTGAACGCCACCAACCCCACCGCATCCAGTACCAGAAACAACGAACGCAAATGGCGCATCAACGGCGCAATGAAGACGGTCACCAACGCCGCGACGCTGGTCAGAACCAGGTATTCAGGGTGTTTGACCCAGGTCAGAGGATAATGACCCAGCAACACGTCACGGACCGAACCGCCACCCAGTGCAGTGACGCAAGCAATCAGCACCACGCCAAACCAGTCCATCC
Source organism: Pseudomonas sp. 10C3 (assembly GCF_036346185.1). Taxonomy (NCBI): domain Bacteria; kingdom Pseudomonadati; phylum Pseudomonadota; class Gammaproteobacteria; order Pseudomonadales; family Pseudomonadaceae; genus Pseudomonas; species Pseudomonas sp. 10C3. The sequence goes on along the minus strand of NZ_JASJVE010000003.1, from coordinate 151,428 downwards.
CTCGCCGTCCGGCTGACAGCGCCCCCGTCATGGCCTCCGCAGTGATGGCGATTAGATAAAGCATCAGCAACATGGCGGAGTCCCCGCGATAAAGCCGCGCAGTCTAACCAGTCAGACGAGGCACCAAAAGAGGGCGCGGCGAAATTTATCGCCACGTCTCAGCTTTCACATAACGTTGCTGACCTGTTACACCTTAATGAAGTGCTCACGGTAGTGACGCAATTCGCCGATCGATTCGCGAATATCGTCCATCGCCAGATGGGAGCCGCCCTTCTCGAACTTCTTCAAGTTTGGCGCCCAGCGGGCTGCCAGCTCTTTAAGCGTGGAAACATCGAGGTTGCGGTAATGAAAGTAGTGCTCCAGCGTTGGCATGTGCCGATACAGAAAGCGACGATCCTGACAAATGCTGTTACCGCAGATCGGCGAGCTGCGTTCCGGCACCCATTGCTGGATAAAGGCCAGGGTCTGCGCTTCGGCTTCAGCGGTACTGATGCGGCTGTCACGGACCCGTTGAGTCAAGCCAGAGCCACCGTGTTGACGGGTGTTCCACTCATCCATGCGGGCCAGCGTCTCGTCACTTTGATGCACGGCAATCACCGGCCCTTCAGCCAGCGTGTTCAGTTCGCTGTCGGTGATGATGGTCGCCATCTCGATAATGACGTCGGTGTCCGGGTCCAGACCGGTCATCTCCAGGTCGATCCAAATCAGGTTCTGCTTACTAAATTTTTCTTGCGTGGGCATGTCGCGACTCCTCAACTTAGGCGCGCAGTTTAGCCTAGCGGGACATGCTAGACTTGCGGCGTTTTACCTAATCAGCTGCTTTATCGACTCGGAACACCCATGGCCAAACGCCAACTCAATCGTCGCCAAAACTGGCGCATCGAAAAGATTCAGGGCGAGCGCGCCTCCCGCGCCGCCAAACGTGAATCGCAGACCCTTGAAACACTTGAGGGCGGCGATCTCGGCCCTGAGCAAATAGGGCTTGTGATCGCTCACTTTGGTGTGCAGGTCGAAGTAGAGGCACAGGAAGGCGAGCAAACCGGTCAAGTGTTCCGTTGCCACTTGCGCGCCAACCTGCCGGCGCTGGTCACCGGCGACCGGGTTGTCTGGCGTGCCGGCAATCAGGGTATCGGCGTCATCGTCGCGCAACTGCCCCGCACAACCGAGCTTTGCCGCCCGGACAGCCGTGGTCAGCTCAAGCCGGTTGCCGCCAACGTCGATCTAATCGTGATCGTCTTCGCGCCGATGCCGGAGCCGCACGCCAACCTGATCGACCGTTATCTGGTTGCCGCCGAACACGCGGGGATTCGTCCTCTGCTGCTGTTGAACAAGGCTGACCTGATCGACGACCAAAACGCTCCAGCGCTCAATGCGTTGCTGGCAGTTTATCGGCAGTTGGGCTACCCACTACTGGAAGTGTCCGCCCATCAAGGCGACGGCATGCAGCAGCTGCAAACCCAGCTGGACGGGCATATCAGCGTGTTTGTCGGTCAGTCCGGTGTCGGTAAATCGTCGCTGGTCAACAGCTTGCTCCCGGAAGTCGAAGCCCGTGTCGGCCCGCTTTCCGAACTGTCGGGTCAGGGCACTCACACCACGACCACCGCGCGCCTGTTCCACTTTCCACGCGGCGGCGACTTGATCGACTCCCCGGGAATTCGCGAGTTCGGCCTGGGCCATGTCAGCCGCGCCGATGTCGAAGCTGGCTTCATCGAATTCAATGATTTGATCGGAACCTGCCGTTTCCGCGACTGCAAACATGATCGCGAACCGGGCTGTGCCCTGCTCAAGGCCCTTGAAGAAGGCCGCGTTCAGCAACAACGGATGAACAGCTACCGCTCGATCATCGCCAGCCTGCCTGAAAACAGTTACTAAGCTTTCCTGCACGCAGTAAAAAGCCGCGATCATCGCGGCTTTTTTGCACCTGTTGACCCACCCTACTTCTTGGTCTCATCCATCTTCAACACGCCATCTTCAAAGATGTTGAGCTTGTCTCGCAGTTCATGGGGCTGCAGGGGTGCTTGCGGGGCCGGATCTACTGAAGTACCAGGGGTGACAGCCGGAGCAGCGGCACCGGGTGCTGGCGTCCCGGACTCAGGCGTTTGCGGTGCTGACTGGGTACCCTCGATACGCTGTTGGGCTTTCTTGGTCAGCACAATGATGTCGATACGACGGTTCACCGGGTTCTGCGGGTTTTCATGATCGTATAAGGATGACGACGCGTACCCGACGACGCGCGCCACTTGCGATTCAGGATAACCACCCGCGACCAACGCCCGACGCGCAGCGTTGGCTCGGTTCGACGACAACTCCCAGTTGCCGAACTCTTTGGTCCCGGCATAAGGCGTAGCGTCCGTATGACCGCTGATGCTGATTTTGTTCGGCACAGTTCGGATAGTGTCTGCCATGGCCAGCAGGATATCTTCGAAATACGGCTTCAAACGAGCGCTGCCAATGTCGAACATCGGCCGATTTGCAGCGTCCATGATCTGTATGCGCAAACCGTCCTGGGTGATTTCGAACAATATCTGGTCCTTGAACTTCTTCAGTTCCGGATTTTCCTCGACCTTGTTCTGCAGCTCTTGCAGCAGCATATCCAGACGCTCCTGCTCGACTTGCTCTGCAACGGCGTCGACCTTTTCGCTCTCGATCTTGATTTTGTCTTGCTGCGGCACGGTCTCGACTTCGGGATTCAAGGTTTTGTCGGGCGCAAGCGTTGGCGACCCCCCCAGGTCAATGATGAACGGCGTGCCGCTTTCACTGAAACCGATCGGATCCTTGAAGTACCCGGAAATGGCAAGTTTCTGTTCCGGAGTGGCCGAGGACATCAGCCACAACACCAGAAAGAACGCCATCATCGCCGTCGCAAAGTCGGCAAAAGCGATTTTCCAGGCGCCGCCGTGGTGCCCGGCGGCATAGCGCTTGATGCGCTTGACGATTATCGGCTGATTATTTTCCATGACTCAGCGACCGCGAACCGCTTGCTCCAGCTCACTGAAGCTGGGGCGATGCGCTGGATACAGAACCTTGCGACCGAACTCCACAGCCAGTGATGGCGGCATGCCCGAGGCCGAGGCAACCAGCGACGCCTTGATGGCTTCAAAAACGTTCAGCTCTTCCTTGGCGTCATGGGCCAGAGACGTGGCCAACGGGCCGAAGAAACCGTACGCAGCGAGAATACCGAAGAAGGTACCCACCAGTGCGGCACCCACGTGCATGCCGATCGCAGCCTGGTCACCCTCACCCAGCGAAGCCATGGTCACCACGATGCCAAGCACCGCCGCGACGATACCGAAACCGGGCATCGCATCGGCAATCCCGGTGACCGCGTGGGAAGGATGGTCCAGCTCTTCCTTCATGCTTTGTAATTCCATGTCGAACAAGCCTTCAAGCTCGTGCGGCGCCATGTTCCCTGACGACATGATCCGCAGGTAATCGCAGATATAAGCGATCATGCGCTCGTCTTTGAGCACGCCGGGGTACTTGGCGAAAATCGGGCTGGCCGCGGCATCTTCGATATCACCTTCAATCGCCATCATGCCTTCGCGGCGGCTTTTGTTGAGAATCTCGTAGATCAGGCTGAGAACTTCCAGATAAAACGCATGATTGAAGCGCGTGCTGAACATCTTCAGCGACTTCTTGATCACGAGGAGGGTCGTGTAACCAGGGTTGGCCTGGAGGAACGCACCCAATGCCGCGCCACCGATAATCATGACCTCGAAAGGCTGGATCAGCGCGGCAATCTTGCCGTGAGAAAGGACGTATCCGCCGAGCACACTAGCGAAAACGACAATGATGCCGATAATTTTAGCCATAGATAGAAAGTTCTTACTGAGTCGGGTTCGAGGTCATGAGCGGAAGTTCTTGAAACTCTTCTTCTACTTATCGGCATAAGTGCGCCAGACTATAGTCAGTTAAGGCGAAAAGCCAGTTCGGCCCGCATAGCGGGGAGTCTGGCGTCGATCGGTCCTTGAACCCGGCATACGACATTATCCTGACCTCTTAGCCGTACAGGCCCCTGCATGCCCCCAGAAACCTCAGCACAGCTTCCCGTCCCACGCAGCCTCGACGCTTGGCTCAAGCAACTGGAGAGCATCCGCTTGCCTGTGCCAATCGCCAGCCACGAACGCGTGCTCGGTGCACTGGCTGATAGCCGCCGCTCGTTGCGCGAGATTGCCGAGCTGATGCAGGAAAGTCCGTCGCTGGTGCTCAGCGTATTGCGTGAAGCCAATCATCACAGTACGGGCTTGTCGGAACCGGCGGAAAGTCTTGAAGTCGCCATCAACCGCCTGGGCTTGAAACGTACCGAAGAATTGCTCCAGCGCCTGCCCGCGCGGGCCCCGCAGGACATACCACCAGCCCTGCGCCAGTTACAGCTGATCAGCCAGCACGCAACGCAGCAGGCCAACGGGCTGTTCGCCAGTCGCCTGGCTCGGCTCTGGCAGGATATTCACTGGGGCAGTTTGCTGTTCTTGTCGCCGCTGTGGCCAATGGCGGTCGCCCATCCCACACTGCTTGAGGAATGGGAGCTGAGGGTGATTCACAAGGGCGAGTCGGCGCTGATCGTTGAAACCCAATTGTTCGGCGTCAGCCTGCTCAAACTGTGCCTGACAGTGGCTGAAGCCTGGCGCCTGCCCATGTGGGTCACGCAGGGTTATCGGCTGCTGATCAGTGAACGCCGATTGCTGGTCAAAGCGATACGTATTTCCCGCGACCATCTCCACCCGTTACGCCAGCGGCAACTGCTGGACGAGGACCCTGCCCTGCAACGCTGGCTCAACCATCCGGCCAATACCATCCTGCTGGCCAACGGCATCGCGCTGTCGGCGCAACAGGCCTGGGATACCCCGCACAGCCTGCGCTGGCAGTTGCTCACCAGCCTGTACCTGCAACAACCCCTGAGTGAAGTGCAACAGCAACTGCACCAACAGGCGGTGCAAAGCGCTCGCCAACATTGGGCGCGCGGGCTTTGGCACCCTGCAGAAGCGTTGATCTGGCCGTGGGAAACACGGCGGATGCACCGTGGCCTGCTGCCTGCGCCGCCACCGTCGGCCGAGGCACTGCTGGCCTGGCGCAAATGCTGCACCGAGCTGTTGGTCGAGCCCAGCGGCTTCAACAACGCAATGCACCTGACTACTTCCGCCCGCGATGCGTTAGTGGCCTGCGGCATGCAGCGCGTCATGCTATTGATGACGGACCGCAACATGACCACCCTGCGCGTTCATCAAATTGCAGGGCTGGACAAAAGCGCGGCCAACCTCACGCTGCAAATCAGTGAAAGCACCGTCTTGCAACGCTTGCTCGCGCAACCGACCCAATTGCGCTTGAATCCAGCCAACAACGCGCAGTTTTCGGCGCTGTTGCCCGGACAGCTGAAAGGGCTGTTTACCGGCGAGCATCTGTTGCTACGCTCACTCAGCAGCAACGGTAAGGTGGTCATGCTGGTGTTTGCCGATCAAGGCGGCGGACCACTCTCGGAAATCAGCGTGCAGGCCTTTGGTAAAACCGCGCAATGTATCGAGCGCGCCTTAAGCAGCTTTAGCGCCCGCAAAGCCTGACGCGTAAGCTACAATTTGCCTCTTTTTTCTGATCTGGAGAACTAAATGCCGGACTTCTCTAGCTTGCCGCTGGTCATCGAGCCCAGCGACCTGCTGGCCCGCCTTGACGCGCCAGAACTGATTCTTGTCGATCTGACCAGTAGCGCGAGCTACAGCGCCGGACACATTCCCGGCGCACGCTTCGTCGATCCGAAACGCACACAAATGGGCCACCCACCCGCGCCGGGCCTTTTGCCGTCGCAGGCCCAGCTTGAAGTCCTGTTCGGTGAGCTGGGGCATAATCCTAAAGCGGTTTACGTGGTCTATGACGACGAAGGCGGCGGCTGGGCCGGACGCTTTATCTGGTTGCTGGACGTGATTGGTCACTCACGCTATCACTACCTCGACGGCGGCCTGCATGCCTGGCGAGCTGAAGCGCGGCCACTCTCGAGCGAGGTTCCGCCGAACGTCGGAGGCCCCGTGCCATTGACCCTGCACGGCGAGCCGACCGCGACCCGCGAATACCTGCAATGTCGTCTGGGCGCTGCTGATCTGGCAATTTGGGACGCACGCGGACCGACTGAATACTCAGGCGAAAAAGTCCTCGCAGCCAAGGGTGGGCACATCCCCGGGGCGGTCAATTTCGAATGGACCGCTGGCATGGACCCGGCACGCAATTTACGCATCCGCAAGGACATGCCGCAGATTCTTGAAAGCCTGGGCATCACGAAGGACAAGGAAGTGATCACCCATTGCCAGACCCACCATCGCTCCGGCTTCACCTATCTGGTGGCCAAGGCGCTGGGTTATCCGCGCGTCAAAGGTTACGCCGGCTCGTGGGGCGAATGGGGTAACCACCCAGATACGCCTGTCGAAAAATGAGGCGATCCATCAGCCCGGGTCACCGCTGACCAGGGCCCGTATTGCAACCTCTTTTAACTGCAACTTTTTATAGATGCTTCGCTTTAGGAATTTTGATGAAACAGCGTTTGTTTATCCTCAGCCAGTACCTGATGCCACACCATTTGTTGTCTCGTCTGGCGGGCTGCGTTGCCGAGTGCAAGGTGCGCTGGTTCAAAAATGCCTTCACCGCCTGGTTCGCCCGGCGCTATCAGGTGGACATGACGCAAGCCTTGGTCGAAGACCTGACCGCTTATGAGCATTTCAACGCTTTCTTCACCCGCGCCCTGAAGCCTGGCGCACGACCGCTGGATGAAACGCCTGGCGCGATCCTCAGCCCTGCCGACGGCGCAGTCAGCCAATTGGGCCCAATCGATCATGGTCGAATTTTCCAGGCCAAGGGTCACAGCTTCAGCGTGCTGGAACTGCTGGGCGGTGATGCAAACCTGTCCGCACCGTTCATGGGTGGTGAATTCGCGACGATCTACTTGTCGCCAAAAGACTACCATCGGGTCCACATGCCGCTGGCCGGGACTTTGCGTGAAATGGTCTACGTGCCAGGACGCATTTTCTCGGTCAACCAGACCACAGCCGAAAACGTCCCTGAGCTGTTCGCCCGTAACGAACGCGTAGTTTGCCTGTTCGATACTGAGCGTGGCCCAATGGCCGTGGTGTTAGTGGGCGCGATGATCGTCGCCTCGATTGAAACAGTCTGGGCCGGTTTGGTTACACCGCCCAAACGCGAGCTGAAAACCGTACGCTATGACGAAGCTGCTCGCGCGCCGATTCATCTGGAGAAAGGCGCTGAGCTTGGACGCTTCAAACTGGGCTCCACCGCCATCGTGCTGTTCGGGCCAAATCAAGTAAAGTGGGCCGAACAGCTTGCCGCAGGCACTCCGGTGCAGATGGGGCAAGCCATAGGCCTGGCTGCCCAGGCGTGACGTCAAGTCACGCCGCTCAATACCCTCAATCCGATAGACTGACGGGCGAGTATTGCCGCCCGTCGGCGGCACTCGATCATCAAAGGCTGCGACTGCACGCCTATGCTGCTAAAGTCGAATCTGGCAATGTTCAGATGAGCAGCCGCTCGAGCCATTGTGCTGTTGGAGTTTGTCGGGCAAATGAGTAATTCAAGTCTGGAGTTGTTGCTGCGTGTACCCACGCCAACGCAGTCGAGCCTGTCGTTCTGCGATGCCACTCCGCGCGACCTGAAACGCTGGATCTCAAGCCTGCCCAAAGCCAATCTCGGTGAAACCGCCCGCCTGCTCTACCAAAGTATGGGCGAGCTCAGCCAGTTACTGACGCCCAGCGACAACCGCCTGCAATTGCTCGAACTCCTGCGCCCCGAGGTTTATTACGTCTGCAAGAACCTTGAGCGGCACTTCCTCAGTCAGGCGATTGTGCTCGACGAACGCCCGCGTAAAGTTGCGAACCTCTGCCAGGCCCTGCAAAACCACTTGGCCATTGGCTACAAACAGATCATCGCGCGCGTCTCGCCGAACCTGACTAAAGATAGAGCTTCGCTGCTGACCACCGCCATGCAGCGCGCTATGCACTGCCTCAATGGCTCTTTGATTCGCGCCAGTCAACTGTATTGCCCCGTACCAGAGGGCCTGTGGCTTGAGCTGCATCAGATTTATCTGATTGCGCGTCAGCATCAGTTAAATAACATCGCCGTGCCCGACAGCCTGGCGAGCCATACCCAGACGCTGAGCATCGAGCAAACGTATGGGGTGGCTTTGCTCTTGGGTTGTTCGCGCTGTAACCAGATGCGTCAGCTCAATATCGGCCGCTTGGCCGAAGTCCTCGGGTCCTGGAGTGCATTGATCAAGCTGCAATCGCCAGCGGAAGACTCCAGCCTGTTCGCTGTAGCACAGACCGTCGATGCGCCACCGCGTTACAAGTCACTGTTCCTTGATGAGCAACTGCCCGGTCTGCTGGGCATCAATCCACTGCCACTGGCGGCAGCCATCAAGGACTACCTGGACTTGCCCGAGGAGAAACGCGGGCAATCGCCGCTGCTAGTACCCCACGGCTTCACTCTGGATCTGTTGCAACACCTGGCGGCGGCCTGGGGCGACGTCTCCGAACGGACGTTTCAGCGCACGGCCGGCCAAGGCACCCTGACCTTGTGCCTTGGGATGAACGCCCTGCACTATTACCTGGGCGGACAGAAGTCGTTCAGCGAGATGCTCAAACTGCCCGCCGTCAGTCAGACTGCACAGTTCACGACGCAGTTCGCCAAAATCGCCTCCACCGATGCGTGGGCCACCACCTTCGACAGTGAGCGTGACGGCACATCGGACAGCATGCTGCCGTACGAGGAGATTCAGTATCAGCAGGCCGAAGTGGACGGTGGCGACCCGGTGTCCAACGCCCAGCAGACGTTCCCGACCCACGCCCTGAACGTTATCAACCACAGTCCGGGCGGCTACTGCCTGGCGTGGCCCAAAGACGTTCCGCCTCAGTTACAGGCAGGGGAAATGGTCGGCATTCAAGACGGTGCCGGTCAGGGCTGGAGTATCGCGGTCGTGCGCTGGATTCGTCAGGTTCGCGGTGGCGGCACGCAAATGGGTATTGAACTGGTTGCACCCTATGCTCAGCCATGCGGCCTGCAACTGGTACGCGTCAGCGAGCCAAGCAGCCAATACCTGCGGGCACTGCTGCTGCCTGAAGTGCGCGCAATCGACCAGCCAGCGACGTTATTGGCGCCGCGCCTGCCCTTTCAGGAAGGCAACAAGGTAAGGATCAACACCAACGGCGAAGAGCGTCGGGCCGGCCTGGGCAAGCGTCGTACCGGCACCGGCAGCTTCAATCAGTTCGAATACCAGACGATTGAGGCACCACGCAAGAAAGGCATCGCCGGCGGCGCCGAAGATGCGACGTCCGGACAAGAGTTCGACTCGTTGTGGACGTCTTTGTAACAGGCGGCGCACCTGGTAGCACTTGGTAGGCAAGCCTGCTCCCCCAGTCAGACTGAGGGAGCAAAAACCTTATAAGCCCCGCCCATCCCGATCACGAAAACCGAGCAGGTATAGAATCCCGTCCAGCCCCAGCGTCGAGATCGCCTGTTTGGCCGACTGTTTGACCAGCGGTTTGGCTCGGAAAGCGACGCCAAGACCGGCAATCGCTAACATCGGCAAATCATTGGCCCCGTCACCGACGGCAATCGTCTGCTCAAGGCTCAGGCCTTCTTTGTGCGCCAACTCACGCAGCAGGTCGGCTTTGCGTCGAGCATCGACGATCGGCTCGATGGCCACGCCGGTAACCTTGCCATCGACCACTTCCAATTCATTGGCGAACACGTAGTCGATGCCCAACTTGGCTTGCAGCTGTTTGGCGAAATAAGTGAAACCACCCGACAGAATCGCAGTCTTGTAGCCCAATCTCTTGAGCTCGGCGAACAGGGTTTCGGCGCCCTCGGTCAGACGCAACGAAGCCCCTATTTCATCCAGCACACTGACGTCCAGGCCTTTAAGCAGCGCCAGTCGCTCTTTGAAACTGGCGCGAAAATCCAGTTCGCCACGCATGGCCCGCTCAGTAATTTCCGACACCCGCTCGCCGACACCGGCCGCCTTGGCCAGCTCGTCGATAACTTCAGCCTCGATCAGCGTCGAGTCCATGTCAAATACCGCCAGACGGCGGTTGCGCCGAAACAGCGAGTCCTGCTGGAACGCGATATCAACATTGAGTTCTTGCGCCACGCTGAGGAACTCGGCCTGCATCGCACCTGGATCGGCCGGCTCGCCGCGCACGGAAAACTCGATGCAACCCTTGCCTTTATCGGCTGGCGTATCGAGCGGCATGCGTCCCGACAGGCGATCAATCTGATCGATGTTCAGGCCATACTTGGCGGTAATGGAACTGACACGCTGCAATTGCTCGGCCGTGACCTTACGGGTGAGCAACGTCACGATATGCCGCGCCTTGCCCTGCCCGTTGACCCAGTGCGCGTAGTCCTCTTCGGAAACTGCCGTGAAGCGCACCTGCTGATCAAGCTTGTAAGCCGTGAACAGGATGTCTTTAAGCACCGAGGAGCCTTGTTCGGTTCCCGGAATCTCAACCAGGATGCCGAACGACAACGTGTCGTGGATCACCGCCTGACCAATATCGAGAATATTCACCCCACCCTGGGCAAGCACCCCGGTAATGGCCGCAGTGAGACCCGGACGGTCTTCACCAGTGATGTTTATCAGGACGATTTCGCGCAAGGCGCACCCCCGCAGTGGAAAAAAACCGCATTCTAACCACTTTCAGTGACCATCGGGCACAGCGAGCGCTTTGCCGCTCAAGGGTCGGTCGCTATACTGCCCGGCAACTTCACCAAAAGAACCGTGCTCAGTGAACCGGCCCACGCCAGTTAAAACCGATAATTTTTTCCTGCTGATCTTTCGGGCATTGCGCCATAGGCGTGTACCGCTTGCTTTGCGCATAGCCAGCCATAACGTGATTCTGGTCGCCTTGGCGTTGGTGATCTATGCCTGCGTGATGGGCCTGCAGTTCAAGCAGGCCATGCACGAACAGGCTGATGCCCTCGGCCAGGCCCTGACCACGCAAACCGCGACGTCCGCCACGGAACTGTTGGTGTCCAACGACATCCTCAGTCTCAACGTACTGTTGGGCAATCTGGTGAAGAACCCGCTAGTGGCCCACGCAGCCATCTACAGCGTGGATAACCGCATCCTTGCAGAAGCCGGTCAGCGCCCTAAAAACGGCCTGCTGGGTGAAGCCGAAGGCTTGTACGAGATCAAAATCACCTTCCAGGACGTGATCGCCGGGCATCTGCGCATCAGCCTGGACATGGCGCAATTCCAGCAGCCGATGACCATCAGCTTGCAAAGCATGGGCATCCTCAGCGGCATTCTGCTGGCATTGGCACTGGCGCTGAGCTTGCGTCTGGGTCGTTATATCTCGACGCCCCTGCTGCAATTGCGCGTGTGGCTGCGCGATATCGACGAGCACACACCCGCCACCGAGCGTCAGGATGAAATCGGCGACCTGGCCCGTCAACTGCACGCCTCGTTCGCGCCCGAACCGCCTGAACCTCAGCCCGTTCCGGAACCCGAATACGACGAACACGCTGGCAACGATCCGCACCTTGAAACCGAAGAGGACGACGAACCCGGGTTTACCGCGAACGACCTGCACGAACCTGGTTTCGATGAAGCACCTAAACCTCGCCTGCCAGCGCAAGCGCCGAGGCGCATCGTCGCGGAAGAAGATGAAGAGGACGAAGAAGACCCCTTCGCCGATCTGCGTGATCATTCCACCCCCGCACCCGTGGTCAAGCACGCTCCGATTGTCCCGAGCCAGCCGCAACACAGTGCGGTACTGGCCGTACAGCTTGGCGCCCAGGATCAACTGCGCCGTTTGCCCCGCGCTCGCCTGACCGATTTGCTGCAACGTTACCGTGACTGCCTGGATCAGGCGGCATCGCTGTATCAAAGCGAACTGCACACCCTGAACGATGGCAGCACGCTGATGCTGTTCCATAGCCAGGACAGTGGCGAGGATTACCTGACCAACGCAATTTGCTGTGGCGAGCTCCTGCGCGCCCTGGGCCATGCCTTGCAGATCGAGGTCGCCGACAGCGGCATCACTCTGCAATTGCAGTTAGGCCTGACCCTGAGTGACGGGCTGTTCGGTTTGAGTCAAATCGACCTGTTGCTGACCGAAACCGCCCAAGATGCACTTGCGCTGTCACAACACAGCCGGAACCTGCTGCTGGTGGAGCGCAAGATCAGTGATGATGTCCTGATCCGCCAACGCGCCCGTATCCGACCTATCGCCAGCCCGGAAGGCGCTTGCTGCGTCGAACGGCTGATGGAACCCTACCCATCCATGCTCGAACGCCAACTGGCGCGGATGCATGAGAGCCGGGGCAAGGTTTAGCGGATACCGCCATCGCGGATAAGCCTGCGCCAGCCTGAAGGTGTTGGTGAGTCACCGCCCAATAAAAAGCCCACATCGCTGTGGGCTTTTTATTGGGCGGTGGAGCCACTTCCTTAGAAGCGGAACACTTCCATATCCGTACGAATCGGTGAAGCCAAGGGAATCTTTGGTCTGCCCTGATCTTGCTCTTTATTAGTGCGAGTCTGAGCCGAAGGCTGCTTTTTAGGTTCGTCCGCAGGCTGGTTGGCCAGGGGTTTGACCGCAACGCTCAACTGATCGGCCAGACGCTGCAAAAGTACGCCCTGCGCTTTTACCTGTGCAGCAGAGGTCCCGACGTGGGGCTCTTCCAGGTGAATCAGTCGGCTATCGCGAACCTGGCCCCTGCGATCAAGCAAGCGCCACTGAGCATCGAGCACCGCTGGTTGGCTTACACCCGAATCAAGCCGGGTAATGGACAATAAGACCTGCACATCCGGTGTAAAACCAGCGACAGCCGGTGCCAGCACCACCCGCTGACTGTCCAGCTTCCAGGCCAGTCGGCGCAACAGTAGTTGATCGATGTCAGAAGACAGACTACCCGCCCAGCGACCATCGGCCGATGCCGTCAGGCTGCCATCCGGCTGCCGTTGCAACAGGGTTTCACGTTGAAGGTAATCGGCCACTGAAACCGGCCCCAACAAAACAGCCAGCCCTGCACTTTGTTTAGGTTGACCCGGCTCACCGGCGTCAAGCTGATATAACGAAGTCGGTTGTTGCATGCTGCAACCGGCAAGCCCAATTACGCCGGTCATTAATAAAACAAAAGGAAGGCGTAAAAAATTCATCATCCCATCCAGGTAGTCGCCACAAGGCACACCACAGCGTCAATACTCACAAAATACATGAAGGCACTCAGCCACGCTGGTGACTCAAGACGTCATATCATCCGTGAATATTGCTCATGACTCCAGCGATTATGCGTCGGCCATCATGGCCAAATGAAGACCGAGCGCTCTATTCCGGCATTACAGGCTACTTTCGACCAATAATGCATCCACACGCTGGAAGCCTCGGGGAAGCTTGTTACCGCGTCGACCGCGCTCCCCTTTGTAATGCTCGAGGTCATCAGCCTTCAACGACAGGGTGCGCTTGCCGGCTTGCAGCACCAATGTCGCGCCTTCCGGGACCACCGCCAGGTCGGTCACGTACTCTTCGCGGCTGGCCACACGCTCGCCCGGAATACCGATGATTTTGTTGCCCTTGCCTTTGCCCAGCTGCGGCAAATCACTGACTTTGAAAATCAACAAGCGTCCCTCAGTGGTCACTGCCGCAAGCCAGTTTTGCTCACGATCAGCCACTGGCCGCGGCAGAATCACCTTGGCGCCATTAGGCAGACTCAGCAACGCCTTGCCCGCCTTGTTCTTGGCTTGCAGGTCTTCACCTTTAACCACAAAGCCATAGCCTGCGTCGGAAGCGATGACGTACAGCGCGTCGTCGTCCGGCAACAGTACACATTCAAAGCTCGCACCCGGCGGCGGCGTGAGACGACCGCTCAACGGTTCACCCTGGCCACGGGCGGACGGCAAGGTATGTGCCGGCAGCGAGTAGCTGCGCCCCGTAGAGTCAATGAAAACCGCAAATTGGTTGGAGCGCCCGGCGGCCGAGGTCTTGAAGCTATCCCCGGCTTTGTAGGAAAGACCGGTGGCGTCGATATCGTGACCCTTGGCGCAACGCACCCAACCTTTATCCGACAGCACAACTGTGACCGGCTCGGTCGGCATCAGCTCGTTTTCCGACAACGCCTTGGCTTCAGTGCGGGACACAATAGGCGAGCGACGGTTGTCGCCATACGTTTCAGCGTCCGCGATCAGCTCAGTGCGCACCAGCTTACGCAACTTGGTTTCGCTGCCCAGCAGCGATTGCAGACGCGCCTGTTCCTTGCGCAACTCATCCTGCTCGGCCCGCAGCTTCATTTCTTCCAGGCGAGCCAGTTGACGCAAACGCGTGTCGAGGATGTAGTCAGCCTGAATTTCCGACAGCGCGAACCGCTCGATCAGCTCCGCTTTCGGGTGTTCCGCGGTGCGGATGATATGGATGACTTCATCAAGGTTCAGGTAAGCCGTTAGCAAACCGTCCAACAGGTGCAGGCGGCGCTCGACCTTGTCCAGACGGAATTGCAAACGTCGGCGCACGGTGCCGATACGGAACACCAGCCACTCGCTGAGCAACGCCTTGAGGTTCTTGAGTTGCGGCTTGCCATCGAGACCGATGATGTTGATGTTCACCCGGTAGCTGGATTCCAGCTCGGTGGTGGCGAACAGATGCTGCATCAACTCGTCGAGTTCGACCCGATTGGAACGCGGGATAATCACGATGCGGCAAGGATGCTCATGATCCGACTCGTCGCGTAAATCGGCGACCATCGGCAGCTTCTTGGCCTGCATCTGCGCAGCGATCTGCTCCAGCACTTTGGCGCCGGACACCTGATGCGGCAACGCAGTGACGACGATATCGCCGTCTTCGATGCGATACACCGCACGCATGCGCACCGAGCCTTTGCCGGTTTCGTACATTTTCAGCAGATCGGCGTGCGGGGTGATGATTTCCGCTTCGGTCGGATAATCCGGGCCCTTAATGTGCTCACACAGCTCTTCGATCGTGGCCGTGGGCTCATCGAGCAAATGCACGCAGGCAGAGGCGACTTCACGCAAGTTATGCGGCGGTACATCAGTGGCCATGCCCACGGCGATGCCGGTGGTGCCGTTGAGCAGAATATTCGGCAGGCGCGCCGGCAACACGGCCGGCTCGTCGAGGGTTCCGTCGAAGTTCGGTACCCAATCCGCCGTGCCCTGACCCAGTTCGCTGAGCAGCACTTCGGAATAGCGCGACAACCGGGCTTCGGTGTAACGCATGGCGGCGAAGGACTTCGGATCATCCGGCGCGCCCCAGTTACCCTGGCCGTCGACCAGCGTGTAGCGATAGCTGAACGGCTGCGCCATCAGCACCATGGCTTCATAGCAGGCCGAGTCGCCATGGGGGTGGAATTTACCGAGAACGTCGCCGACGGTACGCGCCGACTTCTTGTGCTTGGAGTCGGCATCGAGCCCCAACTCGCTCATGGCGTAGATAATACGCCGCTGTACAGGCTTCAGGCCGTCGCCGATATGCGGCAGGGCACGGTCCATGATCACGTACATGGAGTAGTTGAGGTAGGCCTGTTCTGTGAAGTCAGCCAGTGATCGGCGTTCTACGCCATCCAGGCTGAGGTCAAGGGAATTGCTCATGCAAGCCTCATCATTTCGTGGTCTGGCGCAGCAGCATAGTGCCGCCGCGCTGGGTGAATTCAAGTTGTTTCATTGCGCTCATGCCCAGCAGTATCTGTTCGCCTTCCAGACCGGGCGCCACCAGGGCGCGTACGTCATGCAGGACGATATCGCCCACTTGCAGACGGTCGATCGTGGTGCGAAAACCCTCGCTCCGGCCATTGGCGGTATTGACCGTCACCGGCGTGCCGCGTTTGAGTCGCAATGTATCGGCTACCTTGCCGGGAATCGCAACGTCGGTGGCGCCGGTATCCAGTAAAAACTGCACCGTCTGGCCATTGATCTGACCACTGCTGACGAAATGGCCCTGGCCGTTGCTCAGCAGTTGCACTTCGATATAGCCATCACCGTGTTGCGAAGTTACCTCCGTATTGGGGTTTTCCTGGCGCGCCTCCCACTGCCCGAAAAAGCGTGTGGCCAGAAACAGCGCAGCACCCCACGCCAGAATCATCAGCACGCGGCCCGCACGCTTGCCGGGAAGTTGCTGACTCACGGCTTGGCGCTCCAACCACCCTCGGGTGCCGCGAAACGCCAGACTATCGGACGTTTCTCGCCATCGGCTCGGGCGCCAAAGTTATTGTCGACACCGATCCAGGCGCCTTCCGCGTCTATAACCAGCGCCTCGGCCAGTCCGTAAGGCTGCGAATAACGTCGCGACGGCACCAATGCATCATCGGCGAACGACCAGCAAAGCTCGACCTTCCCAGTGTCCAGATCGCGACGACAGACTCGATATGCGGCGCGTTCCAGGGTAAACAGCTTGCCGTTGAACAGCGAAATATCGGAAAAGTCTTTTGGCGCCTCGCGACTGTCCATTTGCGCCGGCATGGTTTGCTTGCCCGCCTCACTGAGGATCACGCAACCCCCTTTGCAGCTCCAGGCAGCCTGATCACGATGGACCACCAGCAACCCGCGCTTCTGCCGCTCGGCCGCCAGCCACAGCCGATCTCCGGCCGGATTGATCGCGATACCCTCGAAGATCGCATTGAAGTGCTGGAGCATTCCCTTGGCACGCGCCTGGCGGACCAGACTCGGCGGCAGCTTCAACCAACTCGGCGCGCCGGAAACAGGCACTTGCAGCACCGCCGCGTACCCCTCGCTGACCAGGTAACGATTCCCCGCCGCGTCGCACGTCACGCCTTCGAAATCCAGGGCGCCCCCACGAACCAGCGACGACGCCCCGACCATCGAACGCACACTCAACGCCAGACCACTGTCCGGCACGGTCGGCACGTCAATGGTATTCGCCTCGGCCTTCCACACCACCGAAGAGGTATCGAGCCTGTACAGCAAGGCATCATCGCGGTCCGATACTGTCCACAGCTCGCCATTGCAAGACGCCAGTCCCGACAGATTACCGCCCACCATGCCCTCGACCGCATGTTCGGACAGCATCTTCAGTTCAGCCAGCGGCGCTGCGAATACCGGTGAAGCGATCAGCCATAACGCGACGAACCAGCCTCTCATCAAGTGAGAACCTCGGCCAGATTGCCTTTTGATTCGAGCCAGGTCTTGCGGTCGCCCGCGCGTTTTTTTGCCAGCAACATATCCATCATTTCCGAGGTCGCCGCGTAATCGTCCAGGGTGAGCTGGACCAGGCGCCGGGTGTTCGGGTCCATGGTGGTTTCGCGAAGCTGGGGCGGGTTCATCTCACCCAGGCCTTTGAATCGGGTGACCTGTGGCTTACCGCGCTTTTTCTCCGCGATCAGACGATCAAGAATCCCGTCACGCTCCGACTCATCCAGCGCGTAGTAGATCTCTTTGCCCAGGTCGATCCGGTACAGCGGCGGCATTGCAACGTAGACGTGGCCCGCGTCCACCAGCGGGCGGAAATGCTGGACGAATAACGCACAAAGCAACGTTGCGATGTGCAGGCCGTCGGAGTCGGCGTCGGCGAGAATACAAATCTTGCCGTAACGCAGCTGGCTGATGTCGGCCACACCCGGGTCAACGCCGATGGCCACGGCGATGTTGTGCACTTCCTGGCTGGCGAGCACTTCACCGCCATCGACTTCCCAGGTATTAAGGATCTTGCCGCGCAACGGCAAGATCGCTTGAAACTCTTTGTCTCGCGCCTGTTTGGCCGAACCGCCAGCGGAGTCGCCTTCGACCAGAAACAGCTCGGAACGCATCGGGTCCTGTCCGGCGCAGTCGGCCAGCTTGCCAGGCAGCGCGGGGCCTTGAGTGACGCGTTTACGCTCAACCTTCTTGCTGGCCTTAAGGCGACGACCAGCGTTGTTGATCGCCAATTCCGCCAACTGCATACCGAGTTCGGAGTGCGTATTGAGCCACAGGCTAAATGCGTCCTTGACCACGCCAGAGACGAACGCCGCCGCTTCACGCGATGACAGCCGCTCTTTGGTCTGGCCGGAGAATTGCGGCTCCTGCATTTTCATCGACAGGACGAACGCGATCTTCTCCCAGACGTCTTCGGGCGCCAGTTTGACGCCACGCGGCAGCAGGTTGCGGAACTCGCAAAACTCGCGCATCGCGTCAAGTAAACCCTGGCGCAGGCCGTTGACGTGGGTCCCGCCCTGCTGGGTAGGAATCAGGTTGACGTAGCTTTCCTGAACGCTGTCGCCACCCTCGGGCAACCAGAGCAAAGCCCAATCGATGGCTTCTTTATTACCGGCGAAACTGCCGCAGAATGGTTCATCCGGTAGACGCAAAAACTCGCTGACCGAATCTTGCAGGTAAGAACGCAAGCCGTCTTCGAAATGCCACTCGATTTTCTCGCCGGTGGCTTTGTCTTCGAAGCTGACCAACAGCCCCGGGCACAATACCGCCTTGGCTTTGAGCACATGCTTGAGGCGGCTGACAGAGAATTTCGGCGTGTCGAAATATTTAGGGTCCGGAGCGAAGTACACGCTGGTCCCGGTATTGCGTTTACCAACCGTGCCGATAACCGCCAGTTCGCTGGCTTTGTAGCCGTCAGCGAAGGTCATTTCGTATTCGTTGCCGTCGCGTTTGACCCGGACCCGAACATGGTTCGAGAGCGCGTTCACCACGGAAATCCCCACGCCGTGCAGGCCGCCTGAGAACTGGTAGTTCTTGTTCGAGAACTTGCCGCCCGCGTGCAGTTTGGTCAGGATCAGCTCGACGCCAGACACACCCTCTTCCGGGTGAATGTCCACCGGCATACCGCGACCGTCATCGGACACTTCCAGCGAGTTGTCGGCGTGAAGAATGACCTGCACCGATTTCGCATGCCCGGCAAGGGCTTCATCGACGCTGTTGTCGATGACTTCCTGGGCGAGGTGGTTCGGCCGCGTGGTGTCGGTGTACATGCCCGGGCGTTTGCGTACCGGGTCGAGGCCCGAGAGGACTTCGATGGCGTCTGCGTTATAAGAGCTAGCGCTGGGATTGGCCATGGGGTCTCGTCATCAGTCGTTCGTGAAATTTCGGAATATCAGTCAATTGATTACAGGTGTTACAGCACAGAACGATCAATCGCCTGGAGCAGCGCCGGGGCAAAGCCTGCAAAACCCAGCAACGCCGGCAACTGCTCGGTAAAGCCCTGAAAGCTGTGATCGCCGCCAGGCTGAATGCGCAAGGCGCACGCTCGGTAATAGGACTGGGCACTGCGGTAGTCCAGGGTTTCATCACCTGTCTGCAACCACACCTGGAAGCGCAACGGATCCTGCGGGGCGGGCACTTCCAGTTCGGCGAGAGCCTGCACATGGTCGTGGGTCAACTCCCAGCTTTCACCGCTGTAAAGATTCTGTTGGGTACCGATATACCCGTCGAACAGCCGATGTGGCATGACTGCCGGGTTGATCAGCAGAGCCTTGAGGCCATGGCGCTCAGCCAAGTGAGTG
The DNA here is from genome assembly GCF_036346185.1 of Pseudomonas sp. 10C3. Lineage (NCBI taxonomy): Bacteria > Pseudomonadati > Pseudomonadota > Gammaproteobacteria > Pseudomonadales > Pseudomonadaceae > Pseudomonas > Pseudomonas sp. 10C3. The sequence goes on along the minus strand of NZ_JASJVE010000003.1, from coordinate 131,982 downwards.
GCATAGTAGCCGCCGAGGGAGCTGCCGACCAGCAGCGGTCGACCCAGCTCGGTGATCAATGCGTCGAGCTGAGCAATCGCCTGACGCGGGTGATGATGCAGCTCCGGCACCCGCAAATGCTCATCGAGGCCAAGCGTTTGCATCAAGGTCGACAACTGGCTGGCCTTCTTTGAGCGCGGCGAGCTGTTCAAACCATGGATATACAACAGTGTGGATGGTTCGCCGGTCACATTCCCTCCTGAAACTTTTGAGCGCAAGCAAAGACGCGCAGTTTACAGGGACTGCCGCCCGTTGACTCGCCTTCAGACATTTCCCACTCAAATCAGGACGGATCGCTCAATAACCTCGGCCACTGTAATCCACGTCAAAGGCCAGCCCCTCTACCCGCGACACACCGGTTTCAAGGCGGCCGTCTGCGTGCAGACGCAACCAGCGGTAGCCTGGCGCGGTGCTGTCGACCTTGAACTCGACACTGCCCGGTGCAAACTGAATGCAGGTGGACGGTGAGGCCAGCAGCCGTACGCCATTGCGCAGCTGGTCGTATTCCTGATGGACATGGCCCCAGAGTACAGCGCGCACCTGCGGGAATCGATCAAGCACGGCAAACAGCGCCTCGGGGTTACGCAGGCCGATGGGGTCCATCCAGGCACAACCGATGTTCACCGGATTGTGGTGCAGGCACACCAGATGGTGGCGATCAGGCTCTTCACTCAGGGACTGCGCCAACAGCTGCAATTGCTGATCCTGCAAATACCCCGGCACCGAACCAGGCACCGAAGAGTCCAGCAGGGTGATACGCCAATGGCCGAGATCGATGATCGGCGCGAGAAAATCGCTCTGCCGCGCAGCCTCGGTCATCGCCGGCACCTCATCGTGATTCCCGGGAAACCAACGCGCCGGTGCCTGAATCCGCCCACTGGCCTGACGAAACGCCTGGTAGGACTCAAGACTGCCGTCCTGGGACAAATCACCGCTGGCGATCAGCAGGTCGATCTGCGACTGCTCAGCCAGGACGCACTCAATCACCTTGTTCAGGCTTTCAAAGGTACTCATGCCCAGCAGCTTTTCGTCTGCATTGGCAAACAAATGGCTGTCGGTTAGCTGGACCAGCAGGACTGAAGAATCGGCGATAGGGTTGGGGGGGCTCGGCAAGGCCATCTCCTTGAGCGGGGTCTGCGACGATTATGGCGGCCGATGGTAGAGGCGGCAAACCTGTCCAACGATTCGGCTTACATTTGAGGGGATATCAAAATCTGCATTACATCGACTTATCTCTGACAGACAACCAGACATAGCGTGCAAGACTCTTTCCCTCACATGGAGGCCGAACAATGAGGGTAACGAGCGGACTTAGCCAGCAAAGTTCATTCCAGATATGTCTACACGGCAACGCAGAACAAGACGCCGGCTATATTGAAATCTCCCCCATAACACTGAGATTTACCCATGCACGGATGCGCCCTGAATCGCCTTTGCCACTCCAACATCGATGTTCAACTCATGCGCTGGACGCTCGTGTTGATTTTTGCATTGTTTGGTTACACCAAATGGTTCCCTTACGAGGCACAATCGCTGATCCCGCTGATGTCTAACAGCGCGCTATTCTCATGGCTGTACCTGGCCTTTGGCGTGCAAGGCGCAAGCTATGCGCTGGGCGTGGCCGAATGGGCCATTGGCTTGGGATTGGTGGTCGGAGCCTGGATACCAAGGGTTTCTGTCGTCGCAGCCGCGGCCTCCGTCGTCACGTTCCTCACTACCTTGACACTCATCATTTCTACACCAGGTGGATGGGAAGCATCTGCTGGCGGTTTCCCTGCCATGGGCAGCGCTACCTCTTTCCTTATTAAAGACGCTGTACTGTTGGCCGCATCATTTAGTCTGTTCAAGCATGATTTGATCGCCGTCCGCAGTGCCCCCACAAAACAGTAAGTCTGTAATGGATTCACGTCACTTCAGCGCGCGACAGGGGAAAACTCCCCGCGCGTAGCTGTTTAATAGAGCCCTTCCACAGCCGCCTTAGCGCACCACTTCAAACTCATGCCCGCACGCCAGGCAATGGCTCAGCCACTCCCCAAGAAACAGGTTGAGCTGGGCTTTTTCATCCGGCTGGTGCATGGCGGCATTGGGATAAGGGTAGATGCCGCGAAACCGGCGGGCATGTTCGGCGCCGATGACTTCGGCCATGCGGGCGTCGTGATAGACCTGCACTTCGAGCTTGGGCACCGGCAGCCACGGCAGGCTGTGTTCCTGACGCACTTGCAGGGTGGTGGTGTACGGACAATCGAGCAGCACTTCGACGGCCAGCACACCGAGCATTTGATCGCCCTGGGTGACGGCCACCCGACGCGAGCGTTGCTGGTTGCGCATGTCGGGGAGCAATCGCATCAAGCGCGCATAGTTGGCCTCGCAGGCCGCTTGCAGCCCGACAAGGTCAACACGGTAGCGCTCGCGCACAAGGTTCACGACCATTGCCCCCTGACTTCAGTACGGTTCAATGCCAGCCATTGCAATGCAATAAGAGTGGCCGCGTTGAAAATTCGTCCATCACGTACGGCCTGTAGCGCATCGTCCAGCGACCACACCGTCACGCGAATATCCTCGCCTTCCGCTTCCAGCCCGTGTAACCCTCCCGCCCCCTCGCTTTCGCAATGCCCCAAGTACAGGTGAACGTATTCACTGCTGCCACCCGGCGATGGAAAGTACTTGGTGATCGGCAACATCGCACTGAAAGTAAGTCCAGCTTCCTCTTCTGCCTCGCGGTGGGCAACCTCTTCTGGTTCCTCGTCCTTGTCGATCAGACCGGCCACCAGCTCAATCAACCACGGGTTATCGACCTTGCCCAGTGCACCGACTCGAAACTGCTCAATCAGGACCACCTCGTCGCGCTTGGCATCGTAGGGCAGCACGCACACCGCATCGTGACGAACAAACAACTCACGGCTGATTTCGTTGCTCATGCCGCCACCGAAAAGCTCGTGGCGCAGGTGCATGCGGTCGAGGCGGTAAAAACCCTTGAAGCAGTTTTCACGCTTCGTAATTGCCACCGCCACCGGGACGGATCTGGTCGTATCACTCATATAGTTCTCGCTACTGGCCCACGTCGACTTCGCGCCATCCTAGCGCGGTCTTTCACCGGATGCAGCCCTTTAAACCAGTCATTGGGGCAACCGGGGTAGACGGCCAGGTCGCAAACAACTTCTAATTAGCCTAGTGGCGAACTGATGGGGCTGCTTGCAGTCGAAACACGTCAACTCGCTTTTTTTGTTACTGCCAAGGATCAACATGTCAATTTTGAGGATCACTTCGCTCGCGTGCATCGCACTGATGCTGGGCGCCTGCCAGAGCCTGTTCCAGCCCGACATGCGTGCACCGCTTGAAGTCCGGCGTGATGCCTCGGAACAGATCAAGCCGGGCTGCACCGTGGCTGACTGCCCACTGGTGAACGTCGATACGGTGCATTTTCAGAGCGAGCCGACGCTCGACAGTCTTGTCGAGAAGTCCTTGCTGAAAATGACCCGTACCTCGCCGAACGCACCGTTGCCGGTGTCGCTCAAAGTCTATGAAGAACAATTCCTGCGTGAAGCGCAAAGCCACAACGGCAGCTATCTGCAAGCCAAGGTACGCGACCAGCATGACGGTCTGGTGATTGTCGAACTGTCCAGTTATCTGGACACCGGTGACGAACAGGGAACACCCGGTCGCGGATTCATCAACTACTCCCGTCAGCAACACAGAGCACTGACCCTGCAAGACATGCTTTTACCGGGCCAGGAAGAGGCATTCTGGCTGACAGCGCAGCAAGCCCACAAAGAATGGATGATCAACACCCGGTTCACTCAGGACCCCGCGTTCGTGAAGACGTGGCTGTTCCAGAAAACCCCTAACGTCGCCCTGACCTCTGGCGGAGTCATTCTAAAATACGAGGTGGCGACGATTGCCCCTTATGCCAACGGCCACATTGAGCTGAAGATGTCTTACCTTCAGCTCAATGGCATCCTCAAGCCGGAACTGTTCCCGCGCCGCGGTTGAATGTCTGACCCAGCAACAGTTGCAGCACGCCAGCCACAATCAGGGCTGGCAGTGTTGCACCCACGTCAGGGTACATGTTGGCCAGCAGGTGATAGGTGCTGACGCCACCCAGCCAGGCCAACAGCGTCATCCCGCGAAAGCCTACTGTTGCCATCTGGCTGCGGCGGCGACGCTGGATGAAGTGGTCCACCAACACCACACCGAACAACGGTGCGAACACCGAGCCGATCAGCAGCAGGAAGTTCTGGTACTGCGCCAGCGGTGCAAAGCAGGCGATCAGGGTGCAGATCACACCGATGGCCAATGCCAGATGCTCTACCTTCAAACGCAGCAGAATCCCGCTGGACACCGCCGCCGAGTGAATATCGGCGAACGCGTTTTCTGACTCGTCGAGCAGAATCAGCAACAGTGGAATACCCAGTCCGGCACCGGCCAACGCCAGCAGCAACGCATTGATTTCACCGCTCGGCGCGAACGCCAGGGTGTAGGCAACGCCCAGGCTCATCAGCCAGAAATTGCCGATAAAGAAGCCCAGCGCTGTGCCGCCAAAGACACTTTTGGCGCGTTTGCCGAACCGCGAGTAGTCGGCGATCAATGGCAGCCAGGACAACGGCATGGCAATGGCGATATCAAAACCCACGGCAAACGGCATCGAACCGTCACCGGCACGCGACCAGAGTGCGGACAAGTCGGTTTTGGTCAGCAGGTTCCAAGTCAACCACACACACGCAGCCAACAGTAGCCAGATGCCCCACTTGCGCAGTATCTGACGGACGAAAGTCAGCGGTCCGCTGACCGCCAGCAAGGTGGCCAGCGCGCCGAAGAACAACGTCCAGAGCAGAGGGTTAGCCCATAGACTGCCCTCGGCAAACGCACGCGCGCCCAGCAGACTGGCGGCGTCACGCATGATGATGATCTCGAAAGCGCCCCAACCCACCAATTGCAGCAGGTTCAGCACCGCTGGCAGCGACGCGCCACGGGTGCCAAGGCTGAGCTTGAGCGCGGCCATGGCCGAAAGCCCGGTATCGCTACCGATCACACCCACGGCGGCCAGCAGCAAAACGCCGACGAGGGTGCCAAGAAAAATCGCCAGCAGTGACCCTGACAAGCCCAGCCCCGGCGCCAGCAACGCGCCGGTTTGCAGGACCATCAGGCCAATGCCGAGGGAAAACCACAGGGAAAACAAATCACGACCGCCGAACACACGCTTGCCCGCAGGCACCGCGACGTCGGGGGAATAGGTATTGGTTGAAGGGTTCACGGGGTTATCTCAGAGGAGCAGATGATAGGGGTTAACCCTTTGTTTTTTTGGTGCCTTGCCTGACCTCTTCGCGGATGCGGGGTGTCAGACACCCCGCATTCAGGCCAAAAGACTTAAACTTTTTTGTACAGCTGACTGCCTTCCTGCTTGAAGCGCTCGGCCTGTTCTCGCAGGCCCTCCTGCACGGCCGCATCCACGGTTTCGATGTGCTGGTTGGCGGCGTATATCCGAACTTCCTGGGTAATTTTCATCGAGCAGAACTTCGGTCCGCACATGGAGCAGAAGTGCGCGACCTTGGCCGAGTCCTTCGGCAGGGTTTCGTCATGATACGAGCGTGCGGTATCAGGATCGAGGCCGAGGTTGAACTGGTCCTCCCAACGAAACTCGAAGCGCGCCTTGCTCAAGGCATTGTCGCGAATCTGCGCGCCAGGGTGCCCTTTGGCCAGGTCCGCCGCGTGGGCCGCGATTTTATAGGTAATGATCCCGGTCTTCACGTCATCCTTGTTCGGCAAGCCCAAATGTTCTTTAGGCGTGACGTAGCAGAGCATGGCGCAACCGAACCAGCCGATCATGGCCGCACCGATGCCCGAGGTGATGTGGTCGTAACCCGGTGCGATGTCGGTGGTCAACGGCCCGAGGGTGTAGAACGGCGCCTCGTCACAGCATTCCAGCTGCTTGTCCATGTTCTCTTTGATCAGCTGCATCGGGACATGGCCCGGGCCTTCGATCATGGTCTGCACGTCATGCTTCCAGGCAATCTTGGTCAGCTCGCCGAGGGTTTCCAGCTCGCCGAATTGCGCCGCATCGTTGGCATCGGCAATCGAGCCCGGACGCAGGCCGTCGCCCAGCGAGAAGCTGACGTCGTAGGCCTTCATGATTTCGCAAATGTCTTCGAAATGGGTGTACAGGAAGTTTTCCTGGTGATGCGCAAGGCACCACTTGGCCATGATCGAACCACCACGGCTCACAATCCCGGTCACGCGTTTGGCGGTCAGCGGTACATACCGCAACAGCACGCCAGCGTGAATGGTGAAGTAGTCGACGCCCTGCTCGGCTTGCTCGATCAAGGTGTCGCGGAACAGCTCCCAGGTCAGGTCCTCAGCCGCGCCGTCGACTTTTTCCAGCGCCTGATAAATCGGCACGGTGCCGATCGGGACCGGCGAATTACGGATGATCCATTCGCGGGTTTCGTGAATGTGTTTGCCGGTGGACAGGTCCATGACAGTGTCAGAACCCCAGCGGATGCCCCAGGTCAGTTTGGCGACTTCTTCTTCGATGGAAGAACCCAGCGCGCTGTTGCCGATGTTGCCGTTGATCTTCACCAGGAAGTTACGGCCGATGATCATCGGTTCCAGTTCAACGTGGTTGATGTTGGCCGGAATGATCGCGCGACCGCGGGCGATTTCGTCACGGACGAATTCAGCGGTGATTTCTTTCGGGACACTGGCGCCGAAGCTGTGACCCGCGTGCTGCGGAGTCAGCAGACCGGCGGCGCGGGCTTCCTGAAGTTTCATGTTTTCGCGGATGGCGACGTATTCCATCTCGGCGGTGATGATGCCCTGACGCGCATAGTGCATCTGGCTTACGTTGGCGCCGGCCTTGGCCCGGCGCGGGTTGCGCACATGGGCGAAGCGCAGGGCTGTCAGTTCGGCATCGCTCAGACGTTCCTGGCCAAAGTTGGAGCTCAGCCCCGCCAGGCGCTCGGTGTCGTTACGCGACTCAATCCACGGCGAACGGATGTCTGCCAGGCCTTTGCGCACGTCGATGATCACGTTGGGATCGGTGTAAGGGCCCGAGGTGTCATAAATAACCACTGGCGCGTTGATCTCGCCGCCAAAGTCGGTGGGCGTCACACCCAGAGTCACTTCACGCATCGGCACAAGAATGTCCGGGCGCGAACCCTGAACATAGATTTTTTGCGAGCGGGTAAAGGGCTGCACTGACCCCGAGTCGACCTTGGCCGAATCGCTCAAATTGGTGGCGTCTTTTAGTTTTTTACTCATCACGGGCACTCCAGGCATCATCCAGCGGCGGATTAATTGTCGGAGCAAACCTGAATGACACGGACGCACCAAGGCTGGCGCTGAGTATAGAAAGGAGGCGTACTGTTCATTTATTGAACAATCGACCCCGGACGACACTCAAGAGGACTCGCCGGGAGACGAGAAATCTTGTTCCCTACGCAGGCGTTAACCTGATCAGGTTCAACGGGATCCGGATTAACCGATCTCAGCCTCATAGCAAGGCACCCCGACAAGAACCCGACCAGTCTAGTGCAAGATATGGACAGAACGCCAACTTCCTCTTATATCGTTCGATAAATGGCGGATATACAGGATTGTTGTGAGCAACCCCGAGAACTACACTCGCTGCGTTGCGGATCGTGCCCCGTAGCAGCGATCTTCACATCCTCATTGCACTATCAACTCTAGGGAACGTCTCATGCTGCGCAAACTTTCACTGGCGCTTGCCGTGTCTTGTGCTTCCAACGGAATGGCCTGGGCAGCAGACGCGCCCATACCGACCAAGACCGGCCTGGTCAACGTGTACCAGGATGCCGTGAATAACAACGCAGACCTGGCTGCCGCTATCGCTGATTACTCGGCCCGCAAGGAAATCGTGCCCCAGGCTCGCGCCGGTCTGCTGCCTAACCTGTCTGCAGGCGCGGGTGTCAGCAATACCCGCACTCAAATGGATCAGCCATCAATGACCGCTACCCGTAGCGGCACGGCCTATCAAGCAACATTGAGCCAGCCCATCTTCCGCGCGGATCGCTGGTTCCAGTTACAGGCCGCCAAGGCCGTCAACGAACAGGCGGCGCTGGAGCTTTCCGCGACCGAGCAGAACCTCATTTTGCAGAGTGCGCAAGACTACTTCGAGGTCCTGCGCGCCCAGGACACCCTGGCCTCGACCAAGGCTGAAGAAGCCGCGTTCAAGCGCCAACTGGATCAAGCCAACGAGCGCTTTGACGTTGGCCTGTCGGACAAGACCGACGTACTGCAATCCCAAGCCAGTTACGACACAGCGCGCGCCAACCGAATCGCCGCCAAGCGTCGGGTAGACGATGCGTTCGAGGCGCTGGTGACCTTGACCAACCGCGACTACAACGCCATCGAAGGCATCGTCCACACCCTGCCCGTGTTGGCGCCAACGCCCAACGATGCCAAAGCCTGGGTCGACACCGCGTCGCAACAGAACCTGAACCTGCTTGCCAGTAACTACGCGGTGAGCGCCGCTGAAGAAACCCTGCGCCAACGCAAAGCCGGGCATGCGCCGACTCTCGATGCGGTCGCTTCGTACAAGCGCGGGGATAACGACGCGCTGGGTTTCAGCAACCCCAACTTCACGGGTCAGAATTATGGCGGCAACGTCGAACAACGCAGCGTTGGCGTTGAGTTGAACATTCCGATCTACAGTGGTGGCTTGACCAGTTCACAAGTGCGTGAAGCCTATGCACGCCTGAGCCAGATCGAGCAGCGCCGCGAAGCCTTGCGTCGTCAGGTCGTGGAAAATACCCGCAACCTGCACCGCGCCGTGAACACCGATGTCGAACAGGTTCAGGCACGCAAACAATCGATCATTTCCAACCAAAGTGCACTGGAAGCGACCGAAGTCGGTTATCAGGTCGGGACGCGCAATATCGTCGATGTGCTCGACGCCCAGCGCCAGCTGTACAACTCGGTGCGTTTATACAACAACACGCGCTATGACTACCTCATCGACAACCTGCGCTTGAAGCAGGCGGCGGGCACGCTGAGCCCGGCTGACTTGCAGGGGTTGTCGCGCTACCTCAAAGCCGACTACAACCCGGACAAAGACTTCCTGCCACCAGACCTGGCGAAGGCGGCACAGAAAAACCTGGAGAAGCCTTCGGAGTATTGACGGCCTTCCCCACAGAGGCTTGCGACGGCCTTACAGCTTCGCCACCCGCGCCAACATTGCCAGTAACCGCTGCAAAGCGCCCTGATTGGCACGCATCACTGTCAGGCCGGCATCGGCCATGATGCGCGCCAACTGCGGCTGATCGAACAGGCGCTGCACCGCGACCGCCAGCCCCGCCACATCACTCACTTCTTCCAACGCGCCAGCCTGACGCAGCAGCGCAGCGATTTCCAGAAAGTTGAACAGGTGCGGGCCGCTCAAGACCGGCTTGGCCAATGCCGCAGGTTCCAGCAGGTTGTGCCCGCCATTGGGCACCAGGCTGCCGCCGACAAACGCGCAATCGGCTAACGCGTACAGAAACAGCAGTTCACCCATGGTGTCACCCAGCAACACCGACGTGGTTGACGTCACCGCTTGCGCCGTCGAGCGACGAACCGTCTCGAAGCCTTGCTGCTGGCATAAATCGTAAACGCTGTTGAAGCGCTCGGGGTGACGCGGGACCAGGATCAGCAACGCATCGGGATGGCGGAGGAGCAACTGACGGTGCGCCGCCAACACGGTTTCATCTTCGCCGGCGTGGGTACTGGCCGCGATCCATGTCGGGCGCTGGCGCGTGTGCCATTGCTCACGCAGCTCAGCGGCGCGCATCAACAGCTGCGGGTCGATGCTCAAGTCGAACTTGATCGAACCTGTCACTTCTACGCAATCGCGCCGCGCCCCCAGATCGAGAAAGCGTTGGGCCTCGGTTTCGGTCTGCACGGCGAATCCGCTCATTTCGGCAAGCATCGGTCGGGTCAGCTTGGTGAAACGCCCATAACCGCGTGCCGAGCGCTCTGACAGTCGGGCGTTGGCCAGGACTACCGGGATACCGCGCCTGGCGCATTGGTGAATGTGGTTGGGCCACAGTTCGGTTTCCATGATGACCCCGAGCCGAGGCGCGACATGATCGAGAAAACGTCCGGCTGCCCAAGGCAAATCGTAGGGTAGATAACAATGCTGAATGCGCGGCTCGTCAGCGAACAGCGCCTTGATCCGCTCCGAACCGGTCGGCGTCATGCAGGTCACAGTGATCGGTAACTGTGGATAACGCGTCAGCAAGGCGCGAATCATCGGCGCCGCTGCGATGCTTTCACCCACCGACACTGCATGCACCCAAATGCCGCCGCGCTGCATGGGCGGCAGACCGAACGAAAACCGCTCGCTGACTCGCTGCGCGTACGCCGGGGCTTTGCGCGCCCGCAACCACAGGCGCAGCGCGACAAGAGGTAAACCGAGATGAAACAGCAGGGTATAAAGAGTTCTATTCATGGCGGCGGAGTTTATCAGCCAATCGCCTGCAAATGCCGGGCAAAGCATTCGGCCAGCCACCGGGCCGCCGGACCAAGTGGTTCGTCACGGCGCCAGACCATCTCCACCACCAGGGCCGGCGGGGTCCAGTCGCTGATCAGCTCGACCATCTGATGCTGGTAAGCCGGGTACTGCACCACATGCCGGGGCAACCAGGCCCAGCCGAGGCCACGCATGAGCAATTCAGCCATCACGTAAAAGCTGTCGGCACGCCAGACCTGTGCACTGATGGGTTCGCCACCGGGATAGCCGCTTTGCTGAGGCGCGATCAATAGCTGCCGATGGCGCCCCAACTGCTGACGACTGACCCGTGACGCGTTGACCAATGGATGCCCCACTGCACAGACCGTGACCATTTCGACGCTGCCCAGCACCCGGCGTTCCAGAGCTTCGGGCATCTGCTCATGATGAAACAGCAGCCCGAGATCGGCGCGGCGCTCCACCAGTTTGCGCGCCACATCACCTTGGGCGCCGCTGGCCAGTTGCACCTCCAGACCGGGAAACTGTTCAGCCAGCGCCTCCAGGCTGTCCAGCACCGGTTGATAAGGCATGGCTTCGTCATGCGCCAGTCGCAAGCGGGCCTCTTCGCCACGCATCAAGGCCAGTGCCCGACCGTCCAGACGCTCACACTGGCGCAACAGCTCTCGCGCTTCTTCGAGCAACGCACTACCGGCTTCGGTCAAGCGTGGCTGACGGCCACTGCTGCGGTCGAACAGGCTGACTCCCAGATCAGCCTCCAACAGCGCGATACCACTGCTGACCGCCGATTGTGCGCGCTGCAGATCACGCGCCACGGCCGAAAACGAGCGCTGTTCGGCTACGCTGACGAATAAACGAATTTGCTCGAGGTTCCATTGCAAAGCACACCAACCTATCGCGCAGAAAGATAGGTAATGACTTTACCCCATCCAAGCAATCTCTAGAATGCGTGGCTAATGAAGAGGAATCCCGTCATGACCGCCTACTACTATCTGGCCATCGCCATCTGCGCAGAAGTTATCGCTACCGTCTCGATGAAAGCGGTCAAAGGCATCAGCACGCCACTGCCATTGCTGCTGGTGATCGTGGGTTACGCCATTGCGTTCTGGATGCTGACGCTGGTAGTGCGCAGCATTCCGGTGGGGGTCGCGTATGCGGTCTGGGCGGGCATGGGCATCGTCATGGTAAGCATCGCCGCGCTGTTCATTTACGGGCAGAAACTCGACGTGCCCGCGATGCTTGGCATGGGCCTGATCGTCCTCGGCGTGGTGGTGATTCAACTGTTCTCGAAAACCGCCGGGCATTGAAAACGCGATCCCCTATAATGGCGACATCCGTTTAGCCACCGAGGTCGCTCATGCCATCTGCGCTCACTCCATCCCCTATGACCACTGACGTCCTGATCGTCGGCGCCGGTGTTGCCGGTCTTTGGCTCAATGCGCGCCTGCGCCGTCAAGGGTTCTCGACCGTTTTGGTGGAAAGCGCCAGCCTCGGCGGCGGGCAAAGTACAAAGTCTCAGGGGATCATCCACGGCGGCGCCAAATATGCGCTGCACGGCGCACTGAGCGGTGCTTCCGAAGCGATTGCCGACATGCCGCGTCGCTGGCGTGATGCGCTCGCGGGCAAAGGCGAGCTGGACCTGTCTGGCGTACGCTTGCTGTCCGAAGCGCATTACTTATGGTCACCCGGCACCCTCGCCGGCAACCTCACCAGTTTTTTCGCCAGCAAGGCCGTACGCGGCAGGGTCGATCACGTCACCGGCAATGACCTGCCTCCGGCGCTGCAGAGTCCCGGGTTCAAGGGCAAGGTCTATCGACTGGCCGAACTGGTGATCGACGTGCCCAGTCTGGTCGAGCGTCTCGCCGAACTGTCCGGCGACAGCCTGCTGGCGGGCACAAAAATCGAACCCCTGTTCGAAGGTGAAGATCTGATCGGCCTGCGGGTCGATGGCCGCGAGATCCTCGCCCAGCGTGTGGTTTTGAGCGCGGGCGCGGGTAACGCCGAGCTGCTGAAGTCCATGGGGCTGTCCCATCCCCCTATGCAACGCCGCCCGCTGCATATGGTGTTGGTCAAAGGACCGACCTTGAAGCCCTTGTATGCCCATTGCCTGGGCGGCGGGCCGAAACCTCGGGTCACCGTCACCACCCACCCCGCAGCCGATGGCCAATGGGTCTGGTACCTGGGAGGGGATCTGGCCGAAGCTGAGGGCGTCGCCCGCGAACCCGAGGCTCAGATCGCTGCGGCCAAAAAAGAACTTGGCAACTTGCTGCCGTGGGTCGACCTCAGCCAGGCGCAATGGGCGACCTTGCGTATTGATCGGGCCGAACCGGCGCAGTCCGGCCTGGTGCGCCCGGACAACGCCTATCTTTCCGTGCAACAACGCCTGATGGTGGGCTGGCCGACCAAGCTGGCGCTGGCCCCTGACTTTGCTGATCGGGTATTGGCCGCACTGGCCCGCGACGGTGTCCATCCGACACCGCAGTCGCCAGCCGTCGGCCTGCCGAAACCGCCCATGGCCCAACCGATTTGGGATCAACTGCTGCCATGAAAACCCTGCATGAACTGCACCGCCCGCTCGGCAGTACCGGTCTGCGTGTTTCGCCACTGGGACTGGGCACCGTCAAGCTCGGCCGTGATCAAGGGGTCAAATACCCCAACGGTTTCACGATCCCCGATGATCGAGAAGCACAGATGCTGCTCAAGCTGGCTCGCGATCTGGGCATCAACCTGATCGACACGGCCCCCGCCTACGGCACCAGCGAAGAGCGCCTGGGCCCATTGCTGCGAGGGCAGCGTCAAGAATGGGTGATTGTCAGCAAAGTCGGCGAGGAGTTCGAGGGCGGCCAATCGCGCCACGACTTCAGTGCCGAACACACGCGGCTGTCGGTGGAGCGCAGCCTCAAGCGCCTTGAGACTGACTTCATCGACCTAGTGCTGGTCCATTCCGACGGCAATGATTTGGCCGTGCTCAACGATTCCGGTGTGTATCAAGCACTGGCCGAACTCAAGCAGCAAGGCAAGATTCGCGGCTACGGTTTTTCCGGAAAAACTGTCGAAGGCGGCCTGCTGGCGTTGCGCGAAGGCGATTGCGCGATGGTCACCTACAATCTCAACGAACAAAGTGAAAAGCCGGTACTGGACTACGCCGCCAGCCATGGCAAAGCCATCCTGGTGAAGAAGGCGCTGGCCAGCGGTCATGTGTGCCTGAGCCCCGGCGTGGACCCGGTGCAGGCCAGCTTCGAGTTGCTGTTTGCCCATCCGGGTGTCGCCAGTGCTATTGTCGGGACTATTAATCCGCTGCACCTGGCCCATAACGTGGCGACTGCCGCCGCCGTGATTCGCCGTCAAACCTGATTCAGGCGGCGGCCGACCCCAACGCAAGAAGGAGCCGACATGCCGCGAACGTTGATTCGAAAAAACCCCAACAACTTTAAAACCCTGCCGCTCGCTGTCGAAGCCACTCCCGAAGGCCTGAATTACCAGAGCATCGGGATGCCGTTGAATTTCGCCCAGACCCTGCAACGTCGACGCAAGATCGAAGTGGCCGATGTGGAACGCTTTTCTGTGGAGCTGGCCAACCTCGGGGTGTCGGTGCGCTTGACCCTGAACTGGCAGAACCGCGATTACTGGGTGCTGGTCAGACAGCGTCGGCGAGACCGTGGCGATGTCGTACTGAAATTGATTTCCGGCTACGTGCCCGCGCACGAATTGAATCTGCCACTGCACACCGCCATTCAGGAAGTCGCTGAAGAGTGCTTGATCGAAACCCCGCAAGGCTGGCTGAGCGGACGCTTCAATGACACCTGGCTGCCTGCGCCCTATGCCTCGGCGCTGCATTACCGCGAAGCCCTGCCTTTTCGTTTAAGCCCGCTGTCCGGTGCTGCCAGACCCGTGCGCTGCGGGAGCATGCCCCTGATTGAGCGCCCGCGTGCTTACGTGCACCTGCCGACGTCGTCTCTGCAGCTGATTTACGACATGCGTCTGGAAGTGCCCAAAGAAGCGCGGCCAATGAGCCTGTTTCACGTTGATGAGAGCCTGGAAAACGATCAGTTGGTGGCACGACTCAACCGCAGCCGCCCCGACCTGTACCTGATGCCCCTGGAAAATGGCTTGCCCAAACCCGAGCTGTACACCCTCAAGCGCGACAAGCTGCAACCGGCCAGCACCCGCGGCCTGTACCTGGCCGAAAGTTTTGCACCGCAGGAAGGTTGGGTTGTGCGTGATGAGCGGATTCGCTGGAAGGATTGGCTCCGGCAACAGGGTTTGACCCCAGCGCCAAAGAAGACCGGCCTCAAGCGCCTGACGAGCAAAGCCCGGCAATTGATCGACCTTGCCCGAAGCACCCTGAGCAAGTGATCCCACAGATTGGCGTCTCACCTGTAGGAGTTGCCGAAGGCTGCGGAGCAGTCGCAGTGCGGGAGCAATCGGAACGCGCAGTCTTATTCGCGATGAAGGCGTCAGCACGGCTGACGCCTCCCCCCATCACTGCCTGCGAATTTTCTCGACGATAGCGGTGGTCGAACTATTGGCAACCAGCCCCAACACCTTCACCTTGCCACCATAGGCTTCAACGATTTCAGCACCGACCACTTGATCGATGCCGTAATCCCCGCCCTTGACCAACACGTCAGGCTTGACGTGGGACAGGAGGTTTTCCGGGGTGTCCTCAGGAAAGCTGATCACCCAATCCACAGCGCCCAATCCCGCCAGCACAGCCATGCGTCGGTCGACACTATTAATCGGCCGTCCAGGCCCTTTCAGGCGGCTGACAGACGAATCATCATTGACCGCAACGATCAGCCGATCGCCTTGCGCGCGCGCCTGCTCCAGGTAGGTCACATGCCCGGCATGGAGAATATCGAAACAGCCGTTGGTGAAGACGATCGATTCTTTGTGCGCACGCGCATCGTCGATTGCCAGGAGCAATTGATCGAGGCTCAACACCCCACGCTCCGAGCCTTCTTCACGCTGGATCGCACGACGCAACTCCGGCGCGCTGATAGCGGCTGTACCCAGCTTGCCGACCACGATGCCGGCGGCCAGATTGGCCAGCGCAACGGCGTGCGGCAGCTCTTCACCGGCAGCAATCGCCGCCGCCAAGGTAGAAATAACGGTATCGCCCGCACCCGTGACGTCAAACACTTCACGGGCACGCGCCGGCAAATGAAGGGCCGGACAGTCAGGACGCAACAGGGTCATGCCGTGTTCGCCACGGGTCACCAGCAATGCACCCAGCTCCAGCTCACTCATCAACTTCGCGCCCTTGGCGACCAGTTCAGCCTCATCGGAGCAATGGCCGACAATGACTTCGAATTCACTGAGGTTCGGCGTAAGCACGCTGACGCCGCGGTAGATCGCAAAATCCTTACCTTTAGGGTCAGCAAGGACAGGGATACCCCGAGCACGCGCAGCCTGAATCAATACTTGATGGTTTTTCAGCGCGCCTTTGCCGTAATCGGACAGCACCAGCACTTTGATGCCGTCGAGCATGTCTTCGACATCTGCGCTCAGCGCCAAGGCATCGGTGGCAAACGGTTCTTCGAAGTCGATACGCAGCAACTGCTGGTGACGACTCATGACCCGCAGTTTAACGATGGTCGGTTGATGGGCGATGCGCTGAAAACGTGCGGTCACACCCGCCGCTTTCAGGCTATTGGCCAGACTTTCGGCCGCCTCATCTTCCCCGGTTACACCCACCAGCGAGGCTGGCGCACCCAGGGCTGCAATATTCAAGGCAACGTTGGCAGCACCGCCTGGGCGATCCTCTATCTGCTCGACCTTGACCACCGGCACCGGTGCCTCCGGTGAAATCCGTGAGGTACCGCCATGCCAATAACGGTCGAGCATGACATCGCCAACTACCAAGACAGGCGCTTGATCGAAACGCGGCATGGACAACTTCATGGGCAACCCAAATACAAAATGAACAGGGGCGCGATATTAACACAGGGTGAACAGCCCCTAGGTCGACTGTATCGAAGGGGTTGCCACTCCCGGCGCAAAGGTGAGGTCGCCGAGACAATCACCACCAAGCCAGCATCTACCATTAGGCGAGCAAAGTGCGCCATTCGGCGGATATTTTCCGTTCGCGATTTGGCACACACACCCAAATCACTGCTCAGGCCACTGCGCACGTTATCGCCATCGAGCACAAAGGTATGCACACCCTGCTCGTTGAGCCGTATCTCCAAGGCATTGCATAATCACCTTGGCAAACCTGACGAACCGACCTGCATGTGCACACAAAGCGAACGTCGCGCAGGCCTTTAGCCAAAGACCCCATAACGCAACCGTGCGGCCAAGCGACTGACCCACTGTCGAGTCTTAAGCTTCGGTTTTCGAACCACCTGCTCAATATCACTCATTACCATCAAGCTCTGTCGAGCCAGGATTGGCTGCACGATAAAAGCCCGAGTCGTGGACAACAGCATTTCCGAGTAATACCAGTCCAGTGGCAGGCCAGAAACGGGAGCCTCCTGCAAAATTCTGTCATAAAGCTCAGCCCTGACCACATAGGCATGCGCCAGGCGCACGCGAGTCACGGCCGTCAAGTTAGGTGAGACTTTGCGGGCCTGGCCGCCCTTCTTCAGGGTGCCCCCCAAATAGAGCAGGGTCCAATCACGCCCCTGCAATTGGGCCTGTACGCGCCGCAGAACCGTCGGAGTAAAGGTTTCAAACTCACAGTCATCCTCAAGCACCAGCACGTAAGGCCAACCGCTAGCTCTCGCCTTGGCGATCACCGCCAAATGGCTGCGCATGCACGCCCAAGTGGCCAGCAGCTTATGCTCTGACTTATCACTCGGCCCGTCAGTACGCAAAAGGAACTCGCGTAGCGACTGCGAAGGCTGGTCATCGCCAAGCTCATGCAGAGAGACCGCAGAAAAGCGCTCGGCCTCCAAGCCCAAACCCTGTAAGTGGTTCTGCAGCCGTGACCAGCGATCATTTCGGCTGTCGAGATTGATGACGCAAGCGTGCTCAAACGGCCAAATTATGCTTTTCATACCACCGCGACTCACACCCTTCATCCGAATGAATTTACTCACATTGGCGACTAAACCGTGCCATCAAGCACTTGGCTAGGCACAGGCTTGGCGTTCAATAGGTCAACCAACAGGTTGACGGTTCTGTCCAGCGCCCCAGCCCCATTAACCAAATGAAACTCGGCAAAACGCTCAGCCTCTTCAAGGCACTGCCGATAGTGCGTCTGAATCCAAACAATACGCTCCGACAATGCCGCAACCGTGGCCACTCGACGGCCCAGAAAACGCTCCTGGGAAAAAATATCGTGATGTTCACTGGCATTGACATAAATAATCGGTCGTCGTGCCAGTGCGGCCTCAATGACAGCGTTGGACATGATATTGATCACGATAGAGGCCTTATCCAATGCGGCCGCCAAACTGCACTCAGGGGGCA
Organism: Pseudomonas sp. 10C3; assembly: GCF_036346185.1. NCBI lineage: Bacteria > Pseudomonadati > Pseudomonadota > Gammaproteobacteria > Pseudomonadales > Pseudomonadaceae > Pseudomonas > Pseudomonas sp. 10C3. The sequence goes on along the minus strand of NZ_JASJVE010000003.1, from coordinate 114,068 downwards.
ACACCTGAACATGGGGCAAGTCCAGCGCCGCTTTCTGCCAGAACGGTATCTGACTGCGAGGGTGCGCCTTGATCAACACTTGGAACTCCGGATGTTGAGACACCCATTCGTAAAGTAAGGCATAGGTTCTCTGGTAACCCGGTTCCTTCTCTTTATCCGGCCCCACACCGAGTACCAACAGGACTCGACGCTCGGGCGTCGCCGGCAGCAAATCGTAAGACAGGTCAATCATGTGCGAACCCGACAACACGGCGTTGGAGTTGCCAAACCGTAGCGGCCGTGACTGCAGAGCCTCCAGAGAACTGTGACCGAACATAAAATAGTAGTCGTAGTCATTCATACTCAGACGGCTGGATGACTCGACCGTCGTGGCGTGCGCCAGATGCACCAACAAACATTGCCGCTGGTTCAATGCCAAACGCAAAAACGGCGCATACAGGCTGCCATTACGGTCATTGAGCAAAATTCTCGGCTGGTGATGTGCAACCAGCCACTCCGCATAAGCGGCATAGCCAAAATAGCGCAACGGCACAGCTTGCGGTGGACGCTTGAGCAGGCGCCGCGCGAGGATTGTCGGCTGGTCTTGCAGAGCGGTTTCAACCAAAAGGTAGTGATGATCGCGTAAAGCGGTGATCAACAGTTTCTTGCGCTGAAAAGCAATGACCTTGGTGGCTGATTGCAGCAACAGAAAATCACAGGGCTCAGCCACGACTTCAGCACTCAACCTGGCCTGCGCTCTCCAGCCAAATAGACAGCCACTCAGGGCGTCGCGCGCAAATCGAAGCACGCTGCCAAGCCAGCTATGGCGCTCACGCAACAACCGCCAGCGATAACGATCCATGGCTCGAGCTTTATCCGCCCACGAACTATTGGATATCTCGTCAGTCATAGAGAGACAGGCCCAAGACAGAGAGGCAGGGAGGCTCCGTCCCGCAGGCTAACTGATGAGCGAATACTGGCCGACACGGCGCCCCCAAAACAGTCGATTAGATAAGATGGCGATAACATCAGCGCCCCGGCTGAGAATGCGTCGATGACGAGGCGGCGATAAAGGCTTACGCGGGAGACATGATGGGAAGATGGAAAAGACCATCAACAACAACGACAACTATCATCCCCCTCCCTAAACACCGCTACGGTTTAAAAATAAATCGCCCATCTTCCGTGGGAGCTGTTGCTGTTTCAGCACGACACCCTCGAAGCCCTTAGGCACCTAACGGTCCAATGATACCCAAGAGCCTCACTAAAATCCTGCCTACGTGCTACGAATCAGCGCCAGTCTTTAGTCGACAATGCCGCAAGGAGCGCTTTTTGCCAATAGACGTATTCGTCGACGTGGACCAACTGGTGGCTGGAGACAATACCAAGCGTACTCACTGTCCGTATGTAGAGTTGATCAAGATCGCAAGCTTCACGATACAAAACACATGATTCACTCTACATCGCAGGACAATGCGCCAGAGGGCGGGAGCCCACCCTCTGGTCAAGCGTCAGGCTATCCCGGAGGTCGTCGGCTCATCCAAACCCATTGAGTTCAGCCTGGCATAGTAGCCATTCTGGGCCAGCAACTGGGCGTGAGTGCCTCGCTCGACAATCTGTCCTTTGTCCATGACCAAAATCAGGTCGGCTTTCTCAATGGTCGAAAGGCGGTGAGCAATGACCAGCGTGGTGCGTCCCTTCATCGCCTGATCCAGTGCGGCCTGAATATGCCGTTCAGACTCGGTATCCAAAGCAGATGTTGCTTCATCAAGAATCAGCAACGGAGCATTTTTCAACAGTGCCCGAGCAATCGCCAAACGCTGACGCTGCCCACCCGACAACAAGACACCGTTCTCGCCCACCAAGGTGTCCAGGCCTTTAGGCAACTGCTCGATAAAATCCTTGGCATAGGCATCTTCCGCAGCTTTCTCGATGGCCGCACGCGGCGCGCCTGCTAAATCGCCATACGCAATGTTGTTAGCCACGGTATCGCTGAACAGCGTGACGTGTTGGGTGACCTGGGCGATGTGCCGACGTAGATTGAGCAAGCGGTAATGCTCAACCTCAATACCGTCCAATAGGATTTGACCGTCCGTATGGTGATAAAAGCGCGGAATCAAGCTGGCCAGCGTCGACTTCCCGCTGCCAGAACGCCCTACCAGCGCCACGACCTGTCCCGGTTCAACGGTAAAGGAAATATTATCCAGGACCAGACGATCAGTTCCCGGATAGGTAAAACTCAGATTCCGCACCTCCAACCGCCCTGTCAGCGAACTGCGTTCAAGGGTACCGCCGTCCATTTCAGGCTCGACATCCAACTGTTCGAAAATGCTCTCAGCACCCGCAACGCCCTTCTGGATGGTTGAACTGACCTCAGACAATTGACGAATCGGCTTGGGTAAAAAACCCGCCAGGGTGATGTAGGCAATCATATCGCCCGCAGAAGCATCACCACGCAGGTACAGCACCAGGAACATCAAGACCGCCATGGCCGTGTAAATCACCAACTGCAACATCGGGGTGTAAATAGCCCCGGTGCGAGTCATGCGTAATTGCCGGTTGGTATTGCTTTCGCTCGCGTTGAGAAACCGCTGTTTCTCGTAGGCCTCGCCGCCAAAGCTGCGGACCACGCGATAACCCTGGATAGTTTCAGACGCCACATGGGTGACGTCGCCCATCGCGGCCTGTATTTTCTTGCTTTGCTTGCGAAACTTTTTACTGGCCGTACCGACCATGAATGCAATCATTGGAAGAATGGCAATCATCACCAGCGTCAAACGCCAGTTCATAAAAAGCAGCGAGGCAAACAGGAAGACAACGCTCATTCCCTCACGGATTACGACCTTGATCGCATCCGTTGCCGCCCCGGTGACCATGGTGACGTTAAAGGTGATACGCGAGATCAGATGCCCCGAGTTATTCTGGTCGAAATAACGATTCGGCAAGACCAGCAAGTTATTGAACAACTCCATTCGCAGGTCATGGACCAGCCCTAGCGATACCTTTGCCAGAAAGTAGTTACCCAGATAGGATCCCAACCCCTGCCAGGCCGCGATCAGGACAATCAACAATGGCACAGCCTGCAGCAGCTGCAAATCGCGCAGGTAAGGAACACTGGGGAACAACACGGCTTCCGGGTTGGACAGACCATCAACAAAGTACTTTAGGATGTACCCCAGCATTGGCTGCGTCGAAGCAAAAATCACAAACCCGACAATGCTAATCAGAAAAATCCCGGCATAGGGTCGGACGTAGCCGAGCAAGCGGAAGTAGATCTTCATGCTCGAAGGGCTACCGGAGGGACTGGATTCGGTCATATCACGCGGCGGTAATTGAAAAAGGAGGCTGACTTTAGCACAGCTTCTCTGATGTACTGGCAGCGGTTTAGAATACAAGCCTGCTCAGCCCACGCAACAACATCAAATTGCCATCAACTTATGATAGCTAATCACCTTCTGGAGCGAGCTTCTCGTATGCACTACAGCGGTCTGCGTCATGCCTCCAATCGAGCCTTCGAGTTTATTTGCCTGTGGATCATTCCCATCGGCTTTTTCCTATTGCTATGCGACCTGTTTTTTCTTCCCGGACGTCCGCAGCATCACAAGCTTTATTACGCACTGTTCAGCATTCCAACGCTGATCGCCATTTGCCTGCGCCCCCGAGAACTGCGTGACCTGCTACACGAGCCTCTCATTTTGAGCTTTCTGGCCTTTTTAGCCTGGTCACTGATCAGCCTATTCTGGAGCCCCCTCGACGAAAGCATCGGAGGACTGATAAAGCCGCCACTGCACACGCTCATGCTGTTCATCGGCTGCGTATTACTGGTGCGCTACCGTAGCGAATACCTGCAACCCTTGTTTTTTGGGGCCGCCGTGGTTGCGCTGATTGCCTCACTCTTCAATTTGTATGCGTTCGCCAAAGCCTACTCTCCCGACCTACGGATGATCGGAGCCGGCGCTTTCGACAATCCACTGCTGAGTTCCCACGTCTTTGGCTTTTTCTGCATTTATTGGCTGAGCCTGAGCATGACCTGTAAGCGACGAGCGGTACTTTGGCTAAGCATCCCCGCATTGATCGTAATGTTCACGGCGGTGATGGCGACGGGCTCCCGAACTCCGCTGGTCGCATTGGCCCTTGCAACACTGTGGCTCTGCTTTGTCTGCTGGAATCGCCGCTCCTTATTCGTACTGATCGGCACGGCCATCTGTGCTGCCATTGTGGTGTTTGAGTTCTCTGGGATTATTACCGCTCGGGGAGGGTCCTATCGTTTCGAATTATGGAAACTGGCCCTCGAACAGATTGCCCATCACCCCTGGATAGGCAAAGGTCTAAACGCGTCACTGAGCCTTGATGTCGGGGTCGGCTATCTTCTGGAAGAACCCCACAGTTTTGCACTTGGCGTCCTCTACTATGTCGGCATCATTGGCTTCATACCCTGGCTGTTCATGCAGGCATGGGCACTGCTGAGCGCTTGGCGGCAACGGGCGCACCCATTGTTTATCATCGCCTCCACATGGCTGGTTTTCGGTATGGGTGCAGGGCTGACAGAAGGTGGCGGCATTTTGAGTCGCCCTAAAGAACACTGGTACCTGTTGGTTATCCCGCTGGCCCTGATTGCCGCCCTTAACATCAGCCGGCGTAGCGGCCGACTCCCAGGCATACACGTCGAGCCTCTAACCACCAGCGCTATGACGCAATTGGCAGACGGCGCTCATGTCGTCGAGAAGGATGGGCTGGGACCCAAAGTATTACGGCTCAGCAACGGCCACTTCCTAAAACTGTTCCGCCCTCGGCGCTGGTACACATCGGGGCACTTCACCCCCTACTCTGAACGCTTCGCTTCGAACAGTGAGCACCTGCGCAGCCTGGATATCCCAAGCCCGGACATCCTCAAGTTGTATCAACTGGATGATGGAAGCAGTGCCGTACTCTACCAACCGCTGTCAGGCCAAACCCTGCGCCAAATTCTGCAGTCGACGGGCGCGCCTGCCGTTCGCGAGGCATTGGTCGAGCGCTTTGGCAAATTTCTGGCTCAACTGCATGACCGAGGCATCTACTTTCGCTCGGTTCACCTGGGCAATGTCCTGCTGCTCGACACCGGCGAGTTTGGCTTAATCGACCTGGCCGACATGCGAATCCTGCCCTCGCCGCTCAATTTGTCGCTACGCCAGCGAAATCTACGGCATATACAGCGTTACCCCGAAGACAGGCGCTGGCTGTTTGAAGAGCAATTACAGGCTCTACTCCAAGGGTACGGTAAAGTGGCGCCGAAACGAGCAGTGGATAACATGCACAAACATGTGCTGGCTTTTGCAGTAAAGGCGGGGTGAGTCGACACGGCCAGCGTAAATAGAGGGGGCAGCGCGGTCGACGCTCTCGGGTATACGTCAGGAAATCATCCATATCAGAACTGCAGAGCTTACTCAAAACGCTCTGCAACTCAACCTCTGGCCAGTCGTGGACCTGAGGCAAACCGCAGCTACCACGACCGATGTGATAGCCGGGATAGCGCTCTCTGAAACGAGCCGTGCCACGTTCTGTTTTTGGTAACTTTCGGATTTCAGGACGCGCCATGCGCTTGTTCAAAAACCGCTGAATCCAACCCGTAAGAATACTCGCTCAGTTTTTTTCCAAGCGCGAAAAGTACAAACGCCCTAGTGCGCGCCAGGTTTTGCCCGTCCAAGCCTTGAAGGGCAACTGCGCCAAAAGCTCACGAGCCAGTGGGCGGTCACGATTGGATGTTTTCAGGAACATGGAGTTGAGGAATTTGTAACGCACTTCCTCATAACGCGGATGGTCACTGAATAGCGCATACGAGCGCAGAATGTTATCAATCATGAATCGGTGGTTTTTATACGAGTTGGTAGCGTGCTTACGATAGCGCGCCATCAATACACTCAGGCCATCGATAAAATACCCGGCGTGGGTGATTTTCAATTCAATCAACAGGTCTTCCAAACGAATATCAGGGTCGAAACCGCCGACTTTTTCCAGCGCTTCACGCCGGATCAATAACGTAGGGGCTGGTGGATAGGGCTTTCGCTCCAAGAACATATCATCGAAATCAAGGCGACGAAATGGTACCTCCCGGCGCTGACGCTTCTCGGGAAACAGGTTGCCCTCAGCATCAATCAATTCGATATTGCCCGCGCAAATACCGACTTCCGGCTTGTCCTGCATGTATGCCACTTGAGTCGCAATACGCTCCGGCAACATGATGTCATCCGACCCGAAAGGGGCGATCAAGCTGCCGGTTGAACGCGCGATAGCGTCATTGAGGGTATGGGTCAAACCCTGGTTTTGCTGGACCCTAAAATCAAAACCATAGCGGGTTTGCAGGCGGCGAATACGCTCGACACTGTCATCCTTAGAACCATCATCGATGACCAGCAACTCAATATGCGGGTACGTCTGGTTCAGGACGCTCAGAATGCTTTGTTCGATATAGGGGCCATGGTTATAGGAGGCGATAATCACCGTCACCCGTGGTTGATCGCCTGTCACAAAACCCCCTTCTGCGCCAGGCCCAGACCTGTCTCAATCAACGCCAGATACTCCTGACGAAATACATCGATATCGTGCTGAGCCAGCAAATAACGATAGGCTTGCTCACCCTTAGCCTGAAGCACTTCATCCGAGAGGCTCAAGTACTCATCCAGGGCCGCCTTAAGCGCGGGAACATTAGCCGGCTCTACGGCAAGCCCACCGGCACCGTGAATGAGCGGGAGCATGGCTGGAACACTGGAAGCAATAACCGGCAGATGCCCGCTCATGCCTTCAAGCAGCGCCAACCCCAAGCCCTCAGCCAGGGAGGGCATGGTCCAAATATCGAAAGCCCTGACGTACTGCAGTGCATTTTCGCGAAAACCCAGTAAATGAGCGCGGCCGATCAGCCCCAATTGTTCAATTTCACAACGCAGTCGCGACTCCTCACGCCCCGCTCCGATGATTGCCAATTGAGCATTCGGGTACTTGTCTTTCAGAGCGGCAAAAGCCTGCAAGAGGTACGTGTGCCCCTTGACCGGCACCAGCCTCCCCAATGCGCCAACCAGCCGTACGGAGGGATCAAGCCCCAGCAACTGCCGAGCCTGCTCTCGAGCGTACTGCAGGCCTTCAGCTTGCTCAATGTCGATAGCATTGGTGATGGCGTAGGTATTCTCATCGGTAAAGCCACAGTCGCAGTCAATCAGGTACTGCTTGACTGCCGGGGAGACGCCGACAAACCGCCAGTGCTTATCAATCCGGCCCTGAGCTTGGCGCCGGCGATAAAATCGATCGTACTCGCCAAACCCATGGGAAATGCCGATACACAAAGGGATCTTCAGCCAACGATTAAGCTGGAGCATCATATTGACCGGTTTGAAGCGATTACAGATCACCACATCGAACTGTTCTTTGCGGCAAAACCAAAAAAGCCGCCACATAGCGCGCAGGCGCAAGCCCTTGAGCGATTTTTCGGGAAACTCAAAATACACTGAGCGGTCAGCGCGACTCACCGCGCCTCCAGAGTCCGGCTTGCCACGCATAAACGCCGCCGTCACGTCATAGCGATCTGCGGGCAGAGCTTTGACAATCTGTTCCGCCAAATCAGCGAAATCGTAAGCCTTAACGTTGTAATCCGGCTGCAACTGCAGCACTTTTAAGCGCTGACTCATACCGCTCCCCGCTGAAAGCCTGACGCATCAATAACCCAAGCCGACTGCGCCGCCAAGTGTTTTACCGTTTCAGGGTCGGGCGCTGGCAAACTCGACCACTCATGCCGCTTCCAAAACATAAAATGAAAATACGGGAAAGGTCGACTCCCATCCTGCTCATTGGTCAACTGCCCCTTGTGCCATAGCCAGCGAGAGGGGAAACCATGAGAGCCATCATGCCACTTGATGCAGCCGCCCGGTGTACTGAATGCTTCTGTAAATTCACTGCGTCGCCGCCACGGATTAAATTTCCCCACCAGATTGAACAGCGGCCTCGGGAAATTTTTACGCCACAGAAAAATACGACTGAATGCACCTTCATCCAAAGCATGCTGCTGTTGATCGGCAAAACGCTTACGCCAGTTTTTAATCCGCATGAATAGTTCACGGCTGCGCACTGAGTTGCGCATCAAACACAAATGCCCGGCCACACGCCGTTCATGGGTCGAAAACAGGTCGTAGCGAGCCAAACGCTCTCGCGCAAAGCAGCGCCGCAGATCACCGTAGACTAGATCAGTATCGCCGAATGCCCAAAAGTCGTAACCGTCAAGGCGATCGGCATGAATAAAACCCAAGGCTGGTTTGATATCGCACAATTTATAAGCTGCTACGGGCGAGAAGTGAATACCCAAACGATCCGAGACCAACTGGCAATAGCTCTTAAAATCAATGATTTCAACCCTGACATTATCTGGAAGGTTCTCTGGAATACCGCAATCACTAAACAGTAGCCAGTCGATATCTGCGTTATGCCGACAGCTTTCAAGAAAGAAAGGCATCCAGAACGGCCAACGGCCAAAGTAAGGAATGATAAAAAGAATCCGCGGATTTGGCTTGCTCACAAAATACTCACTGTACATTGTTTTTATTTAGGCCATGTTCCGCCCTAGGCTGCTTCATTATTTGCGTGGCAGAAACCAGAACAACTCGTGACGTCTGACCGCTTTGCGAAAAAACTCATTCTCCCCGTAGGGTGACGATGCCCTGCCGACCAATAGCCGTTGTATCAAACGTCGTAGTCGTCGCTTGAAAGGCACGGCCGTTTGCAGATCATGCATCATTCCCAGCGCCATCGCCTTGTCCCGCTGCTGCTCCAGTGTCAGAGAGTAAACACAAGGCTGCAAAACCTGATCTGGATCGAACGCAGGCGCAAGCGCAATACCGGCTCCCGAATCCCCCATTGGCCAGCGATCATTGTCATGGAGGTGGTTGGCATAACCGAGCAATGCCTGCGGCTGCCACTCCAACCCTTTTAACGCTTCCAGAACCGCAGCCTGGGCACAAATATGGTCAGGGTGCGGGTCCAGTGTCGGATGGGGCATCACAATCACCTGCGGCCGGGCCCGGATAAGGAGCGCTCGCAAATCCGCCAGCAGGTTATTCCAAGTCGGAGCACCATCTGTGTCGCCGGGCAACACAAACGCGTTGAACTGGCGAAACAAGCGGGTATCACTCAACGCTGCTTCGCGTGAACCAACAGGCTTATCGGGTGCCGCTTGCATCGCGGGAAGCTGCAGGCAGAAATACCCGAGCTGCACACAATGTTCCTGCGGCACGCCAGCCCAACGCGGCACCGCAATGCTGTCCCAAGCCCGCAAGCGGCCCTTGATTCGAGCCGCTTCAACAGGGTCGAGTCCCATTTTCTGGTAATGCTGCGCTTCAATTTCACCTGCCGTCAGGGTCACGATCCAAGCCTCATCAGCCTGACTGTACAAACCAAACGCTGCCAACTCGGCATCATCAGCATGGGGAGCAATCACCATGACCCGCTGACGTCTGTAATCCGGATACTGAAAAGACCACAACTTCGGCAGCCCCTTCAGGCGACAGAAACGGCCTCGCAAGCGCACCTCACCACGCGCCAAGGGTTGTGCAACCGTACTGAGGTTCAGATAACGCAAGCCGTTGACCCCGCGCTCAAATGTCTGACGGTCCTGTTGATCACCATCGAGCACCATCACCACAGGATCAAAGAAACGCCCCAGCCACGTACTCTTGACCTGCAACGCCAGCACCAGCGTTTGATCGGCGGCGGGATCCAGCGGCGTGTCCATCAACAAGTGCTGTCCCTCAAGGCGAACCTCAAGCACACGACTGTCCGATGGGAAGGTGTACTGATAATCATCCTTGGGCGAATAGAACAGATGGTCGGCGAACCAAGCCTCATGGGCAATCCACACCAGCACACCGAGCAGGAGCGGCAACCACCAGGCAACTAGGACCCCAAGGGCCCCTAACAGCACAAGCCCCACCAATAAAACAATGCGTTTATGCCGCCGATGACGCTTGAGCAACTGCTGCTTTCGACTGACGTCCTGACTCATACCTTGAATACCGGCACAGGGTTGCACCAACGCTCTTTATATTCTCGATCCGCTCGACCAAACGAAAAGCGCAAGGGCTTCCCCAAGGTCCTGGCATGCTCCCAGGCACTTTGGGTATTAAGAAAGCTCAACACGCTCCCCGGACTGAACTCACGTGTCTCGGGGTCTACGCCGCCGTTGATGTACTCCACACTGACCCACTGCGGCGCCTCAACCCTATACACCAGTTGAATGGCGATAGGAGCATCATTGAGGAAAATAACCGACCCGATCAGCAGTTCGCGCAATAGCTCGACGACCTCGGCCATGCGCTCGGCACCCGTCGCAGGGAAGCCCCAGCGCCGCTGAAACAGGTCGCAGTAAATCGCCGCCAACTCCCGACTGCCAAACTCGCTGACGGGCCGCACCACACCGCCTGCCTCCTCCAGCAACCGTAACTCGCGTCGCTGGTTATAGCGAAACTTCTTCGATAACGTTTCAGGGGTACGCGCCATCGCCAACTGTTCAGCCTGCGGTTGCAGAGTGGTGATCTGCCCGTCATGCAATGACGACAAATAACGGCCACGGTGGCGCAAAGCAACCTGTGCATCCGCCGCCACAGGCAAAATCAACTCGGCATTACCCAGGTCGAACAGGCCTTTCTTGCCACAACGCTTAAGCACATCCTTGGACAGCGCCAAATCGCGGCCCCAAGTCGCAATAGATGCCTTCAACTCACCCTTTTGCTCCCAGGCCAGGTACCGAACCGGAATCTGCGCCAGGTGCGCCAAGCGCTCGACCACCAACGGATGAGTCGCCACACTGCCGCCAAACTGCTGCCAGGCGGCGGCATAGGTACACGCATCAACTGCCGACCAACCGCGCTCACGCCAGCCTTGAAATCGGTTGAGCATCAAACCTCCGCAGTCAGGTCAGTCACCTGTGGCAAACGCCAGAATGCGTCACGTACCGCCTGGTCAGAGAAACGCTCACGAAGGCGCTCAAGCATCAAACGAGCACAGTCCTGACGCTGTTCATCATTAAGCGCGGCAAGGTGTTCAAGCCCTTGGGCCAACTGCTCGGCACTACCTTGCGCAAACAAAATACCCACGCCCTCGACCACTTCCTTGGCCCCGCCACACGCCGTAGCCAACAGAGGGACACCGGCAGCCATGGCTTCGAGCAGTACCATGCCGAACGGCTCATGATCAGAACTCAAAGCAAAGACATCGAACGCACGAAAATAACGGCGCGCCTCTGGGATCTGCCCCAGAAACAGAACTCGATCACTTACCCCAAGTTCCTCTGCCAGTTGTTTAAGCGCCTGCTCAAGACGACCGACACCCACAATCACTAAATAGCTGTTTTTTGGCAAAGAGGGCAAGGCCGTAGCAAACCCTCGCAGTAGAGTGGCCTGGTCCTTATCGGGATGAAGTCGGCCCACGTTACCGACAATCCAGCCATCGGCAGGCAGACCCAGCACATCACGCGACTGGGCTTTGGATAATTGACTGGCTTGCAGCGCATCGATATCAACACGGTTGTACAACGTACGAATACGCCCGTTCGGCCATGTCGGCAGGCATTGGCGCATGTCATCACGCACCGCATCGGAAACGCCAAGCAGGCTCAAACGTTTGCGCAACAGGTGCGCGAACAGCTTGCGACTGCGGCGCGCATAATCACCAAACGCATGATGTACGCCGATCACCGGCAAAGTGGTGGCCAGCAACGCGACGTAAATAGGCTTGAAACGATGGGCAATACAGAAACTGAAGTTTCGGGACCGGGCGATTTTGCGCAAGTCGCATATCGCCCCCAGTTTCAGCCCCCGGATGGCTTTGGAACTGTACTCCATGAACAGCACTTCGTCCGAAGCACAGTCGGCAGCGACATCGGCATCGGCATCGCCTGTCAGAAAGACCGTGGTCACCCGATACCCCGTTCCCGCAAACAGGCTGGCGTATTGCCGGGCGCAGTCGAGAAACGGCCCGTCATAGCCGTGACAAAACTGCAGCACATGGCGTTCAGCCGAAAGTGTCATAAGCATCCACGCCGTCTTTGAGCACCAGGATATCTTCCATGATCAAGTACTCCAGATCGGAGCCAAAGAACATATTCAAGGCGTCCGTCGGCGAGCAGATCATCGGTTCGCCACGACGGTTGAGCGAGGTGTTCAACGACACGCCGTTGCCGGTCAGTTCTTCCAGCGCCTTCATCATGTCGTAGTAGCGCGGGTTGTATTTGCGCTCCAGCACCTGTGCGCGGGAGGTTCCATCTTCATGGACCACTTCCGGCACACGGCTCTTCCACTCGTCCGACACTTCAAAGGTGAAGGTCATAAAAGGAGCCGGGTGATCGACCTTGATCATCTGTGGGCCAACGGTATCGAGCATCGACGGGCAGAAAGGCCTCCAGCGTTCACGGAACTTGATTTGCTCGTTGATACGGTTGGCCACGCCAGCAATGCTCGGGCAACCAATGATCGAACGACCGCCCAAGGCTCGCGGACCGAATTCCATCCGACCCTGGAACCAGGCGACTGGGTTACCTTCGACCATGATTTTGGCGATGCGCTGTGGAGTGTTGTCGATCTTGCGCCAGACCGGTTTGCTCGGGTGGCGAGCGCAAGCGGCGATCACGTCTTCGTTGCTGTACGACGGGCCGAGATAGACGTGTTCCATCTTCTCCACGGGTACCCCGCGCGCGTGAGACACATAAGCCGCAGCGCCCACAGCGGTCCCGGCATCGCCGGAGGCAGGTTGCACAAACAGCTCTTTGACTTCCGGACGTGCGATGATCTTCTGGTTCAGTTTGACGTTCAGTGCACAACCGCCTGCGAAGGCCAGCTTGCCGGTCTCCTTGAGGATATCGCCCAGGTAGAAGTCCATCATTTGCAGCGACAGTTTCTCGAACAGCGCTTGCATACTTGCGGCGTAGTGGATGTAGGGCTCGTCCGCTATGTCGCCTTCGCGCTTGGGACCCAGCCACTCGATGAGCTTAGGCGAGAAGTAGAAACCTTTGCCCTTCTCTTTATAGCGACGCAGGCCGATCACGTTGGCGTAGTCGGTGTTGATGACCAACTCACCATTTTCGAACGTCGCCAGACGTGAGAAATCGTATTTGCTGGCATCGCCATACGGCGCCATGCCCATGACCTTGAATTCACCGTCGAGCATTTCGAAGCCGAGGAATTCGGTGATCGCGCCGTATAGGCCGCCGAGGGAGTCCGGGTCGAAGAACTCTTTGATCTTGTGGATCTTGCCGTTTTCGCCATAGCCGAAGAACGTCGTGGCGTACTCACCCTTGCCATCGATGCCCATGATCGCGGTTTTCTCTTGAAAACCGGAGCAGTGGTAAGCGCTAGAGGCGTGGGCCAAGTGGTGTTCGACAGGCTCGATCTTGATTTTCTTCGGATCGAAGCCCAACTGCTCCAGGCAGAAGACGATTTTGTTGCGATAGCGTTTGTAGCGGCGGTTGCCCATCAGCAGCGCATCAAGGGCGCGATCAGGTGCGTACCAGTAGCGCTTGGCATAGTGCCAACGCGCCTTGCCGAACAGGCTGATAGGGGCGAAAGGAATCGCCACCACGTCAACGTCCGAAGGCTTGATACCCGCTTGCTCCAGACAGAACTTCGCCGACTCGTAGGGCATGCGGTTCTTTGCGTGCTTATCGCGAACGAAGCGCTCTTCTTCAGCGGCCGCAATTAGCTTGCCGTCGATATACAGGGCTGCGGAAGGATCATGGCTAAGGGCGCCGGACAGGCCAAGAATCGTCAATGCCACAGGGGTCTAGCCTCTTTAGTCTGCATGCAGGCGGTAGGCGCCTGAGAAAAATGTGCTCTCGCAAAAGGCGCGAGGAACAGCTAAAGGGCGGGATTATAGCGCAATGAGGCTACGTGTGGTCGGGTGGCTCACAGCACACGGTCAAGGATGATCATGGACCTGTCAGCGCGGGCAGAAGGGGCCGCCAGACACCTGACCCGCGCAGACTACGTTGCGGCTCAAGCCCCGGCGAACAAAAGAGGCACGCACTTATTCGGCGATTTTGGGCAAGCGCTGTTCCAGTGACTGACGCAGCACACTGTCGGCAGGCCAGTTACGCATAAACCGTGCACGGTCTCGCTCGAACGCCTTGGCGAAGGATGCAGCTGAAGTGTGCTGGCACATCGCATCAAGGTCGATCAGCGCCCAGCGATCCTGATGCCAGAACACGTTGTGCCCTTTCAGATCGCCATGGCTGATGCGTTCGCGCAACAACTGGCCGAACAACTGATCCAGCGCCTGCAACTCAACTTCCGGCGCATTGCCTGTCGCTACATAAGGCGCGAACCGCTCAATGATGTCCGGCCCCGGCAAGAACTCGGTCACCAGGTAAGCCTTGCGCCGCAGCCAGAAGAATCGCTGCTCCAGCAACGCCAGTGGTTTGGGCGTCGCGATACCGAGGAACGCCAGCCGATTGCCTTCACGCCAGGAGTGCCAAGCGCGACTCGGACGCCAGAAACGCTTGAGCCAATGAGCAAAACTCTTGATGTTGTAGCGTTTGATCACCAGTGATCGACCCGCCACATCCACACGCCCGACGCTGGCCGCTCCACCAGTCTTGTAAAGATGACCGTGATCAAGCAACTGGTCGGCCTGGGCCAGTACCGGCGTCATCGCGACCTCTTCTTCGCGCCGAATTGCGCGCAGGCCAAAGGCGCTGTCTTTGACGCTGAACAGACTGCAATCGCGGCCGACCTTGCTGAGGAAGTCCTTCAGGCGCCAAACGCGAACCTTATCGATCTGTTTTTGCAGCGCCTCCATTGGCAAACCATGTTCGCCGTTGCTCAACAGGTAATGCACCAGCAATTCTTCAGTAAATGGCTCGAGGGTCTTGGGCAACTGGGCGAAAAATACCCCGAGATTTTCCAGAACCCGTGTTCGCGACAACGGCTTGCCAGCCTGTTCTGCGCAAATCCCGGCACCGTCAATCAAATACAACTGACCGTTGTGACGCAGTAGGTTGTCCAGGTGCAGGTCTTCCTGCCAAAGCCCTTTGCTGTGCAGGCGGGCGATGGCTGAAAGCGCATCACCCAGCACCGCGTGCTGCTCTTGAGCCAAGACTGGTAAGCTTTCAACTTCAGCCCAGGCTTCACCGAGGCTATGTGCGTGCTCCAGATACTCGAACAATAACCAACCACCCTCGCCATTTTGCAAGCCATCGGCCAGCAGCAAGGGTGTGGTCATGCCTTGCTCGGCAAGCAGTCGAGCGCCCGCCAGCTCGCGCTGAAAATGTCGCGCGGCTTTGGGTCCGACCAACAACTTTGCCAATACCACACGTCCACGCCAGATACCGGCGCCGACATAGCGTTGCCCCGGCAACACCCGCAGCAAGGTCAACAGTTGCAACTCGGCCGGGCCTGCAGC
The DNA here is from genome assembly GCF_036346185.1 of Pseudomonas sp. 10C3. Classification (NCBI taxonomy): domain Bacteria; kingdom Pseudomonadati; phylum Pseudomonadota; class Gammaproteobacteria; order Pseudomonadales; family Pseudomonadaceae; genus Pseudomonas; species Pseudomonas sp. 10C3. The sequence goes on along the minus strand of NZ_JASJVE010000003.1, from coordinate 98,684 downwards.
ATCAGACAGTGCCAGGTTTATCGGCAGCGCAGGCGTACGCCCAGCGGATTTGAGTTCAGACAAACGCATCAGAGAACCTCTTTATGACTGCGGCGTTTGACCAGTCGTCGCCACCACGTATTGACCACCGTACTGGTGGCTGGCGCTTGCAGGTACGTTGCCAAAAAGTCACGCACCTCGGTTTCATTCCAAATCGGCGCTTGGCGCAGCAACGACTCAAGGTCTCTGATACGGTCACGCCAACCGAACAGTGCGGGCCGCGTTTTCTCCAGACCTATTAACTGCGCCTGATACGCATCAGATCGCGAACGCAGGAAGACATGCCTGGGGCAGAAGCAGCCGTGAACCTGCCCGGCAGAATGCAGTGTGCGCGCCAACTGCCCACAGGACCGAAGGATCGCCAGATGCTGGTGGGGATTGAGCGTCGACCACTGCTGCAACAGAGCGTCCAGATCGACCCAACCGTCCAGCGCCCGCGTCATCAGAATCGCCCGACGCTCGCCTTTTACTTTGCGCTCGCCGTAGAACACCGCATACAACGAGGGAATGCCCAATGACTGGTAGCGGTTGATCATGCGAAATTCACGAGCAAACGAGGGCTCGCCTAACGGTCGATACGCGCTTCGGACCAGGTAGTTGCTCTGGCGCTTCAGGTAAAAGCCGGACGCTTCCAGCTCCAGGCTATCCACGCGGCTCCAGCCGGAGCCCAGGGTGCCAGGCTCGCCGACGATGTCTCGTGGCATGTCCCACAAGGCATCGAAATCAGCCAGGCCATGGCGATCAAGCAACCCCCGATCAGTTGCCGCAATGAAGTCACTCATCCGCGCGCCTCGAAAAAACCGAGTATATAGCAGATGCTTTTTTGTCCAGCCGGCTCAACTTACAGCCCCCCCATCAGAGCGCATCCCCGTAGCGTACTTTGCGTGCGTACAGCTTGTTGGCCTTGCTTTCCAGCCAACGGAGCAACGCGGCTTCCTCTGCCAGGATCTGCCTCAACGGCTGCTGGAAGTAGCCGCGCAGGAAGCGCAATTTGTCACGCCGGGTCAGGCCAATATCCAGCGCCGAAAAATACAGCGCGGCCAAGTCCTTGTTACGCCATCGCATGCTGATCGTCTTGCGTGTCTGAGCGCGGTGCAGGTCGATCAACGACAGTTTGAAGTCATCGGCCGTCACCGGCTTGTCGGTATGCAACAGAAAGTGACAGATGTAGCAGTCACGATGATTGACCCCGGCGCGGTGCATCATGCCGGTCATGCGCGCGACCTCGGCGATCAATGCGCGCTTGAGCCTTGGCTGCGGCGGTTGCTGACGCCAATGGATGCTGAAATCTTCCAGGCTGACGGTCGGCGCCAATTCTTCGGTGACGATGAATGAGTGCTGCGCGGCCGGATTGCTGCCGCGCTCGCCATAGGCAACGGCGGTCATGGTGGGCACACCGATTTCATGCAGGCGATTGATCGCCTTCCACTCCTGACCGGCGCCCAGTACTGGCAATTTGGCGGTCATCAGGTTTTTGACCACTTCGCCCCAGCCGATACCCCGGTGAATCTTGACGAAATACCCGCGCCCCTCGACCTCAGTGCGCAACGTGCGCCGACCTTCGAGTTCGCGATAAACCTGACCGTCCAAACGCTCGACTTCGGCGAACGCATCGCGCCCATCCCAGAGGCTTTTGAACGGCTCAGCAAGGATCAATTTCATCCGTGGTGCTCCGCCAGAATCACATCGGCCGCATGCTGCGGCATGCTATAGAGGTCCGCCGTATCGGCGAAGGCCAGGCCATGACGGCTCCAGGCCGTGCGTGCAGCGTCATCCTTGAGCATGGTTGCCAGGTAGTCGTTGAGTTGCGCCTGCTCGAAAGGCTCGTCCAGCACCCGGCCGCAATCGGCTTCGGCGATGTAATGCGCATAACCGCACACTGCACTGACCAGCACCGGTAAGCCAGCCACCAGCGCTTCAAGCAGAACCGTGCCGGTGTTTTCGTTGTAGGCAGGGTGAATCAACAAGTCAGCACCCAGCAGAAAACGCGGAATATCGCTACGCCCCTTGAGGAACTGCACATGTTCGCCCAGCCCCAGCGTGGCGCTTTGCAGCTGGAATACCTTGGGGTCGTCCTGGCCAATCACAAACAACCGGGTGCGCTTCTTCAGCGCTGACGGCAAGCCGGCCAGCGCTTTCAGACTGCGATCAACACCTTTGGTCTTGAACCCGGAGCCAATCTGCACCACCAGCAAGTCGTCGTCCGCGAGGCCAAACTCGCGCCGGAACTCGGCGCGAATCTGCGGCGCATCGGCCGGTGCACGGCGATCCAGGGCAATGCCCGGCGGTAACAGGTGGAAGCGTTCCAGCGGCGTGTCGTAGTGCTTGATAAACAACGGTTGCTGCACTTCGGAAATCATCAACACTTCGGTTTTCGCATCTTTGGCGAACACCGCTCGCTCATACTCGGCGAAGTGACGATAGCGTCCCCAGCGACGGTATAACGCGTTACGCAGGTTTTGCGCCTTGTCTTCAAAGCACCCATCAGCAGCGTAGTACACGTCCAGACCGGGCATTTTATTGAAGCCGATCAGACGGTCCACCGGACGCTTGGCCAGATCCGCTTCCATCCACGCGCTGAGCTTTTCGTTACGGCGATGGTTGAACATTGCCTTGACCGGCGCCACCAGCACTTCAAAGCCGGGCGGCACGTCGCCTTCCCAAATCAAGGTGTAGACGCGGATTTGATGCCCGCGCTGCTGGCATTCCAGGGCAATACGCATGAAGTCGCGTTGCAGGCCGCCGAACGGGAAATATTTATAAAGCACAAAAGCCAGTTGCATCAGCTTGGTTCCTTTGCCAGCAACAGCGCGCCCAATTGGCTCGCTACTCGCTCGGGATTCAAGCGAGTGAAGCACAATGGCCACTCGCGTTTTAGATCGAACCGACGCTGATCTTCAGCGGTCGGGCGATAGGTGCATTTCTTTTGCAGGCACGGGGCACATGGAAAGTCGCTGGCAATGTGCACTTGCGACTTACCATATGCACCCGTCAGGCCAGGGTTGGTCGGGCCGAACAGCGACAGAGTTGGCACGTCCAGCGCGGCAGCCAAATGACCGAGACCGGTGTCCACCGCGACACACGCTTGAGCGCCAGCCAATACTTTGGCAACACCCGCCAAATTCAGCTTGGGCAGCACCACCGCATTATCCAGGCCGTCGGCAATGCGCTCGGCACGTGCCAGCTCAGCCGGGTTACCCCACGGCAGGCGCACCTGAAGACCGCGTGCGCCCATCAACTCAGCCAATTGCCGCCAATAGAGCTCCGGCCAGTGTTTGGTCGTCCACGTGGTGCCGTGCAGAAACAGGACAAAAGGCTCACTGTCGGGCGCGTCCAGCAGACGCGTGCGATCCAGACCGTAATCGCCCAGACCGTCAGGCACTTGATAGCCCAGCGCTTGAGCGAACAACTGGCGTAAGCGCTCCACCGCATGTTGCCCGCGCGCCACTGGATACGGTCGGTCATAAAAACGACTGGCCAACGGCTCACGCGCCGATTGCCGATCAAGGCCCACCACCGGCGCGTTGACGTAACGCGTCAGCAACGCACTTTTCAGCAGCCCTTGAGCATCAATGACCAAGTCGTAGTCAGTCTCGCTCAAGCGCTGCTTAAAGCGCCGCCACTCGCCACTCTTGAGGGTTTGCCAGAGGTTCTTGCGCCAGCGCCGGATGGCCACCGGGATCACCCCGGCCACCGCCGGATGCCAGGTCGGGATCTCGGCGAAGCCTTCTTCGACCACCCAGTCGAATTGAATACCAGGCAACGCCCGCGCAGCATCGGTCAACGCTGGCAGCGTGTGAATCACATCCCCCAGCGAAGAAGTTTTGATCAACAGTACCCGCAACTCAGATAACCTCGACCGGTGTGCCGCCCAGACGCTCCAGCGCCTCGACCACAGGTGTTGGCTCCAGCTGACGCATGCAGTTGTAATGACCAAAGCGACAGGTACGGTCGAAACACGGGCTGCATTCGATGCCCAACCGGACGATTTCGACCTTGTCGGCCAACGGTGGGGTGAAGCCCGGAGATGTCGAGCCGTACACCGCCACCAGCGGGCGATTGAGCGCCGCGGCGACGTGCATCAAGCCCGAGTCATTGGACACCACTGCGTCAGCGCAGGACATCAGGTCAATCGCTTCGGCCAGCGACGTGTCGCCGCTGAGGTTGACGGCCTCTTCGCGCAAGCCGGGGATCAATCGATCACGAATGCTCTCGCCCACCGCATGATCATTTTTCGAACCAAACAACCAGACCTGCCAGCCTTGGCGAATTCGGGTTTCAGCGACCTTGGCGTAATGTTCAGCGGGCCAGCGCTTGGACTCGCCGAACTCGGCGCCAGGACACAGCGCCAGCACCGGGCGATCAAGGGTCAAACCGAACTTGCTCAGCGCGGCATCGCGGGTGGCGGCATCGATTCGCAGGCTCGGCCGTGGATACGGCTGAGGCAGCTCGACGCCCGCGTCATAGGCCAATGCCATGAAACGTTCGATCATCAGCGGGTAACGCTGCTTGTCCAAGGTGCGCACATCGTTGAGCAGGCCGTAACGGAACTCGCCACGCCAGCCGGTGCGTTTCGGAATGCCCGCAAAAAACGGCACCAGCGCCGACTTCAGCGAGTTGGGTAACAGAATCGCCTGGTCATACTGGCCAGCCAGCGACTTGCCTATCCTGCGGCGGGTTGCCAGTTCGAGCGCGCCGTGGCCGAGCGGAAAGCTCAAGGCCTTGCGCACTTCGGGCATGCGCTCAAGAATCGGCCGGCTCCACTCAGGGGCCAACACATCGATTTCGCACTCGGGATGACGCTGTTTCAGGCACTGGAACAGCGTTTGCGCCATCACCATGTCACCGACCCAGCTTGGCCCAACGATTAGAATTCTCATGCTTAATCCAAAAACCACCAGAAACGAGCAGGGAGGCTTATCAAATTGCGCGACCTTGCCACACAACCTGACGCCTCCCTGTCATAGCGTTATAAATCCTGCGCAACACGACGGTTAAGGCCGCGAGCGCTCGCCGGATGCCATTGATTCACACCCTTAACTCAAACCTAACTCAGACCAGATCCGTAGCACTTCGCGCCGTTGGGCGTGAAATTGATCGCCGCCGATCACCCCGGCCTCTTTCTGCAAAGCCTGCCGGTGAGCCGCTGCACGATAGGCCTTATAAGCCTCGCGTAACAGGTGGGCATCTGTGTCGGGAACCAACCCGGCCTGTTCCAGACCTTCCAGAATACGGATGTTATCGGTATAACGCAGCAGTGCCGGATGCTCCCAGGACCACGCCAAGGCGGCGTATTGCACCATAAATTCGATATCGACGATACCACCGGCGTCCTGCTTGAGATCGAACGGCGCCGTGGCTTCGAAGGCATTCGCGGCCGTTCCGGCGGCCGTCGACTTGCTGCCCAGATTGTCCCGCATCTTGGCGCGCATCTCGCTCACTTCCAGTCGCAGCGCAGGCAAATCACGCTTGCGACCCAGCACCGAGGCCCGTACTTTTTCGAAAGCGGCACCTACCTCTTGGCTGCCCACCAACACCCGCGCACGCACCAGCGCCTGATGCTCCCAGGTCCAGGCTTCGTTTTCCTGATAGCGGCTGAAGGCGCCCAATGAACTGACCAGCAGCCCCGACGCGCCAGACGGACGCAGGCGCATATCGACCTCGTACAACTGACCGGAGTTGGTCTGGGTGGTCAGCAAATGGATGATCCGCTGGCCCAGTCGGGTGAAAAACTGCGCGCCATCTATAGGCTTGGCACCGTCGGTTTCAGCCTGCGGATCGCCGTCATGAATGAACACCAAGTCCAGGTCCGAACCGTGACCGAGCTCGATCCCCCCGACTTTGCCGTACCCGACAATGATGAAACCGGGATCGCACAGGGTGCCATCCGGGCGCGACGGCGTGCCGTGCCTGGCGACCGTGTGGCGCCAGGCCAAGGCCAACACCTGCTCCAGAATCGCTTCAGCCAGCCAGGTCAGGTAATCGCTGACTTTCATCAGGGGCAAGCTGCCGGTTATTTCCGAGGCCGCCACACGCAGCCGGTGGGCCAGCTTGAAGTGTCGCAGGGCCTCCATCTGTTGTTCGAGGTCATCTTCGGGAATCCGGGTCAACCGCTCGCGCAGTTCCGCTGCCAGTTCCGGGGCCAACGGCGGGCTGAACAGACGGCCTTCGTTGAGCAATTCATCGAGCAACAGCGGGAAGCGTGCGATTTGCTCGGCGATCCACGGGCTGGCCGCACACAGCGTCAGTAAACGACGCAGGGCATTGGGGTTTTCCGTGAGGAGCACCAGATAGGCGGACCGTCGGGCGACCGCTTCGACCAGTGGTAACACGCGTTCCAATACCAAGTCGGGATTTTCATGCTCCACCGTCTGCGCCATCAGCCGTGGAATAAAGGCGTCCAGACGTTCGCGACTCAGGCGCTGCATGGAGCGTAGTTGCGGACTGCCGCGCAGGCCTGACAATTGTCTCAGCGCCTTGGCGGCATCGGTAAATCCGCCTTCCTGCAACTGGCGGCAGGCGGCGTCTTCGTCCTGGGATTCTTCCCACAGTGGCAACCATTCACCGCCGACCACCATTTGGCTTTCTTCACCCTGCTCTTCATCGGGATCAGCGATCACTTGGCGGAAATGCCAATCCACGCGACCACGCCAGTGCATCAACCGTTCGTGGAAACTCGTCCAGTCGGCAAAGCCCAGCATGAAGGCGATGCGCGCCTGATCTTCCGGGCTGTCCGGGAGCATCTGGGTCTGGCGATCGGCGATGGCCTGGATCGCGTGCTCGGTGTATCGCAAAAACTCATAGGCATCGCGCAGCTCACTAATCACCGCAGGCGGCAGATACCCCTGACCTTCCAGGGTGCTCAGCACTTTAAGCAGTGGGCGTTGTTGTAGGCTCAGGTCTCGACCGCCGTGAATCAACTGGAACGCCTGGGCGATGAACTCCACTTCGCGAATTCCGCCTGCGCCAAGCTTTATGTTCTCGGCCATGCCTTTGCGCCGGACTTCCTGCTGAATCAGCTGCTTCATGGTGCGCAGCGCTTCAATCGCAGAGAAGTCCAGATAACGCCGGTAGACGAACGGCCGCAGCATGTCGAGCAACTGCGCGCCAGCGACTTGATCGCCGCCCACCACCCGCGCCTTGATCATCGCGTAGCGTTCCCAGTCACGACCCTGATCCTGGTAATACTGCTCCAGCGCGTTAAAACTGAGCACCAGCGCACCAGACGAGCCATAAGGCCGCAAGCGCATATCCACGCGGAACACGAAACCATCGACGGTGATCGGGTCCAGCGCCTTGATCAGCCGTTGCCCCAGGCGAATGAAGAATTCCTGATTGTCCAGAGGGCGCTTGACCCCTTGGGTTTCGCCACCTTCGGGGTAACCGAAGATCAGATCGATGTCCGACGACAAGTTGAGTTCGACCGCCCCCAGTTTGCCCATCCCAAGGATGACCATCTGCTGCGGCTCACCGCTGCGACGCCCGGTCGGCACACCGAACTGCTGACAATGGCGCTGATACAGCCATTGATAGGCCAGATCGATGCAGGCGTCGGCCATGTCCGACAGGTCGCGGCAGGTTTCAACCAGATCGGCCTGACGGGTCAGATCACGCCAGACGATGCGCACCTGATGTCGGGTGCGCTGGCGGCGCAGATGGCGGCCCAACTCATCCTCGGTGCTGGCGAGTTGCACGGCGGCGTCAAGCTGCTCGCGCATCTCGCCCACGGCAAAACTGCGCTCCAACTGGCCGGACGCGGCAAGGTCGAGGAGCATTTGCGGGTCGCGACACACCTGATCGGCGACAAAGTCACTGGCCGCGCACACGCGTTCGAAAGCGGCGCGGCGCGCATCGGGCCACGTATCAAGCGTGACAAGGATATCGTCGGAAAGGGAGGCCACGGCGGTGCCCCACGACTGATGCGCACGCGTGACAAACGGCTGCAGGATGGCTGGCAGATCGGCCAGCAAAGGGAGGCTCATGGTCTATCCTTTATCGGCGTACGGAGGGCCGGTTGTCGTGACAACAAGAAATACGTAGTGAGGCGGATCGTCGAACAAAGGTTATAAATAGCTGAAAAATCATATTTCTTGGCAGCCAACATCAAGTCTTTCCCCGTCCGAGTTCACGTTACACCTACATTAACGATTTATCTCACAACACAACAGGAGCCCATAAGTCGCTCTTCTGTAGTTTTACTACTGAGGCACCTACTCGAAAGGCTGAAATGGCCGACGATTTGTAGTAAAACTACACAACGCCGGTACAACCCCCGGTAATCCAAGAATTTATGTCGTCTGCCCACAAGGCCAGTCGCAAACTCAGGCAACCGATTCTGGAAGCCTTTCCGCCCTGGAGCAAGCCATGCAAGACCTCGATCCCGTCGAAACCCAGGAATGGCTGGACGCCCTGGAATCGGTTCTCGACAAAGAAGGCGAAGACCGTGCTCACTATTTGATGACCCGTATGGGCGAGCTGGCCACCAGAAGTGGCTCACAGCTGCCTTACGCCATCACCACGCCCTACCGCAACACGATCCCCGTTACCCACGAAGCACGCATGCCTGGCGACCTGTTCATGGAACGCCGCATTCGCTCGCTGGTGCGTTGGAACGCGTTGGCAATGGTTGTCAAAACCAACCTGCATGACCCTGACCTGGGCGGTCACATCTCCAGCTTCGCCTCCAGCGCGACGCTGTATGACATTGGTTTCAACTACTTCTTCCAGGCCCCGACCGACGAACATGGCGGCGACCTGATCTACTTCCAGGGTCACGCTTCGCCGGGCGTTTACGCACGGGCGTTCATGGAAGGCCGGATCACCGAAGACCAAATGAACAACTTCCGTCAGGAAGTCGACGGCAAAGGCCTGTCGTCTTATCCACACCCGTGGCTGATGAAAGATTTCTGGCAGTTCCCGACTGTATCCATGGGCCTTGGCCCGATCCAGGCGATCTACCAGGCACGCTTCATGAAGTACCTGGAACACCGTGGCTACATCCCTGAAGGCAAGCAGAAAGTCTGGTGCTTCCTGGGCGATGGCGAGACCGACGAGCCGGAATCCCTGGGTGCAATCTCCCTGGCCGGTCGTGAAAACCTCGACAACCTGATCTTCGTCGTTAACTGCAACCTGCAACGTCTCGACGGCCCGGTTCGCGGTAACGGCAAGATCATCCAGGAACTCGAAGGTGTGTTCCGTGGCGCTCAATGGAACGTGACCAAAGTGGTCTGGGGCCGTTTCTGGGACCCACTGCTGGCCAAAGACGTCGACGGCATCCTGCAACGCCGGATGGACGAAGTGGTCGACGGCGAGTATCAGAACTACAAAGCCAAAGACGGCGCGTTCGTGCGTGAACACTTCTTCAACTCGCCCGAACTCAAGGCGATGGTTGCTGATCTGTCCGACGATGAAATCTGGAAACTCAACCGTGGCGGCCACGACCCGTACAAGGTCTACGCGGCGTACCACGAAGCCGTTAACCACAAGGGTCAACCGACCGTGGTTCTGGCCAAGACCATCAAGGGTTACGGCACCGGTGCGGGTGAAGCGAAGAACACCGCGCACAACACCAAGAAAGTCGACGTCGACAGCCTGAAAAGCTTCCGTGACCGCTTCGACATTCCAATCAAAGATGACCAACTGGAAACCCTGCCGTTCTTCAAGCCCGAAGAAGGCAGCGCCGAAGCCCGCTACTTGAGCGAGCGCCGTGCCGCACTGGGCGGTTTCGTGCCACAGCGTCGCGCCAAGAGCTTCAATCTGCCGACTCCGCCACTGGAAACCCTCAAGGCTATCCTCGACGGTTCCGGCGATCGCGAAATCTCCACCACCATGGCCTTCGTGCGGATTCTGTCGCAACTGATCAAGGACAAAGAGATCGGCCAGCGCATCGTGCCGATCATTCCCGACGAAGCCCGTACCTTCGGTATGGAAGGCATGTTCCGCCAGTTGGGCATCTACTCGGCCGTCGGCCAGCTCTACGAGCCAGTCGATAAAGAACAAGTGATGTTCTACCGCGAGGACAAGAAAGGTCAGATCCTCGAGGAAGGTATCAACGAAGCAGGCGCCATGTCCTCCTTCATCGCTGCCGGTACGTCCTACAGCACTCACAACCAACCGATGATCCCGTTCTACATCTTCTATTCGATGTTCGGGTTCCAACGTATCGGCGACCTGGCCTGGGCCGCTGGCGACAGCCGCACCCGGGGTTTCCTGGTCGGCGGCACGGCCGGTCGGACCACGCTCAACGGCGAAGGTTTGCAGCACGAAGACGGTCACAGCCACATCCTGGCCTCGACCATTCCGAACTGCCGCACGTTCGACCCGACCTACGGCTATGAGTTGGCGGTGATCATCCGCGAAGGCATGCGCCTGATGTTCGAAGAGCAGCAGGACGTTTTCTACTACCTCACCGTGATGAACGAATCCTACGTGCAACCGGCCATGCCGGCTGGCGTCGAGGAAGGCATCATCAAGGGTATGTACCTGCTCGAAGAAGACACCAAGGAAGCGGCGCACCACGTCCAGCTTATGGGGTCGGGCACTATCCTGCGTGAAGTGCGTGAAGCGGCGAAGATCCTGCGCGAGCAGTTCAACGTCGGCGCGGATGTCTGGAGCGTTACCAGCTTCAACGAACTGCGTCGCGATGGCCTGGCCGTAGAGCGCAGCAACCGCCTGCACCCGGGTCAGAAGCCTGCATTGAGCTACGTGGAAGAATGCCTCAGTGGCCGTAAAGGTCCGGTGATCGCTTCGACCGACTACATGAAACTGTTCGCTGACCAGATTCGTCAGTGGGTACCGACCAAGGAATACAAAGTCCTGGGCACTGATGGTTTCGGCCGCAGTGACAGCCGCAAGAAGCTGCGTCACTTCTTTGAAGTCGATCGTAACTTCGTGGTCCTGGCAGCTCTGGAAGCCTTGGCTGATCGCGGCGATATCGAACCCAAGGTGGTGGCTGAAGCCATCGTCAAGTTCGGCATCGACCCTGAGAAACGCAACCCACTGGACTGTTAAGAGTCTGTTTTCAGATCGCACACAGCGCTGATGAGGTGCGCGAAGCAGCAGAGGGTGCGGAATTTACATCGGTAAATGAGCACCCAACGCTGTTTTCGTCTCAACTGAAACCAGTGCAGTCGAGAGTGAACAGGTTCTCCGAAGGAGAGAGATTGTGAGTGAGCTAATTCGAGTACCCGACATCGGCAACGGTGAAGGTGAAGTCATTGAGTTGATGGTCAAGGTCGGCGATCGTATCGAAGCCGATCAGAGCATCCTGACGCTGGAGTCGGACAAGGCAAGCATGGAAATCCCTGCGCCTAAAGCCGGTGTCATCAAAAGCATGAAAGTGAAGCTCGGCGACCGCCTGAAAGAAGGCGACGAGTTGTTCGAACTGGAAGTCGAAGGCGACGCGGCTGCTCCTGCACAAGCGGCTCCCGCTGCGACCGCACCTGCCGCTGCCACGCCAGAAAAAGCGGCGCCTGCCGCCGCCCAGGCACCGGTTGCTGCACCCGCTGCCGCGGCCAGCGAAACGGTCCAGGACATCCATGTTCCGGACATCGGTTCGTCGGGCAAAGCCAAGATCATCGAATTGATGGTCAAGGTCGGGGACACCATCGTCGCTGATCAATCGCTGATCACGCTCGAATCCGACAAAGCCAGCATGGAAATTCCTTCGCCCGCTGCTGGCGTGGTCGAAAGCATCAGCGTCAAGCTGGACCAGGAAGTCGGCACCGGCGACCTGATCCTGAAATTGAAAGTGGCGGGCGCTGCAGCTCCAGCCGCAGCACCGGCTCAGGCGGCTGCACCAGCTCCAACCGAAGCGGCCGTACCGGCAGCAGCGTCGGCACCAAAAGCCGAAGCCGCTGCTCCAGCCGCCGTGGCACCCGCGAAAGACGGCGCCAAGGTTCACGCAGGCCCGGCAGTTCGCCAACTGGCCCGTGAATTCGGGGTAGAACTGAGTGCGGTTGGCTCAACCGGCCCACACGGTCGCGTGCTCAAAGAAGACGTGCAGGTTTACGTCAAAGCCATGATGCAGAAGGCCAAGGAAGCACCGGCCGGCGGCGCTACCGGGGGCGCGGGTATCCCGCCGATCCCGGAAGTCGATTTCAGCCGTTATGGCGAAACCGAAGAAGTGCCGATGACTCGCCTGATGCAACTCGGCGCGTCAAGCCTGCACCGCAGCTGGCTGAACATTCCGCACGTGACTCAGTTCGACCAGGCCGACATCACCGAACTGGAAGCTTTCCGCATCGCTCAGAAAGCCGTCGCAGAGAAGGCTGGCGTCAAGCTGACCGTCCTGCCACTGCTGCTCAAGGCCGCGGCGCATTTGCTCAAGGAACTGCCGGACTTCAACAGCTCGTTGGCGCCAAGCGGTAAAGCGATCATCCGCAAGAAGTACGTGAACATCGGCTTCGCCGTGGACACACCGGAAGGTCTGCTGGTCCCGGTCATCAAGAACGTCGATCAGAAGAGCCTCCTGCAACTGGCCGCTGAAGCTGCCGCTCTGGCAGAAAAAGCGCGCGCCAAAAAGCTCTCCGCCGATGACATGCAAGGCGCCTGCTTCACGATCTCCAGCCTCGGCCACATTGGCGGCACCGGCTTCACGCCGATCGTCAACGCACCGGAAGTGGCGATCCTTGGCGTGTCCAAGGCCACTATCCAGCCAGTCTGGGACGGTAAAGCCTTCCAGCCGAAACTGATGCTGCCACTCTCACTGTCCTATGATCACCGCGTGATCAACGGCGCTGCAGCTGCGCGCTTCACCAAGCGCTTAAGCGAACTGCTCGGGGATATCCGCACGATGCTCCTGTAGAAAAGCCGGCAGGCCCGTTTCCGCAGGCCTGCCGAGCACTGTTTTCCGAGCTGCCACGCTCGTACCTCAACCCCGCCACCTTGGCGGGGCTTTTTTTGCCCGCCAAACCGCTTTTCCTACAGGACACATCGTCAGCAGCCGCACACGCTATAGCCCTTCATGAAGCGATTTTTTTCCTGTCCGCCCTAAAATCAATGAGGCACTACACACCCCCCAATTTGATTTGAACGGATTCAATCATGGAAATACTCAAGCCCACTATCGGCCCTGTCGTTGGCCACACCACCTCGCAACAATGTCGGATATTTCTTCGCAGCAAAAAAAGCGAGTCGCAAACCCCTCATTTCAGCGTTGTACGTTACCGAGTCAGTCACAATCCTGACTGGTCGGAACCTGTGTTCAACCAACTGATGCCTTACAACGACATGACGGCGGTCATGATCCTCGATGGCCTCGATGACAACACGGTCTATGACTATCAAGCAGGCTGGTTCAGCGCTGAAACAACCCTGGACAATGTCGCCCTGCAATGCAGCGGCAAACTGAAGTGGCCCAGCAGCACCTATGCCTTCAAAACGGCCACCCGCAATCCAAAAGCCGAGCGCAACTTCATCGTCGGCTCCTGCCGTTATATCCATACTTTGAGGGGCAGCGGTGGAATGGGCCTATGGCCGGATCTGGGCGACCAAATGTTCAAAGTGATGTTCGACAAAGTCACCCGAAAGAAAATGCCCATTGATGCCATGTTCATGGTGGGTGATCAGATCTATGCCGACGACCTCAACCTGATCAACCCGGCAGCGGCGTTGGAAGATTTCCTCGGCCGCTACCGGGTCGCGTTCAGCCAGGAGGGTATCGGCAAAATGATGAACAACGTACCCACCTACATGATCCTTGACGACCATGAGATCGAGGACAACTGGCCCGCCAAGGCCACCCCTCAGGACATAGAAACGCTCTACCCTGCAGCCATCGAGGCGTACAGCATCTACCAGTGCAGCCACAGTCCCCTGTATGACGCGAGGAAGAGCGGAGACATTTCCGGCGCGGTCATCCCGGAGAAGTTCTGGTACACCGTCACCAACGGCGTATCAGACTGGTTTGTCATGGACGTCCGAACCGAGCGCAAATTGCACACCACACCACCCGAAATGATTGGCACGGTGCAAATGGCCGCCCTGCTCGACACGTTGAAAACCAGTGAGGCGCGGGTCAAGTTCGTGGTTACGCCGGTCATGTTTTACCCGGACCTCCAGTCAGACCATGGCGACAGCTGGAAGTCGTTCCCGGAACAACGCAACCAGATCCTCGACTACATTCGCTTCAATAAAATCCAGAACGTCGTATTCGTTTCAGGCGACGTTCATTGTTCGCTGATCAGCAAACTGACCCATTCGGCCGAACCCGACTTTAGCGTGCACACCATCGTGTCTTCGCCGCTGTACAAAATCCCGCTGTTGGCGACGTATGCTTACTCCTATGAATCGGACTTCATACTGGATGGGCCGGTGAGCATCGTGAACGACGGTGCTTACAACAGCCAACTCATCAGCAACGTTCACAGCGAAGACAACTTCGCCTATGTGAGCGCGAATGAAAAAGAAGTTCAGGTGGAATTCTTTGGCAAAAATGGCCAAACCCTGGAAAAACAGCCGGTCGTCATTACGTTGGACTAACAGACTGCGTCTATCCTCTTTGCAGGCCAGCTCGTACCCATAATCCTGCGCAGAGCTTGTGGGTAAGGGCTTGCACGCGAAGCCCCAAGCCAGGCACACCCCGAAAGTCCCGAGAAATACTGCAGATCAATACGCCAATCGGTACGATTTATAGCACTAAGCCACTGCCCTCCCTTGTCAGCCCGAGCTGCATGATGCAACCTTGGCGCACGCGACAAAAAAGAGGGCGCAAGCCCGGGCGCGATCAGCATTCTGGAAGCGAGTTTCTTAATGAAAAGCCAACCCGATGCCGTCGGTCGAACCGCGGTCGAGGTAGTCACGCAATTACCTGTGCCCTCGCGGCTCGGTATGTTGCGTTTCGAACGGCTGAATGAAGCTAGCTGGGCGCTGCTGTACCTCGATCCCAATTGCGAAAAGCAATTTGGCCTGCCCGCGGTAGACCTTTGCTCCCTCATTGGCTCGCCTTATGCCAGCCTGATGGAGCCCGAAGCGCGCTATCAGATGCATGACGACGTCCAGCTGCAATTGGCCAATAGTCCGTTCTATCTGATCCGCTATACGCTGCACACTGCCGTTGGCCCGATCAGCCTGCTGGAGATGGGTGAGGGCTTTAAGCAGCATAACCGCCACCTGCTACGCGGCTATATAATCGTGGTCGAAGGCCTGCTCGGTGACAGCGGCCCTGCGTCAGACCCGGATCTGGAAAGCCAGAACAACCGCCTGCAAATTGCCCTTGAGCTCAACCAGCGTGCCCAGCATGAGCAATTGCTGCATCTGGAGCGTGTTCGCGCTCAGCAAAGCCTGATCCTGCGCCTGGCCCGTCATCGCTACAGCAGCCAAAACTCAGTGCAGGAAGCGGCCCAACTGATCACCCAAAGCGCCTGCGAAATCTACGACATTGCCTGCGCCAGTATCTGGAACCTCAACGACCAGCGCCTGGAGCCGATTGCCGCATTCAATCGCGACACTGGCGACTGCCTGCTACCGCAACCCATCGACGCCAGCCTGTTCCCGAGCTACCTGGATGCCCTGCACACCGGCCGCGCCATTGATGCCAATGACGTATCACTAGACCCGCGCACCCGCGAGATGGCAGAAAGCCTGAAGCCTCGGGACATCAATGCGATGCTCGATGCCAGTATCCGTGTCGATGGCCATGTCGTCGGTGTGCTGTGCCTGGAACAGACCGGCACCCCGCGCGCCTGGCAGGCCGATGAAATAACCTTTGCCGGCGAGTTGGCCGATCAATTCGCGCAGGTTCTCAACAACCACAACCGACGCACCGCCACCAGCGCCTTGCATTTGTTCCAGCGCGCCGTGGAACAAAGCGCCAACGCCTTCTTGCTGGTCAATTGCGACGGGGTGGTTGAATACGTCAACCCGAGCTTCACCGCGATCACCCAATACACCACCGAAGAGGTCCACGGCCACCGGCTGTCAGATCTGACAGCGCTGGAAAACCTCAACGAACTGCTGCTCGATGCCAACTCCAGCCTCGCCAAAAGCAACAGCTGGCAAGGCGAGTTCAAGAGCCGTCGCAAAAATCTGGAACCCTATTGGGGTCAGCTTTCGATCTCCAAGGTGTATGGCGACAATCGTGAGTTGACTCATTACATCGGCATCTACGAAGACATCACCCAGACCAAGCTCGCACAACAGCGCATCGAACGCCTGGCCTACACCGACAACCTCACCAGCCTGGGCAACCGGCCAGCGTTCATTCGCAACCTTGATGAGCGCTTTGCCCGTGACAGCGACACGCCCATCAGCCTGTTGCTGGTGGACATCGACAACTTCAAACGCATCAACGACAGCCTTGGCCATCAGACTGGCGACAAACTGCTGATCAGCCTTGCCCGGCGCCTGCGGAACAGCCTGAGCCCCAGCAGCAGTCTGGCGCGATTTGCCAGTAACGAGTTTGCCGTGCTGTTGGATGACACCGACCTCGACGCCGGCCAGCAGATCGCCATCCAGGTACTCAAGACCCTGGATAAACCGATGTTCGTCGACAACCAGTTGATCAGCGTCACCGGCTCCGTGGGCCTCGCCTGCGCGCCACTGCACGGCCGCGATCCGCAAACCCTGATGAAGAACGCCGGCTTGGCTCTGCACAAAGCCAAGGCCAACGGCAAACATCAGGTGCAAGTGTTCACAGAGGCCCTCAACGCCGAGGCCAGCTATAAGCTGTTCGTCGAGAACAATCTGCGACGCGCCTTGACCCAAAACGAGCTGGAAGTGTTCTACCAACCCAAACTGTGCCTGCGCAGCGGAAGGTTGCTGGGGATGGAAGCGCTGTTGCGCTGGAATCACCCGGAAAAAGGCATGATTCGCCCGGACCAGTTCATCAGCGTTGCAGAAGAAACCGGCCTGATCATCCCCATTGGTAAATGGGTCGCGCGTGAAGCGTGCCGCATGAGCAAACAACTGACCGCCGCCGGGCTGGGGCTCTTGCACGTTGCGATCAACCTGTCACCCAAGCAGTTTTCCGACCCGGACCTGGTGTCTTCGATTGCCAGCATCCTCAAGGAAGAACGTCTGCCAGCCCCCTTGCTGGAGCTTGAACTCACCGAAGGTTTGCTGCTGGAAGCGACCGAGGACACCCGACAACAACTCGATTCCCTGAAAAGTCTCGGGCTGACCCTGGCCATGGATGACTTCGGCACCGGTTACTCTTCCCTCAGCTACCTGAAAAAATTCCCGATTGACGTCATCAAGATCGATCGCAGCTTCATCCGCGACATTCCGGATAATCAGGACGACATGGAAATCACCTCAGCGGTGATCGCCATGGCCCACAACCTTAAACTCACGGTCGTGGCCGAAGGTGTCGAAACCGCCGAACAACTGGCGTTCCTGCGTCGCCATCGATGCGACGTCGGTCAAGGCTATCTGTTTGACCGGCCGATTCCAGGGCTGGAGCTGATCGACAAGCTCCGACGTTACCCTCGCGGCCCTCTGGTCTGACATCAGCGCGCCTCTCCCTACGCGTGTCCCGCCCCTTCCCTCGACCCTGAACAGTCGGGCAAACTGTCGGTCTATCGTCACTCACCCTCTATTAATCAGAAGCCCTGACTGACAATGCTTATCCGTTGTCTCGATCTACTCAGAGGATATGGCTCATGGTTTTGCGCTCGGAGATACTCGTGAACAAAAATGAACTGCCTACCGCCTCGCAGGCACTGCCAGGCCGTGAAACGCACATGACCGTGCCGGAAAAGCATTTCGTCAACGGCAACCCGTTGCTCGGCCCGTTTCCTGGCACCGTGGATTTTGCGATTTTTGGGATGGGCTGTTTCTGGGGTGCTGAACGCCGTCTATGGCAGCAACCGGGCGTGTACAGCACGGCAGTCGGTTACGCCGGAGGCATGACGCCCAACCCGACCTACGAAGAAGTCTGCTCGGGCCTGACCGGCCACAGCGAAGTCGTTCTGGTAGTCTACGACACCGAACACACCACCTATGACGCGCTGTTGAAAGTGTTCTGGGAAGCGCACAACCCGACTCAGGGCATGCGCCAGGGCGGCGACATCGGCACGCAATATCGCTCGGTTATCTATTGCACCAACGAAGCCCAACTCAAAGCGGCCCAAGCGAGCAAGGAAGCATTCCAGGCCGAACTGAACAAAGCTGGCCTGGGCCAGATCACAACTGAAATCGAAGAAGCACCGACCTTCTACTACGCTGAGGCGTACCACCAGCAATACCTGGCGAAGAACCCGGCTGGGTATTGTGGACTGGGCGGGACGGGGGTTTGTTTGCCGGCTTGAGTCAAGTGTCTAGCTAACTGTGGGCGCAGTTCATCCTGTGGGAGCAGGCTTGCCTGCGAAGAGGCCAGATCAATCACCGAAGATTAATCTGGCACCCAACTTACTCCGCGATCAACCAATCCATGCGCCAATCACCTTGGGTTTGCCCCAAGGTCTTGGCCAGCCATGGCATCAGCTCGCGCAGCTCCTCTTCCAGACCCCACGGCGGGTTAGCGATGGCCAGGCCAGAGCCATTCAAGCTTTGCGGGGTGTCCAGCGGGTGCACGAATAATTCTACTCGCAACAACTTCGGCGCACCGGTTTCGGCCAGGTCTTGATAGAAGCGTTTCAACAGACGCTGATCCTTGATCGGGTACCAGATCGCGGTCACGGTCTGACGCATGCGGCCGATGGCTTCTTTCAGGGCCACGGCGCAACGCTTCATTTCGTCGAGTTGTTCGAACGGCGGGTCGATCAGCAACAGCCCACGTTTTTCCGCCACTGGCAGCAGCGCACGCGGCACGTGCCAACCCTCACCCAAATGCACCGCAACGCGGCGATCACCCTTCATGTTCTCTTTAAGCAGTCGCCCGTCTTCGGGGTGCTTCTCATTGAGCAGAATGCGCTCACGCTCGCGGGTCAGGCGACGGGCAATTTCCGGAGAACCTGGGTAATAACGCAGCTCGCCGTCGGGGTTCATGTCGTGCAGCACCTGCAGATAATCGGCCGCCAGCGCAGGCAGGTCCGGCGCGTCCCACAAGCGCGCAATGCCCTCGAACCATTCGCCCGTGCGGGTGGCCTGATCGCCCTTGAGGTCATACAGACCAATCCCGGCGTGACTGTCGATGTAGGCGAACGGCTGCTCCTTGCGCGCCATCAGGGCGATCAAGCGAGTCAGGATCAGGTGTTTGAACACGTCGGCATGGTTGCCTGCGTGGAAGGCGTGACGGTAATTCATGGCGGCTCCTGGAAGGGAGCGGAGTTTAGCAGCTGTGCTGGAAGGGTCCAAATTGCTCGGCGATTATCGCTGCCCGAAATGGTGCGTTTGGGTGACTCCTGCAGGTCACCGGTCAAGGTGTCGTTATTATCTAGTTAGTTTTATTATTTCTATAATACTTCCGCCGGTATGGTCCGGAAATATTTTGATAACGTTCAGCCCAACATTTGAGAAAGAAATATCTATCGGTTTGGGGCCTACGCTTGGGTGTCGCTGACTAGATAATAGTATTCGATTTTTATCGTACGCTTCGAAGAGGCTCGCTTGTCCGTACCACCGAAAACTAACTTTCGCGTACGTTGACTTCAATCTGAGTTCCATCGCAAATACCGCAGAAGGGCTTTCATTGTCGTTGTAATGGAGATACCAAATGTCCCGAGGTGCCGCAGTGGGATAGCAAACAACGCTCACAATTGCGCTGGTGCTCCCCGAGACGAGTGCGATCTCCAGGAAAGGGGTGTCAATACTCCCCCCAAGGGACGTACTTTGTACAGGAATGAACTCAAACGTCTCTAACAGCGCACTTACCTTCAATCGAAGCACGGGGAAAGACATTGCATCATGCTGCGAGGGAGATTTGCCAAATCCAACTTCAATAGTCAGGGTAAGCTCACTGGAGTCTTTCAATCGCTCCAAATCAACCTGAGGGATATTCAGCGCAATGCCATTCAAGATCTCTTGTTGACCAATAATATATCCATCCAGCAGATTTAGTTGGAACCTGGAGCCATCCACCATCGTACCAATGAGTGTCAGCCATACCGTCTGCCCTACCGCTATCAACGGCCAGGCCTCAACGGTTACATCGCCTCCCCCGTCAAACGTTGTCAAATCCAGTACGTCCTCCGAGGCCTGAGTGATCTGCGGGGTGGGCAGTTTGTCCGCCGCGATCGGTTGCACGATCAGGTTCAGAATCTCGGACAGGATCACCCCATCCGGACGGACCACGGCATAGATGACCTGAATGGTTTTGCCCACCGCGAGGGTGACATCGGCAACGGGAACCAGGAACGTCACCTTTCCAAACAGGCTGCCATTTTTTACCTCGAAAGTGTCGTTGCCATTGAAGGACAAGCCAATGAAGTCGGACGACGTCATTGATGGATAAACCACCTCGACATGCACCCCGGAAGGGTTACCCAAAAGCGGGTCCAGGGAATCCGAAGGGGCTTCTTGCACATGCGGTTTGGGGTAATCAGCATTTTGCGTGGGCGCGAGGCTGTTGAGGACCGTCGACAAAGCGCTCTTGGTTGCTGAGGCGAACGCGTCGCAGGCTTTTTTTTGTGCTTCGGTTAATGCGCTCATGGTGTTCGTCCTTGATGTTTAATGCTTCTGGGTTTCCCGCCAGGACTTCATGCTCTGACGGGCGGGTAGAGACTGATTTATTTTCAACACTTCACCGAAAATCGGCCTGCCCCCTTTCTTAAACTTTTATCTGCCCCGCAGCTCATATATATGTGAACGTAAAATTATCTAGCCCGATCCCGGAGAGCCCAGCATTTGTTGGGCGATCTATTATTATGGACTTTATTTTCCTTGTGGCAGTGAAATACGCTATCCATTTTGAGGCCGGATAGGTAATTACTGCGGGTTCTAGCTGAGTGGTGATCGTAAGTTCTTGCTCATCTTTGTATGTAATAGTGGCATCCCCTAATTGATATTGAGCTGCAAATCTGATGCTTTTTGCGGGGGATTTTAGTGTAATGGTTATCCGACCGAGATTAAAATGCGCCATTAAACCCGTCATATACGGCGGATATTCATAATTGGATTTAATCCTCCAGCTTTGGGCTGCTGAAATACTGAATGCTCGGAAGTTTTCTAGCTGTTCTGGAGGAAAGTTTTCTTCCTTTGCCGTCTCGAAACCTTCGAAGCTAATCAGAGCTAACTTGAATGCGGCAGTCGGAAGTTCAACTGCCTCTGCCTCATCACTCCCGCCCTCAAACCCAACCTTGCACCTTACCTCCAACTCTCTCCCATCCTCCAATTTCTCCAACTCCGCCCGCGCAATAGCCCCCCCAATCCCATTAGTCACATCCGCTGCCGTTACCACATAAGCCTTCAGCAACTCCATAGTCGGCCCCCCACCCGGTCCACTCACCGTCAACCAAACCGTCTGCCCCACCGCAATCAACGGCCAGGCCTCAACCGTCACATCTGCATCCCCGTCAAACGTTGTCAAATCCAGTACGTCCTCCGAGGCCTGAGTGATCTGCGGGGTGGGCAGTTTGTCCGCCGCGATCGGTTGCACGATCAGGTTCAGAATCTCGGACAGGATCACCCCATCCGGACGGACCACGGCATAGATGACCTGAATGGTTTTGCCCACCGCGAGAGTCACATCGGCAACGGGAACCAGAAACGTTACCTTTCCAAACAGGCTGCCATTTTTTACCTCGAAAGTGTCGTTGCCATTGAAGGACAAGCCAATGAAGTCGGACGACGTCATTGATGGATAAACCACCTCGACATGCACCCCGGAAGGGTTACCCAAAAGCGGGTCCAGGGAATCTGAAGGGGCTTCTTGCACATGCGGTTTGGGGTAATCAGCATTTTGCGTGGGCGCGAGGCTGTTGAGGACCGTCGACAACGCGCTCTTGGTTGCCGAGGCAAACGCGTCGGAGATTTCTATTTCCTGTGCCGCAGTTAATACACTCATGGCGTTCTTCCTTGATGTGGGTGAAGCTGGCAGGCACGCGCATGACATGGCCTGCTCCGAGTTAGGGGAATGATTCAGTTTCGGACTTGCACCGAAAATCGATCCGTCCCCAATGGGCGATCAGGCTTGCATTACAAAGTTATCCCACAGCGTCCAGTCTTTGTTTTGATTCACGATTTCTATGTAACGAATAGGCTTGCCAAGGCTTTCATAGTGCAAATGTTGATTGCTGGCCTTGGGCAGCACCTCTGCATGAAGCTCTAGTTTATTGGCATCCAGATACCGAATGGCCGTGCTACCGGTCTCTACGCCGTGGACATCGCAGTTCACTACGCGGCATTCGACATTCAGTTCAAGTTCAAGGGTTTGGTTGCCTGAGGCGGCATAACCGAGTTGTAGCACTGTGCCGACGAAATAGTCGGCGGCCTCTGGAGGCAGTATGTAGCCGGGAGCAAAACCCGCCTGCCCTGCCCCGGATAAAAACCGAATGGTCATGTGGGGCGTAGTGACCGACCCTCCGACGGTTATCAAGTCTCCGGTATGGATCGAAAAGTCGTCGGTAATCTCACCGGGAACCGCATCGCCCAGAATGCTCAACGTTCTGGCGAGCGACTTGGATTGGCCGCCTGCGCTGCGAAGCACCTCGTAAAACACATCGACACTTGCGTCTCGGCTAAAGCCAATCAATGCAGCCGTTATGGGCCATGTGAGCATTTGGTTGTCGGTGGCGGCTCTGAAATCCCGCGAGGCTGTGCCGTCTGCGGTGGCACCTGTCCAGTAAATCGTGACGGTGTCCAGTCGCTTCAATGAAATGGCCTGACCGTCTACATGTACAGATGTGCCCTGTGGGTACTTAGCGGGGTCGAAAACATCGTCTAGTGCGTTATCCACCGTTGGCATAAGCAGCAGGATACTGGTGCCTACCGTGTAGGTGGCCGCACTTGAGGGCTGGGTGTTTTCAGTTGTCGCTGACAGCACGCGATAGCTCACGGCCAGCGTGCCATTGATCAGTGGATCAAGATGGCTTTTATCAACGAGAAAGGTGACGTCTGTGTTGCTCTCATTTTTCCCTACGCTGTACTCATCGACGTGAACGAGCGAAGTTCCGGTCTGAGTTGTGCCCTCCCAGCGCAGGTAAATGATGTCGCCGAAATCCTTGCCGTTGTAAGGCTTGATACGTACTGTCGCCGCCAAGGTCACTGTGCCGGGATCAATGAGCGCGCCATTGGCCTCATCCACCGCAGGCGGTGCCAATTGGAGGGGCGTTCCGATGACCGTATACCCTGCAATCGGCGAGTTCTGTGTGCTGCCCGTCGCGCTGAACACCACTTGGTAACTCAACTCCAGCGCGCCGCCTGCCAGTTGATCGGCGTAAGCCCTCGGGACGTTGAAGGTGATTTCTTTCAGTTCGCCTCCCTCTACGATGACGGTACTGCTGCTGTAGTTGACCGGGTCGCCTAAAGCGCTGGTGCCCTTCCAGTTGACGACGATTTTGTCGCCGACGCTTTGGCCGGAATAGGCGGCGATAGTTACCGTTGCGCTGTCGCCGATGATCAGGGCGAGGTCGATGGTGGTGGTGCCGCCAGCTTCTTTGACGACGGCCAGGGCGAGCTGAACTGGCAAGCCAGTGAGGGTGATGGTGGTGGTTTTTGATTGTTTATCTGGCGTAGCGCCTGTTTGGCTGAGGCTGTAACGCACCACCGCAGAGCCGCCCGCGATGAGTTTCAGGTGGGCGTTGGGGATGGTGAAGGTCGCGTGATCGAAGCCGGGATCGTCGACTGTCACTGGTGCAAGGGTCAGGCTGATGTCGGCGGTCGGTGTTTTGCCTACCCAGTCGAGGGTGACGGTGTAGGCTTTTCCGTTGCCGGTGTAAGAAGGAATCGCCACATGCGCATCAGCATCGCCGAGCGCTTCCAGATTGAGGATCAACGTAACGCGGTCGGCCTCATTAACCCGAGGGGAAGCCAACGCATCTGGATCAATCTCAACCCGCACATAAGTTGACGGTGACACCAACGAGTAGTTATCCACAATGTCGCGGACTTCATAATTGACCAGCAGCATGTCACTGCTGCCGCCCGCTTCGAGCGTCTCTGGGGGGACCACGACGTTTTGCGGCCCTAACGTTGTCAGCGCCGGATGGATCACGCGCAGGTTGTTCCACATCACAGTCAGTTCATCGCCTACTTCTTGATAAGCCCATGCAGGCACGGTGACGATGACAGCGGCAGCTGGGTTATTTACCGGATCAGGGCTGACCGTGCAGGCCACCAGATTTTCGTTGATGGCGGTCGAGGTATCGGGGTCCAAATCCCCCGGCGATAGGCGGCTGACCGCGACGGTGCGCGTGGGCGATGTCTGCAAGTCCCCGGCCTGGTTGTCAAACAGTGTGTAATACACTTCGGCGCCGGGGTCCTGAACAAGGACAGTGCCCACGCTGAAACTCAGCCAGCCCTGGTCGATGGTCGGCTGATCGAGGTTGTACTGCTGCACGTCGTTGTTATTCCAGTACAGCGTGATGGTGTCGCCCACGCGCGTGACGTCGGGGAGTTTGGCGGTCAGTCCGATTCTCTTGTTGGGGTCATAGAGTTGGTGATACCCCAGGCCGCGGCGGGGGTTTTCGTCGGAGTCGTTGAAGTCACTGAAGACCAGAGGGCCGAGATCGTCGATGTTCATGGTTGCCGTCCTTAATGTTTAACTTTAGATAGACTGTCAGAACGTTACGCTCTGACGAAGCGGGAAGGGTTTGATTTAGTTTCAACGCGCTACTGAAAACTTGACCACAACTTCCGCAACCAATCATATGAATAAATCAAACTGCCTTATTCTTTCGCTGATGAATCAGTCCCATTGACTCATGGCGCGGGTCGGTGCGCTATGGAAAAATTATCCATGACTATTGCACCGCGATCACCGCGGCTATAAATTACAGATATAGTGTATATTTTCTTGCCAGAATCACAAGTATACTCGACCCATTTACCAAGCACGCCACCAAACTGGTACACAGACAACGACAGTCCCTGCACATCAAGATAATTGATTGTTATCGTACCGACTGAATCAGAGTAGATTCCAAAAACCACGCGCTCGGCGGGTGTTGCAAGTCTGAACTCTACTGTGCCGCCAAGCATCCAAACCATATAATTTGTTGCCCAAGGGCTATAGCCCGCATTTACGATTTTAACTTCGGTTCTGGCTAAAACAGTTAGTGCCGGGAATTGCCTAACGCCTCCGGCCGGGATAGTTTCATTGTGAATTGCAGTTTCGAAATTTTCGATTTCTATACGCCAGTTCAGACTTATATTAAAAATTGAAATCGGAAATCCAACAGCTATCGACTCATCACTCCCCCACTCAAACCCAACCTTAAAAACCACCCTCAACTCCCCTCCTTCCTCAAGCCTATCCAACTCCCCTCGCGCAATAACCCGACCAATCCCATTAGTCACATCCGCTGCCGTAATCGCATACCCCTCCAACAACTTCCAAATCGGTACCCCACCCGGCCCTGTAACCGTCAACCAAACCGTTTGCCCCACCGCAATCAACGGCCAGGCCTCAACCGTCACATCGGCATCCCCGTCAAACGTCGTCAAGTCCAGCACGCCCTCCGAGGCCTGAGTGATCTGCGGGGTGGGCAGTTTGTCTGCCGCGATCGGTTGCACGATCAGGTTCAGAATCTCGGACAGGATCACCCCATCCGGACGGACCACGGCATAGATGACCTGAATGGTTTTGCCCACCGCGAGGGTGACATCGGCGACGGGAGCCAGGAACGTCACCGTGCCAAACACACTGCCGTTTTGCACCGCAAAGGTGTCGTTGCCGTTAAAGAACAAGCCAATGATGTCGGACGACCTCATTGATGGATAAGCCACCTCGACATGCACCCCGGACGGGTTACCCAGCAGCGGGTCCAGAGTATCCGAAGGGGCTTCTTGCACATGCGGTTTGGGGTAATCAGTATTTTGCGTGGGTGCGAGGCTGTTGAGGGCCATCAACGAGGAGTCCTTGGTTGCCGAAGCGAACGCGTCGGTGGTTTTTTCTTGTGCTGCGGTTAATGCACTCATGGTGGTTCGTCCTTGAGGATGCGTTAATCGTCTAACGCTTCATGTTCTGAAGTAGCAGAGGAGGAGGACTCATTTCTACCGCTTAGCCGAAATAAGCCATCCCCCTGCTATAGCCCTAAAGTAAGGGGATCGAACAACTGCCTCCGGCCTCGTTCATGGCAAACCGGACAAACTTCTGGAGCCCGTTAGTTCTGCCGCGATCATTGCTGATGCTGTAGTCGAGAATCGCACCGTTCCGGCAAATCAAGTAGATCAACGAGTACGGCAGCGCAACCTCGTAATAACCGGCCGCCAGCATCGCCTGAGTAATGGGCACGTCATCCGACTTCAATCTCGACGCTTCAATGGGCGGGGCAGCTGGATCTGTTGCGTCCACGCTGCTGACGCCCACAAAGTTATAACTTAGGACGGGCGACCTACCGATGTCTATATTGCTTACCCCCGACAAGGTAATACGGAAAGTCGTGCCGTTTAGGCCGGCGGCCCGGGTAATAATATTGCTGGCGTTTGCTTCCGGAAAAATACCCCGTGCTAGCGGAGCGCCATCACCTGGAAGTTCAGCACTCGACGCAACCGTGACTACCTGAACTTTAGATTTAACGGTCACGGTGTTAGTAGCATCCAGCTTTCTTGTGACGGTGAAATAGACATTGATATCACCGACACCTATGGCCCCGATAACTGCAACAAAAGGTACCGGTATCAATATATTGCTCCCTTCGTTCGGCGCGGTGACCGTGACAAATGGCATCTCAGGCAAAGACACTGTGCCCCAGTACAATTGAATGACATCGCCAATAGTCCAGATGACGTTTAAGTCTTCCCCTACACGGGGAATGGTTGCGGTTGCATTCTGCCCATAATTCCCGGGATTTATCGTGTTAACCGGGCTGGTCCCACATTGGATGCTGGGGGGTTTGATGTTCTCATGCTCAGGCGTCGTTGGGTCTGGGTCTGGGTCTGGGTTTGGTCCGCCAGGTGTACGCAAGTCGACATTGACCAAGGCTACAAGGGAGTCGACACGAGGCGAACCGGTTCTCTGCAGCCAGTAGCTGACCTTGATATCCCGACCGTTTCCGACTTCCGCTACGACGTCGTAGGGTACGGCAATGGTCGCGATCGGATCGGGGGCAGGTGGAACTGGGTCGGACACGGAGAAGGGACTGATGGTCCGGCCACCCCAAATGACGTAAATAAAATCACCTGCCACGGCACCGTCGTAGTGCGGAATGACCACCCCGACATCGGCCACGGCATCGTTGTAGGTAATCAGACCGTCATCGTTTTCAGGCACCAGTGGTGCAAGTAATTCCGGCAGATTGAGGAATACGTCAATGGCGGTAGATTCCGGATTACTCCGGACATTTCCAGCCCAGTCGGTTACCCGATAGCTAAAATATTTTTTACCATCGGCCGTGGCTTTCAGATCGGCCTCGGTAATGGTGACAGGCAGTTGACGTTTAGGATCTGTCACCATGAACGTTGGCGAAAGAAAAGAACCTGTTGTGGGGCTGGTTCCCAGCCACAGTTCTACAAGGTCGTCCGCTTCGCTGTCGAAAAAGGGGTCTACGACAATATTTAGAAGCCCGTCCACCAAGTCGCTAACGGTAATACCTGAAAGCTGGGCCTCGGTAAATAGCAAGGGTGGTAACTGATCACCGCCTGGCGCGAGCCGGTCAAACCGAACCGTGAGTGGCAATAACGTAGTTTGACCGTCTTCGGAAGCGGTGTCGTAAATTTGGTAATTCAGTACAACCCGCGTGTCCGTTCCGTTTGCCGGAAAATCCGCTACTTTGATCAGAAGATCAAATTCAGTAAGTGACGGATCGGTAAGATCAACCAAGGACAAGTCAACAGGAGCGCCATAAGCGACGCCATCCCTAAGAAGCTGAATAGAGTCGGTATTTTTCATCTCTGGGGATTTTGGTACTTTCACAACGACATCGGCTGTCAGCAATGCAATTGGAATAGTCCCCCTCAGGGAATCAGCAGCCGGCACCGTGAGCGCGGGCAATGCGGACGGCGCAAGAGTGACTGCAGTTTTTTTTACACCCGCATACGCTTGAATAATGGTCATGATTACACCCTGCTTGATGAGTAGTGTTTAATTAATTAACCCACGTTAACCGCAATTTTTACCGTGCTAGAGATCACTGAAGTGTTACCCAACTTGTCGCGTACTTGATACCCAAAATAGTAATCGGCGGCTGCCGTGAAACTACCTTTAGGAAATCCTAGCGACGTCCTTGTTCCGGCCGTACTTATTTCTATTTCTGCATTTTTAATCAGGTACAGCTCTTGTGAGTCAGCAGAGGCGGGGAGTTCGCTTAGCCAAGGCGTGATAAAATCACCCTTTTCCATTCCGTACCAGGCATAGGCCGTCACCGGCAAGTAGCCATCGACCAAGTCCTCTTCGGTGATACCTTCTTTTTGCTCTTCGGTGAAAGAAAGCGCGGTCAACGAAGTGCCACCTGGGGATTCTCTGTCGAATACAACGGTCACTGTTTTCCCTGAGCGTTCGCCGTCTTCCGTCACAGGATCTATAATTTCATAATCCAGACTTAATTCAGTGAAGCCTCCGGCAGGTGGAAAACGCCCTTTAGGAATAAATAATTCCGCATTGAAATCAGGGTCTTCAGCCTCTCCTTTTTTAAGGGTATAGGTCATGATCAGCGAGGTGACACCGTCATAAAGGTTAAGTATGTCGGACTCTTTCATTTCCGCGAAATGAGGTATCCGCACTAAAAGATCCTCTTCATAACGATCGAGGGGAATCCGTCCGTCCTCCAAAGCAGCAGGGACTTCCAGGCTCGGGAGGTTAGCGCGAGTTTTAATTTTTTTGCGTGAGTGAGAATGTGCCATTTGCGTGACTCCATGTCAGAAGGCACGCTCAGGTTATTCATAAAGACTAAGCGCTGTAACCTGTCATAAATGACAGGTTGGGCGACCAGCAATCATAAAAATCAACTAACCCCCTGATGTTATTGCATATATTATTTAGCAATTGCATTTGTTGCGAATAGCTCTAGCCAAATCAACAAGACGACGACCAAGTTGTTGACGAATAAAACCCATAGGACTACTAAGTTGTTATTGCTTTTGGGAGTAGCGCCGCAATTTCGATCTACGTAGGAAACGAGATCAGCAGCATGCCATTGGGCATTGACTGCTTAACGATCAGGGAGGATTAATGGACATCAGCGATCGCTACAATCTTCAGTTCTGCGGCCAATGGATCGTCGCCATAACGGTTATTACTGTAAGCGGGCAAGCGTGGGGGCTCAATGTGCCCCCAGGTGGATCCGTTACCGTGAATAACGGGGAACCGGCGCAACAATGGTCGTTAACCGCAGCCAGTTTGACGGTAGCCCCAGGCGGGCAAACACTGGACATCGTCACCACAGCCGGGTCAACGGTGGTTCTCAATGGTGCAACTGTTTCTGCCACTTCACTGAGCGCACTGGTGTTAACCAACAGCATTGGAGCGATCACTGACTCGACCCTTGTTTCCACCCGCAATACCGGCCTGTCCGTTGTGCGCGGAGCAGATGACACGGTTCCGGGTTCTACCGCAACGGTCACCAACAGCATTATTTCTGCGGCCGGGCGTGGCCTGAATGTCTCGGGAGGAAGTATCGCCACGGTGATTAATTCACAAATCACGGGCACTGGTGCTGTAGGCGCATCAATTGCCGGTGACGGCCTTGGCATCTCGCTGGTGGGGGGGGAAGTCATCCTTCAGGGCAGTCAGGCAACGGGCAGTAATCATGGGGCTGGCTTATTTTCCAACAGAACCTTAACTGCGACGCCAACGTTGGTTCTCGATGGTTCCAGCCTTACATCCGGTACGGGCAGTGCCATTCTTGTAGGCAATATTGGCATCCCGCCGATGCGTGCCAATATTGAAGTGCTCAACGGCTCCACGATGAGGGCGGGGAATGGAGTGCTGCTTGAAGTTGGGCTTGCAACATCAGCGGTTGGTTCGGTGACCGCGGCACAACTTACCGTTGATAACAGTCAACTGGTGGGTGATGTGCAGGTGTTGGCCGGCGCTACCGCAGATGTCTTGATGCGCAATGGCGCAACGCTGACCGGGACCATGAGCAATATCAGCAGCCTGAACATGAATGCCAGCCAGGTTACCGGGAACGTGGTTGAGCCGTCCGGATCTTCGGCATCAGTCACTATGGCTGCTGGTTCTGTGTTTACCGGCGCGATGAGCAACATCAGCAGCCTGAGTCTGGATAACAGTGTGATGACCGGTGATATTGTCCAAGACGCTCAAACGCCCGCCACGTTGACGCTGACCCATGGCGGCCGCTTGACAGGCACCGTCAGCAGCGCGCAAAGCCTCTCGATTGACACTACGTCCACATTCAACATGGTCAACAACTCGACCGTTGGGGCGCTGACCTTGAACGGTGGGACCGTGAATTTGCGCGGCGGCAAGGGTGCGTTTCGAACCTTGACCGCATCGAGCCTGACAGGAAGCGGCACGTTTGCGCTGGCTACCGACCTTGCAGGTCATCTAAGTGATCTGGTCAACATCACCGGCGCTGCCAGTGGCAGTCATTCGCTTAGCATTCAGAATACGGGGGTCGAACCCCTCCAGGAAAATCATGCTCAGCAGGTTGTCCATACCGGCAGCGGAACAGCGAGCTTCACTGTGTTGGGTGGCCAAGTTGATGCGGGTACTTTTGTTTACCGTTTACAGCAGCGTGGCACCGATTGGTATCTGGTCCAGGAGACCACGGGCGATGGCGGTGATGGCAGTGATGGGGGTGATGGGGGCGACAGCGGGGGCGACCCGATCATCAGTCCAAGTGCTCGGGCTGTCATCGGCGTATTCAGTGCCGCGCCGACGGTGTGGTATGGCGAGTTGAGCACGCTGCGCAGCCGCATGGGTGAGTTACGCAATGGCCACGAGCAAGGCGGCGCCTGGGCCCGCACGTATGGCAACAAGTACAACGTTTCCGCAGCTGATCAAGTGCATTACAGCCAAGTTCAGCAAGGCATATCGTTCGGCGCAGATACGCCAATATCCACCGACGGTCATTGGCTTCTTGGCGTATTAGGGGGATACAGCAACTCTGATCTGAACATGCAACTGGGTTCCAATGGCCGGGTCAGCAGTTATTACCTCGGGCTTTACACCACTTGGCTTGCGAATGACGGCTATTACATCGATGCGATCATCAAGGCCAACCGCTTCCAAAACAAAGCTGATGTCACCATGAGCGACGGGGTCAAGGCCAAGGGCGATTACGGCAACTACGGCGTAGGCGGCTCGGTGGAGGCCGGCAGACACTTCGATTTCTCGGACGGCTGGTTCGTCGAGCCCTATCTGCAGGGTTCGGCCTTGTGGGTGACGGGCGAGAATTACGGCCTGGACCACGGACTTGAAGCCAAAAGTAACAAAGCCGACTCGTTCCTTGGCAAAGTAGGAACTCATGTAGGACGAACGATTGCGTTGAGGTCCGGTGGTTTCGTTCAGCCCTACGTGAAACTGGCGGTGGCCCATGAGTTTGCCAAGAGCAATGAGGTCAGCGTCAATCGCACCACCTTCAGTGATGACCTTTCCGGTAGCCGAGGCGAAGTGGGGGCTGGCATCGCGGCACAACTATCCAATGTGCTGCAATTGCACGCTGACATTGATTACAGCAACGGCAATAACATTGAACAGCCTTGGGGAGTCAACTTGGGTGTGCGATATACCTGGTGATACTGGCGGGCCCGCTATCTGCAAAACGCTGCCTACGTGATTTTGAGTATATCCGCTCATATTTTTAGGAAAAGTCCTACAGCAACTGCTGAAATGCCTGATCTTTTTATATAGTCCTTCTCTATCAAATGGCGCCCCTCGATTATTCAAGGTGTGGGCGTGGCAATGAAGCGGTTCAAAGGGCAAGCCGGGCAACTGGTGATGGTATTGGGCGTGATAACGGCCAACGTGTGCGAGGCCGCCATTGATGTACCGCCGGGGCAAAATGTGGTCATCCGAGATGGCGACCCCGTTTATGAGTTCAATCTTCAGGACTCACATTTGATCGTGAAGGCTGGGGGCGAAACAGGACGTATCCATGCGACCGCCGATTCCCGACTCGAAATGGACGGCGGCAGGGTCACTTCCACGGGTGAACCTGCCATCGCGCTGTACAACAGCCGTGCCGTTATCAACAACAGCACCATCATCGCCGAGGCTGATCCCGCCCGGCCCGACGTCAGCAGTTTCGGCATTCGGCTATCGGGGTTTGAGCAGGCTTCCAGCGCACACATCAGCAACAGCTTCGTTTCGGGGACGGACCGAGGCATTAACGTTACCGACAGTGCATCCCTTGAACTGTTCAATACGCATGTTGAAGGCCACGCGGGTGCTTCGGGCATTGGTTTTGTCAGCGGTGGCGCGGGCGTAGTGGTGGCCGGTGCCAGCGCCTCATTCAATCAGAACAGTGTGGTCACGGGCGATAATAACGGTGTCGTCATTTGGGGTGATGCAACCGGCGCAACTGAAAGACCTGCGTCGCTGGTAGTCGATCAGTCGTCCGTTGTGGGCCTGGAAGGCAGCGCCATTGTCATCACCCGATCGGCGGCTGCCAATCAAGATGTTCATATCGATATCCGCAACGGTTCGACGCTGTCCGGTGGTAACGGTATTGCCCTTGAAGTTAATAATGCGGCAACCGGCTATGTCGCTATTAATGACAGCCAACTGGTGGGCGATGTTCTGGTCACCAGTGACTCGATCGCGCACCTGTCTTTGGCGAACAATGCCAGCCTGACTGGCGCTATCAACAACGCTACGACGTTGAATATCGATGGTTCCTCGACATGGCTGATGGAAGGGAATTCCACGGTCGGCAAGCTCGAACTGAACGGAGGATCCGTTGACTTGCGCGGTACTTCAGACGGCTTCCAGACACTGACCGTTGGCGAGCTGAATGGCTCGGGGACCTTTGCCTTGGGCACCGATCTGGCGGCGCAGAAGAGTGATTTTCTCGATGTCACCGGCAGCGCAACCGGCAGTCATCAATTGCGCGTACAGAACACAGGTATAGATCCGCTGGAAGGCGCTGATCCGCAGCAAATAGTGCATACCGGCAGCGGCGATGCGCAGTTTTCGTTGGTGGGTGACAAGGTCGATTTCGGCACCTTCGCCTATGAGCTGGAACAGCAGGAAAACAGCACGGGCGGCACCGACTGGTCATTGGTGCAAACCGGCGAAGTTTCCGCCGGTTCGCGCTCGGTGATTGGATTGTTCAGCGCGGCACCTACCGTTTGGTATGGTGAGTCCGCAACCCTGCGCAGTCGCATGGGTGAACTGCGCAACGGTGGCGATCAGGGTGGCGGCTGGATGCGCAGCTATGGCAACAAATACAAACTGTCAGCCGGCGGCGGCGTCTCTTACTCGCAAGTCCAGCAGGGTATTTCCTTCGGCGCCGACGCACCGTTGCCAAGCAGTAACGGGCAATGGCTGGCCGGCCTGATGGGCGGGTACAGCAAGTCGGATCTCGACTTGAAAGAAGGCACCACCGGCGAAGTCGACAGCTACTACATCGGGGCTTACACGACCTGGCTGGCAGACGATGGTTTCTACGTCGATGCGCTGATCAAGGCCAACCGCTTCCAAAACTCTTCGGACGTAGTGATGCGCGACGGCGAGAAGTCCAAAGGCACGTACACCAACCACGGTATCGGTGTGTCGGTGGAAGCTGGCAAACGCATAAAGCTCAATGAAGACTGGTTCATCGAACCCTTCGCTCAGGTCTCCGGTCTGTGGGTCAGCGGCCAGGACTACGACTTGGACAACGGTATGCAAGCGAGCAGCAACAAGGCCGATTCGCTAATGGCCAAGGTCGGTACCCATGCGGGGCGTAAATTCGCGCTGACGGATGGCGGCTTTGTACAACCGTACGTGAAGGTCGCGGCGGCGCGTGAGTTCCTCAGCAGCAATCAAGTCAGCATTAACGGCAATCGTTTTACTAACGATCTGTCAGGTTCACGTGCCGAGTTGGGCGCAGGTATCGCTGCGCAACTGACCGATGTACTGCAAGTGCATGCTGACTTCGACTACATGAAGGGCAACAACATTGAGCAGCCGTGGGGCATGAACGTAGGTCTGCGCTACAGCTGGTAAATATTGATTTCATTTAGGGGGCCTAACGGCCCTTTTTTTGGTCTCGCCTTTGCTGCGAGGTGAAGGCGGCGGATCACCGAAAACGACCTGTTCATAGGAATGCCGGCCATTGCCCTCGCAGGGTCTTGCCGCCACGTACGGGCGCAACGAGAATCAACCCATACCGAATAAAAGGAGTGGACGACATGATGCATGCGGATTTGATTGACCAAGAAGACCTGCTCAGCCAACTCAGGGCCTTGGGTTTCGACATGCCCCCTGGCGCCACCGCCGAACAAGCCTGCACCCAAGCGGTATGCGGCCTGACCGAAGCCCGCGCCACGGCGTTACGCAGAATGATCGAACAAATACTCACCGGCAGCGCGACGATCTTGCCAGCAGTGCGCCAGGCAATTGATCAGCAATTGTTGCCAGCGTTGGCGGTATACAAAAAAAATAACCATCCCCTGTAGGAGCCAACACGTTGGCTCCTACAGGGGAGTACTAGCTCGTCTTACAACCGCACACTCGCAAATGTCGATTCATTACGCGCCTGGCTCAGCGCCGACAGCGGACCGGACAGCGGCGCCAGTACCAGTGATTGCGGGATTGGCATCATTGCGACTTGCTGCGCGGTGTTGGAGCCGACGCGTTCGTCACGCGGCGGAATGCCGAAGTATTCACGGTAGCACTTGGAGAAGTGCGGCGTGGACACGAAGCCACACACCGACGCCACTTCGATGATCGACATTGGCGTCTGCTTGAGCAGTTGCCGGGCGCGGATCAAGCGCAGCTTGAGGTAATAGCGCGACGGTGAGCAGTGCAGGTATTTCTGGAACAGCCGCTCTAGCTGACGCCGGGAAACGGTGACGTACACTGCCAGCTCGTCCAAGTCGATAGGCTCTTCCAGGTTGGCCTCCATCAACGCAACGATTTCCTGCAGTTTCGGCTGATTGGTGCCGAGCATGTGCTTGAGCGGCACACGCTGGTGATCCTGCTCGTTGCGAATGCGCTCGTAGACGAACATCTCGGAAATCGCTGCCGACAGTTCGCGACCGTGATCGCGGCTGATCAAGTGCAGCATCATGTCCAGCGGCGCAGTGCCGCCAGAGCTGGTGAAGCGGTTACGGTCGAGGGTAAACAAGCGGGTGCTCATGGCCACACGCGGGAAAGCTTCCTGCATCGCGGCCAGGCATTCCCAGTGCACGCTGCAATCGAAACCGTCAAGCAGGCCGGCACAGGCCAAGGCCCAACTACCGGTGCAGACAGCGCCCAGACGACGCGATTGGCGCGCCTGGCTTTGCAGCCAACTGACGTGCTCGCGGGTCACGGTGCGCTGGATGCCCACGCCGCCGCACACAATCACGGTGTCCAGGACGGGGGCTTTGTGCATGGAGGCGTCAGGGGTGATTTGCAGACCATCGCTGGCCCAGACTTGCCCACCGTCGGCGCTCAGGGTGGTCCAGCGATACAGCTCACGACCAGACAGCTGGTTGGCCATTCGCAGCGGCTCAACCGCCGAGGCGAGGGAAATCAGCGTGAAATTATCCAACAGCAGAAAGCCGATGGATTGCGGCGCGCGGTTCTGGGGTTGGGCCCCGGAGTTGAACGAAGTCATCACGGTATCTCCTCACACAAAGCGATTGATGGCCTCAGCCGAGGCTCTTGTTATTGCCCATGCGATGAGGGCTTTGTGATGACAACGCAAATGCCATGCCTAAAGTTGAATGGCCATTCAATAAAACCTGAAAACGACGTCGTGATGCGTCTATATAAGGACCCACGACTAGAGGGGTTATACGTCGCAGACGCCTTATGCTGCGGGCTGATTCGGGAGGTTGAGCACTTCGGTAGCACTTGTGTGAAGTGCGTACCGACCTAGACTAAAGGAGTGTCACTGCAGTGCACGAACCGACCAGCGGTAGGTGCTCAAAGTGCCGCGCGCTAAAAGGTGGCGGTGCAGACGGACAGTGCCCATTGAAGGAGCAAGCCTATAACTACGCGTCCCGCCGCGATGGCAGTCTGCCTGGCTAACCCGTCAAGCCCGCGCCTGCAGGATTTGGGCTCGCCGCAGATGGTGTCTCAACACTCAATGGCGCTGACCGCCAACCCGCCGCGCGAGGTTTCCTTGTATTTGTCATGCATGTCAGCGCCCGTATCACGCATGGTCCGGATCACCCGATCCAGCGAGATAAAGTGCTGACCGTCGCCCCGCAAAGCCATCTGCGCAGCATTGATCGCCTTCACCGCCGCGATGGCGTTGCGTTCGATGCACGGCACCTGCACCAGCCCGCCGACCGGATCGCAGGTCAGCCCCAGGTTATGTTCCA
Organism: Pseudomonas sp. 10C3; assembly: GCF_036346185.1. NCBI lineage: Bacteria > Pseudomonadati > Pseudomonadota > Gammaproteobacteria > Pseudomonadales > Pseudomonadaceae > Pseudomonas > Pseudomonas sp. 10C3. The sequence goes on along the minus strand of NZ_JASJVE010000003.1, from coordinate 62,246 downwards.
GTCCGATTTCCGCCGCGTTGCACAATTGCTCCGGGGTAGCGCCGAGAATGTCCGCCAACCCCGCCGCCGCCATGGCGCAGGCCGAACCCACTTCGCCCTGGCAACCGACCTCGGCACCCGAGATCGATGCGTTCTTCTTGCAGAGAATGCCCACCGCTGCGGCCGCCAGGAAGTAGTCGACCACATTGGCCTCGCTGACTTCCTCGCTGAACTTGACGAAGTAATGCAACACCGCCGGAATAATCCCCGCCGCGCCATTGGTGGGGGCCGTGACCATGCGCCCGCCTGCGGCGTTCTCTTCGTTGACGGCCAGGGCGAACAGGTTGACCCACTCCATGGCGCTGAGGGTCGAGCCGATCACGTTAGGCTTGCCTAACTCCAACAGGCTGCGATGCAAACGCGCAGCGCGACGGCGCACATTCAAACCGCCGGGCAGAATGCCTTCGTGCTTAAGGCCCTCTTCGACACAGTCCTGCATGGCGCGCCATAAACGCATCAGTCCGGTGCGGATTTCTTCTTCGCTGCGCCAGACCTTTTCGTTAGCCATCATCAGCTCGGACACGCGCAAGCCATGCTGCCGGCACAGGCCAAGCAGCTCGGCAGCGCTGGAGAAATCGTACGGCAACACCGTTCGGTCCATGTCCAGCACGCCGCTTGCAGCCTGGGCTTCATCCACCACAAAACCACCACCGACCGAGTAATACGTGTCTCGGTGCAGCTCTCCGTCAGCGCCTTCGGCAATCAGGGTCATGGCGTTGGGATGGAACGGCAGGTTTTCATCAATGAGCCGCATGTCGCGCTGCCACTGGAACGGGATGGGCAAGGCACTGTCCAATAGCAGCGTGTCGGTTTCCTTCAGGGTGGCGATGCGCAGCCCGATCTGCGACGGGTCGATAGCATCCGGCCATTCGCCCATCAACCCCATGATCACCGCATTGTCGCTGCCATGGCCGATACCGGTGGCCGACAGCGACCCATATAGCCGCACCTCAACCCTGCCGACCTGGGCCAATTGCTCACGCTCGCGCAGCCCTTGAACAAAAAGCGCCGCGGCGCGCATAGGCCCCACGGTGTGTGAACTGGAGGGACCGATACCGATCTTGAACAGGTCGAACACACTGATAGCCATTACCGCAAACCCTCTGTAGTCGAGACTCCCGACGCCAAAAGCGCCCGGTGACGGAGCTGCTACGCTGAAGCTGCTATCCGCCGAGATGGGCGCATCATCAGGCTTTTATCGCGGCGTACGGCGTCTGACACCGACGTACCCATACTCACTAACGTCGCCGCCGATGGAGAGCATCCCGGCATGACGGTTTGCGACTGATCTGAACATCAAGATGCCGTATCGACACCTGAAAGTACCTTTTTGCCGGCTAAAAAATCTGTAAGCGACGTTGCCGACACTGGATACGACCCTGTGTGTACTGGATGCGACGCCCCCTGTAGGCGTTTGTTTTTCACTGTTACATGATCAGTCTCGACTCGATTGCCAGGCGCAGCGGTAGAGCTGTTGCGTGACACGCCTCGCCATTCAGCTGCAACACACAAACCGCATCAGCCCCTTCGGCTGATGACGAGAAGAAAACACCCAGGAGTCCATCGATGAAAGGTTCCCAAACGTTGCTGTTGGCCGTTGCGCTGAGTCTGCCGCTGTTGGCGCAAGCTGCAGAACCGGCGCAGTGCGCGACCGTTAACTTCTCCGATGTCGGCTGGACCGACATCACCGTGACCACCGCAGTAACCAGCGCCGTGCTTGAGTCGCTCGGTTACAAAACTAAAACCACCATGATTTCCGTACCCGTGACCTACAAGTCACTGGCCGACGGCAAGAACATGGACGTGTTCCTCGGCAACTGGATGCCGACCATGGAGAACGACATCAAGGCTTATCGTGATGCCGGCACCGTGGAAACCGTTCGTCCTAACCTGGAAAACGCCAAGTACACCCTGGCCGTTCCTCAGGCGCTTTACGACAAAGGCCTGCATGACTTCGCCGACATCGCCAAATTCAAGAAGGAACTCGACGGCAAGATCTACGGCATCGAACCGGGTAACGATGGCAACCGCCTGATCCAGTCCATGATCGACAAGGACGCGTTCGGCCTCAAGGCCGCGGGCTTCAAAGTGGTCGAGTCCAGTGAAGCCGGCATGCTGTCCCAAGTGGATCGCGCCTCGCGTCGCAACACTGACGTGGTCTTCCTCGGCTGGGAACCGCACCCAATGAACACTCGCTTCAAGATGAAGTACCTGACAGGTGGCGACGACTACTTCGGTCCGAACTTCGGTCAGGCCACCATCTACACCAACACCCGCAAGGGCTACACCCAGGAGTGCAGCAACGTGGGTCAGTTGCTGAAAAACCTGTCGTTCACCTTGAACATGGAAAGCTCGCTGATGGGCAACGTCCTGGACGACAAAATGAAGCCTGATGTAGCAGCCAAAGCCTGGCTGAAGAAAAACCCACAGATCCTTGATACCTGGCTCGCTGGCGTGACCACCATTGACGGTAAACCAGGCCTGGAGGCCGCTAAGGCCAAACTGACCCAGTAACCCGAGTGCAGGCGGGTTCGCCCGCCTGCAGTTGTAAATATTCCCCCGCATGCGGACGTTCAATACCATGCTGACTGATCACAAAATCCCTCTAGGCCAGTACATCGCTGCCTTCGTCGAATGGTTGACTAAACACGGTGCCAACTATTTCGATTTGATCGCTTCGACACTGGAAACGATGATCCACGGCGTGACGTTCGCGCTGACTTGGTTCAATCCGCTGGCATTGATCGGCCTGATTGCTCTACTCGCGCACTTTATCCAGCGTAAATGGGGCCTGACCGCGTTTGTCATCCTCTCCTTCCTGCTGATCCTCAACCTGGGTTACTGGCAGGAAACCATGGAAACCCTCGCCCAGGTGCTGTTCGCTACCTTCGTCTGCGTGCTGATTGGCGTACCGCTAGGCATCGTCGCAGCGCACAAACCGATGTTCTATACCATCATGCGACCGGTCCTCGATCTGATGCAGACTGTACCGACCTTCGTTTACCTCATTCCTACCCTGACTCTGTTCGGTCTGGGTGTGGTACCCGGCCTGATTTCCACGGTGGTGTTCGCGATTGCCGCGCCTATCCGCCTGACTTATCTGGGTATCCGCGATGTACCGCAAGAGTTGATGGACGCCGGCAAGGCCTTCGGCTGCTCGCGCCGTCAATTGCTCTCGCGCATTGAATTGCCCTATGCCATGCCGAGCATCGCAGCCGGTATCACCCAATGCATCATGTTGTCGTTATCGATGGTTGTGATCGCGGCACTGGTAGGCGCTGACGGCTTGGGTAAACCCGTGGTCAACGCATTGAACACTGCCGATATCGCCCTGGGCTTCGAAGCAGGCCTGGCGATCGTACTGCTGGCGATCATGCTCGACCGTATCTGCAAACAGCCTGACGCACAGGTAAGGGGTGACGCATGAGCATAATCCGCTTCGACAACGTAGACGTTGTCTTCGCCAAAGACCCGCGTGAGGCCCTGAAATTGCTGGACCAAGGCCTCACGCGTGATCAGATCCTGAAGAAGACCGGCCAGATCGTCGGTGTAGAAAAAGCCAGCCTAGATGTCGAGAAAGGCGAAATCTGCGTGCTGATGGGCCTTTCCGGTTCAGGTAAATCCAGTCTGTTGCGGTGTATCAACGGTTTGAACACTGTCAGCCGTGGCGCATTGTTCGTCGAACACGAAGGCGCGCAAATCAATATCGCGTCGTGTACACCGGCCGAATTGAAACTGATGCGCACCAAGCGTATCGCCATGGTCTTCCAGAAATTCGCCCTGATGCCGTGGCTGACGGTGCGCGAGAACATCAGCTTCGGTCTCGAGATGCAGGGGCGTCCCGAAAAAGAACGTCACAAGCTGGTGGATGAAAAACTTGAGCTGGTGGGCCTGACCCAGTGGCGCAATAAAAAACCCGATGAGCTTTCCGGGGGCATGCAACAGCGTGTCGGCCTGGCGCGTGCACTGGCGATGGACGCCGACATTCTGCTGATGGACGAACCCTTCTCGGCCCTCGACCCACTGATTCGCCAGGGCTTGCAGGACGAGCTGCTGGAGCTGCAAAGCAAGCTGAACAAAACCATCGTATTCGTAAGCCACGACCTTGATGAAGCGCTCAAGCTCGGCAGTCGGATCGCGATCATGAAAGACGGTCGGATCGTCCAGTACAGCGTGCCCGAAGAAATCGTCCTTAATCCAGCTGATGAGTATGTGCGCACGTTCGTCGCCCATACCAACCCGCTCAACGTCTTGTGCGGCCGTAGCTTGATGCGCACCGTGGATAACTGCACCCGCGTCAACGGCGAGATCTGCCTCGACCCGAGCGGGGACTCGTGGATTGGTCTCGCGGAAGGCAACACCATCAAGGGTGCTCGCCAAGGCGCAGCCAACCTCGACCTGCAAAACTGGACGCCCGGGCAACCCATGGAAGGGCTGCACCGTCGTCCGACGCTGGTGCATTCAGACATCGGCATGCGCGACGCGCTGCAAATCCGCTATCAGACTGGCAACAAGCTGGTCCTGCAAGAAGGCAACCGCGTGGTCGGCATCCTCGGCGACAGCGAGTTGTACCACGCATTACTCGGGAAGAATTTGGGCTGACTCCGCTGTGGGAGCGGGCGAGCCGGCTCCCACATTTTTTCTCCTTTCATAACCCGAACATCAAGAACATCACCCCATAGTCGTAGCCGTTATTTTTTATTGATTGAACGTTCAATTAAAACAAAATAGACTGCTTCACCGCCGAATCGATCAAAACATGATCACTTGGCGACCTAAGGAGATGCTTGAAATGCCAAAGGTCGGTATGCAACCCATCCGCCGTCAACAGTTGATCCAGGCCACGCTAGAGGCGGTCGATCAGGTTGGGATGGGCGACGCCAGCATCGCGCTGATCGCACGATTGGCCGGTGTGTCGAACGGCATCATCAGCCACTACTTCAAAGACAAGAATGGCCTGATCGCAGCGACCATGCGCCATCTGATGAATGCCCTGATCGTGAACGTCAGCGAGCGCCGCATGGCACTCAGCGATAACAGCCCACGGGCGCACCTTCAGGTGATTGTCGAGGGCAACTTCGACGCCAGCCAGGTCAACGGCCCGGCGATGAAAACCTGGTTGGCCTTTTGGGCCGCCAGCATGCACCAGCCTTCATTGCACAGGTTGCAGCGGATCAACGATCACCGTCTGTATTCAAACCTGTGCTGCCAGTTCCGCCGGGTACTGCCACAGCCTCAAGCGCGCAGTGCAGCCCGCGGCCTGGCGGCTTTGATCGACGGATTATGGTTGCGCGGCGCGCTGTCGGGAGATGCTTTCGACACCGAGCAGGCGCAACAGATCGCTTACGAATACATGGACCAGCAACTGGCGAAGCAGGCGAGCTAGAACGCACAACCGCATCAGCCCCTGAACTACCACTGACTCGCGTTGCCACAACCAGATGGCACCAGATCAGTGGTGAGCGCCAAACCACACCGCACTTGCGAGGACACTATGGCCCGTTTCGAACTGCAAAAACTCTACATCGACGGCGGTTACGTCGACGCCAGTGGCGATGCCACTTTCGAATCCATCAACCCGGCTAACGGCGAAGTCCTTGCCACCGTACAGCGCGCGACCAAAGAAGACGTCGAACGCGCCGTGGCAAGTGCCGAAAAAGGTCAGAAAATCTGGGCCGCGATGACGGCCATGCAGCGCTCGCGCATTTTGCGTCGGGCGGTGGATATTTTGCGTGAGCGCAATGATCAACTGGCCGACCTGGAAACCCTGGACACCGGGAAATCGATTTCCGAAACCCGTTACGTCGACATCGTCACCGGCGCCGACGTCCTGGAATATTACGCAGGCCTGGTCCCGGCCATCGAAGGCGAGCAAATCCCGCTGCGCACCTCTTCGTTTGTCTACACCCGCCGCGAGCCGCTGGGTGTAGTCGCCGGTATCGGCGCCTGGAACTACCCAATCCAGATCGCTCTGTGGAAGTCCGCCCCAGCCTTGGCGGCCGGCAACGCGATGATCTTCAAACCCAGCGAAGTCACGTCACTGACCACCCTGAAGCTGGCCGAAATCTATACCGAAGCCGGTGTTCCGGATGGCGTATTCAACGTGCTGACCGGCAGTGGCCGTGAAGTGGGCACCTGGCTGACCGAACACCCGCGCATCGAAAAGATTTCGTTCACGGGGGGTACTGACACGGGCAAGAAAGTCATGGCCAGTGCGTCGAGTTCGTCGCTCAAAGACGTGACCATGGAACTGGGCGGCAAGTCGCCGCTGATCATTTTCGACGATGCCGACCTGGACCGTGCGGCCGACATCGCGATGATGGCCAACTTCTACAGTTCCGGTCAGGTGTGCACCAACGGTACTCGGGTGTTCGTACCGAGCGCATTGAAAACCGCCTTCGAAGCCAAGATCCTCGAGCGCGTCAAGCGCATCCGGGTCGGCAGCCCGCAGGATGAAAACACCAACTTCGGCCCGCTGGTGAGCTTCGCCCACATGGAAAGCGTGCTGGGCTACATCGCCAAAGGCAAAGCAGAAGGCGCTCGTCTGCTGTGCGGCGGCGAACGGTTGACTGAAGGTGAATTGGCTAAAGGCGCATTCGTTTCAGCCACCGTATTCACTGATTGCAACGACGAGATGACCATCGTCCGCGAAGAAATCTTTGGCCCGGTCATGAGCATCCTCAGCTACGACACCGAGGAAGAAGTAATCCGCCGCGCCAACGATACTGAATTCGGTCTGGCCGCCGGGGTCGTCACCAAAGACCTGAACCGCGCCCACCGCGTCATTCACCAGCTCGAAGCCGGTATCTGCTGGATCAATGCCTGGGGCGAGTCAGCCGCAGAAATGCCGGTCGGTGGCTACAAGCAGTCGGGCGTAGGTCGTGAAAACGGCATCAGCTCGCTGGCGCAGTACACCCGCATCAAGTCCGTACAAGTTGAACTGGGCGATTACGCGTCGGTGTTCTGACATCCCACTGGCCGCCTTCGCGAATGCATTCGCGAAGGCGGCACATCTGACACACCCCCGCCCATTAACAGAGGGTGCATTTAATGTCCCAAGCATTCGATTACATCATCATCGGGGCCGGCTCTGCCGGTAACACCCTGGCGGCCCGTCTGACTGAAGACCCCGGCGTCACCGTGCTGCTGCTCGAAGCGGGCGGCCCGGACTATCGCTTCGACTTCCGTACCCAAATGCCTGCTGCCCTGGCCTTCCCGCTTCAGGGCCGTCGCTACAACTGGGCGTACGAAACCGATCCAGAACCGCACATGGACAACCGCCGCATGGAATGTGGTCGTGGCAAGGGCCTGGGTGGCTCTTCGCTGATCAATGGCATGTGCTACATCCGTGGTAACGCCATGGACTACGACGGCTGGTCGAAAACCCCAGGCCTGGAAGACTGGAGTTACCTCGACTGCCTGCCGTATTTCCGCAAGGCGGAAACCCGTGATATCGGCCCGAACGACTACCACGGTGGCGACGGCCCGGTCAGCGTGGCCACACCTAAAGCCGGTAACAACCCCCTGTTCCACGCCATGGTCGAAGCCGGTGTGCAAGCTGGTTACCCGCGTACCGACGACCTGAACGGTTATCAGCAGGAAGGTTTCGGCCCGATGGACCGTACCGTGACGCCCAATGGCCGTCGCGCCAGCACCGCTCGCGGTTACCTCGATCAAGCCAAAAATCGCTCGACCCTGACCATCGTCACCCACGCCCTGACCGACCGGATTCTGTTCGATGGCAAGCGCGCAGTCGGCGTGTCTTACATGGTCGGCGACAGCGATACCCGTATCGAAGCCAAAGCGCGCAAAGAAGTGTTGCTGTGCAGCGGCGCCATCGGTTCGCCGCAGATTCTGCAGCGCTCCGGCGTCGGCCCGGCCGCACTGCTCGAGAGCCTGGACATCCCTGTGGTTCACGACCTGCCAGGCGTGGGCCAGAACCTCCAGGACCACCTGGAAATGTACCTGCAGTACGCCTGCACCCAGCCGGTTTCGCTGTACCCCTCGCTGTTGTGGTGGAACCAGCCGGCCATTGGCGCAGAGTGGATGTTCCTGGGTACCGGCATCGGCGCCAGCAACCAGTTCGAAGCCGGCGGTTTCATTCGCTCGCGTGAAGAATTCGAGTGGCCGAACATTCAGTACCATTTCCTGCCGGTCGCGATTAACTACAACGGCAGCAACGGCGTGAAAGAACATGGCTTCCAGGCGCACGTCGGTTCCATGCGTTCGCCGAGCCGTGGTCGCGTGCAGTTGAAATCCAAAAACCCGCGCGAATACCCGAGCATCCTTTTCAACTACATGGCCACCGAGCAGGACTGGCAGGAATTCCGCGACGGCATCCGCCTGACCCGGGAAATCATGCAGCAGCCAGCGCTGGACCCGTACCGTGGCCGTGAAATCAGCCCGGGCATCGACGTGCAGACGGATGAGCAACTCGATCAGTTCGTGCGTGAACATGCCGAAACCGCGTTCCACCCCTCCTGCTCGTGCAAGATGGGCACCGACGAATTGGCCGTGGTCGATGGTGAAGGTCGCGTGCATGGGGTGCAGGGTTTGCGTGTGGTCGACGCGTCGATCATGCCGCTGATCACCACCGGCAACCTCAACGCACCCACGATCATGATCGCCGAAAAAATCGCCGATAAAATCCGTGGCCGGTCTCCCCTGCCCCGCAGCACGGCTGTCTACTATGTGGCCGGCGACAAGCCTGCACGCGGCAAACCGCTGCGTGAAGTCAGCCGTACGGCACAGTAAGCCTGACTGACGCGGTGTGTCCCGCACACCGCGTCAAACCCTTCCTGCACCTGACCGCACTTGATCCCGACCTGTGCGCAGGCCTAATCTATTGCCACGCAAACGATCAACCCCCTGCTTCAATCGACGCGCCAGCCCTGACTGGCCACGAGGCTTTTTCTATGTTTGATGTAGTGTCTTCGAGCTTATGGCCCACGGGCTATATGATCAACCCAAACGCTGAACCCCTCGACCCGAAATGGCTGCAAGCCTTCAGCAAGATTCCCGCCGCAGCGGTCAGCGACTGCCTGGGCCGCAATGTCGGCGGTCTGGGGCTCAAAGCGTTCCACGGTAATACTCCCATGCTCGGCAGCGCCCTGACCGTGCGCGTTCGTCCTGGCGATAACCTGATGATCCTCAAAGCCATGCAAATGGCCCGTCCCGGCGATGTGCTGGTCATCGACGGCAGCGCCGACCTGACCCGCGCGGTGTTCGGCGGCATCATGCGCGCCATGGCACTCAAGGCCGGCATCGTCGGCGTGGTCATCAACGGCGCCCTGCGTGACCTCGATGAGTGGCAGACCGGCGAGCTTCCGGCTTATGCCATCGGTGGCGTACACCGTGGCCCGAGTACCGACGGTGGCGGCGAAATCAACGTACCGATTTCCTGCGCGGGCATGCTGGTAATGCCCGGCGACTTGATGATCGGCGACGGTGATGGAGTAGTCGCCGCAGCCCGCAGTGAACTGGCCGAACTGCTGGTGCGCTGCCACGACCTGCTGGCGCGCGAAAAAGCCACGCTGGAAGCGATCCAGGCCGGCACGCTGGACCCGGCACGCTTCGACGCAATTCTGCGCAGCAAGGGTTGCCCGGTTTAAAACTGTTCAGGCTGAACCTATAACCCTGTCAGCTATTTTGCGACCGCTATGCGGTCGATCGCGGGTAAGCGCGCTCATACATCGGCGATGCCCGCAAAAAGGAGCCTCCCTGCATGTTCGATTTCTCCGCTCAGCTCAAGCAGCGGTTTGCCGCCTTGCAGAGTCGCGCCGAATTTTTCTCGCTGCGTTACGTCCGGCAAACCAGCCAACACCTGTCGGTACGCAAAAACGTCGCCGAGCCCCCGCACCTGAGCCGTGACGAAGGTGCGATGTTGACGGTGCGGATCAACGGCGTCGAAGCCTACGCCGCGACTAACGATGTCTCGCAACGGGGGCTACAGACCGCGCTGGAAAAAGCCGAGCAACATGCTCTGGCTCTCGCACCCCACGCCCTTCTGGATCTTCGCGATCAGCCGGTGTCCATCAGCCGCGCCGATTATCTTTCGCCCAACCTCAGCGACGCCTTCCCATCGCTGAGTGAGTGTTACCAATTGCTCGGCGCCGAGTCTGCCGCCGTGCCCGCCGACAAACGTCTGGTGAGCTGGCAGGTCAGCCTTGGCCTGGAGAACGTCGAGCAAATTTACCTGAACAGCGCCGGTGCCGAGATTCGTCAGGCCCAGCGTTACGTCTACCCGGGAATGAGCGTCACCGCTTACGACGGCCAGGACAGCCAGACCCGCAGCCTCGGCCGCGACAACTTTGGCCAGCAAGGCGGCGCCGAAGTCATCGCCAACTGCGGGCTGATTGGCGCGGCGGCGCAGGTTGCCGATCAGGCCTTGCAACTGATCATGGCCCCCAACACCCCGTCGGGACCGCGTGATCTGCTGCTGACGCCGGACCAGATGATCCTGCAAATCCATGAATCAATCGGCCATCCGCTGGAACTGGACCGCATTCTCGGCGACGAGCGTAATTACGCGGGCACCAGCTTCGTCAAAGCCAGTGACTTCGGCAGCCTGCAATACGGCTCGGAACTGCTCAACGTGACCTTTAACCCGGACATACCCGAACAGCTCGCCAGCTACGCGTATGACGACGACGGCACGCCAGCGAACAAAGAGTTCCTGATCCGCGAAGGCTTGCTGATTCGGCCCTTGGGCGGCGCGTTGTCGCAATACCGCTCCGGCATGGAAGGGGTCGCCAACAGCCGCGCGTGCAGCTGGAACCGCCCGCCGATCGACCGCATGGCCAATCTGAATATCGAGCCCGGAGACCAACCACTGGAACAGCTGATCGGCGGCATCGAGCACGGCATCCTGATGTCGACCAACCGCTCGTGGTCGATTGATGACGCACGCAATAAATTCCAGTTCGGGTGCGAATGGGGTCAATTGATCGAAAACGGCGAACTCAAAGGCGTGGTAAAAAACCCGAACTACCGAGCCATTTCCGCGTACTTCTGGCGCAACCTCAGCGCTGTTGGCGATGCCAGTACCTTTGAAGTCCTGGGCACACCCAACTGTGGCAAAGGCGAACCTAATCAGGTGGTCCGCGTAGGCCATGCCTCACCCGCCTGTGTCTTCTCCCAGGTCGATGTTTTCGGAGGGGATGCGTGATGGCGCAGATGACTCAGCAACAGCAGTTCGAAGCGCTGGTCGAGTGGCTGCGCAGCGCGATCACCGGAACGGAAGCTTTCACCCTCGGCTACAACGCCGAAGCCTCGGAATTCATTCGTTTCAACCATGCCAAAGTACGTCAGGCCGGGCATGTGCAGCAGGCCAGTCTGAACGTCAAATTGATCAATGACGGCCGACATGCAGACCTGCACCTGACCTTGGCGGGCGATGCTCAGGTCGATCAGGCACGCTTGGCCGAGGCGCTGCAACAATTGCGCGAAACGTTGGTATTGCTACCGCAGGATCCCTATCTGCTGCCCAACACCGACGCCTGGCAGATCAGCAACAGCCAGAACCCGCCGCTGCCAGACACCGCCCGCGTGCTTGAACATATCAGTGATCTGGCTGAAGGCCTGGACCTGGTGGGCTTTTACGCCGCTGGCCCGCTGTACCGGGGTTTCGCCAGTTCATGGGGTGCTCTGGGCTGGCATCAGGCCAACAGTTTCAACTTCGACTGGAGCCTGTTCCACGCCAACGGTCAGGCAGTCAAAGCCAACTACGCGGGCCACGACTGGGACGATGCGACGTTCGCCCGGCGCTTCCAGCAAACGTGTGAGCAACTTGAGTTTCTCGATCAACCCCTGCACACCCTGGCGCCCGGCCAATACCGCGCCTATCTGGCCCCCGCCGCGCTCGATGAAATCATCGGCATGTTGTGCTGGGGTGGTTTTTCCGCAGAAGCGCTGGCCAGCAAGACCAGCCCGCTGCAACGGCTGTACAACGGCGACGCCCAGCTCAACCCGCGAGTGAGTCTGGACGAACAGGTGACAGGCTCACTGTCACCGGCGTTCTCCGGAGAAGGGTATCCGCGCCGGGATCTGCCGCTGATCAATGCGGGCCTCGCCCAAGAACAACTGGTCGGTTCGCGCAGCGCGGCAGAGTATGGCCTGGCCGCCAACGGTGCTGGCGGAGGCGAATCGCCAAGTGCACTGAGCATGGCGGCAGGTACGCTGGAGCTGGAGCAGGTACTCGAACAGCTCGGCACCGGGCTCTATATCAGCAACCTTTGGTACCTCAACTTCTCCGACCAGGCAGCCGCACGCCTGACCGGAATGACCCGCTTCGCCACGTTCTGGGTCGAGAATGGCAAGATTCAGGCGCCCGTCAGCACCATGCGTTTCGACGACAGCGCCTACAGCCTGCTGGGTACCGCCCTCGAAGCGTTGACCCGAGAGCGGGAACTGATTCTGTCCGCCAGCACCTACAATCAACGCCAGACAGCTTCAAGCCTGCTGCCGGGCGCCTTGATCAGCCGATTGACCCTCACGCTCTAAGGATCGTATGCCGAACAGCACACCGTTTCTGGATGCTCGAACCCTGCGCTGGCTGCCATGGGTCGTCGCGATTGCGTTTTTCATGCAAAGCCTCGACGGCACGATCCTCAACACCGCGTTGCCGGCCATGGCCCGTTCCCTGGCCGAAGACCCGTTGCGCATGCAGTCGGTAGTGATCGCGTACATGCTGACCGTGGCCTTGCTGATTCCAGCGTCGGGCTGGATCGCGGACCGGTTCGGCATCAAGCGGATTTTCTTTGGCGCGATCCTGTTGTTCAGCCTGGGCTCACTGCTGTGTGCGCTGTCCAGCTCACTGAGCATGCTGGTGGCCGCACGCGTGGTTCAGGGCCTGGGCGGTGCGTTGATGGTGCCCATCGGCCGCTTGATTGTGTTGCGCGCCTACCCCCGCTCAGAGCTGGTGCGGATCATGAGTTTCATCACGGTGCCCGGCCTGCTCGGCCCGTTGCTGGGACCTACCCTGGGTGGCTGGATCGTTGAGTACCTGAGCTGGCACTGGATTTTCCTGATCAACCTGCCCGTGGGACTGCTCGGCTGTTACGCGGTCAAAACCCTCGTGCCGGACCTGCAAGGCGGTGGCCGAACACGCTTCGATGGCGTCGGCTTTGCGCTGTTCGGTGCGTCGATGGTGCTGATCACCATCGCTCTGGAAGGCTTGGGCGAACTTCACCTGCCGCACATGCGCGTGGTGCTGCTGTTGTTTGGCGGCATGGCCTGTCTGGCGGCTTACTGGCTGCGGGCCGGGAATATCGATTACCCCTTGTTCGCACCAGCGCTGTTCCGAACCCGGTCTTTCGCTGTAGGGATTTTTGGCAACCTTTTCTCCCGGCTGGGCAGCGGCGCCCTGCCCTTCCTGGTACCGCTACTGTTACAAGTGGCCCTCGGTTATTCACCCTCCAAGGCCGGGATGAGCATGATCCCGCTGGCCATCGCCGCCATGCTCACCAAGCCGGTGGCACGCCCGCTGATTGAACGCCTCGGTTACCGTGTGGTGCTGACCGGCAACACGTTTCTGCTGGGTGCACTGCTGGCGAGTCTGGCGCTGGTCGACGCACAGACTCAGTATTGGGTGTTGCTGGTCCATCTCGGCTTGATGGGCGCGGTGAGTTCACTGCAGTTCACCGCGATGAACGCCGTGACCCTGATCGACCTCGACGACGCCAGCGCCGCCAGCGGTAACAGCCTGCTGTCCGTTGTGGCGCAGTTGTCCTTGAGCCTTGGGGTGGCCTGCGCCGCCGCGTTGCTGGGCGGCTTTACCGACGACGTGACCAGCGGCGAAGTGAGCAGCCTGTTGGGCGCGTTCCAAATGACCTTCCTCAGTGTTGGCGTGCTGTCGATGCTGGCCGCCGGGATTTTCTTGCAGTTGCCGCCCAAGGGGAGTCAGGGTGTTCCTCGTCCGGAACCAGAGATCGAGCATTAATGCTGGCCCGCGACCTGATACACTGCGCGACATTTTGTTTTGCAGGCCCGTCCCGTGACTAGCACCGCTTTTAACTCACTGCCTCTTTCCGCACCCATGTTGGCTAACCTGGAGTCCCTTGGTTATGCCGAGATGACGCCGATTCAGGCACAGAGCCTGCCGGTGATTCTCAAGGGCATGGACCTGATTGCCCAGGCCAAGACCGGCAGTGGCAAGACCGCTGCGTTCGGCATCGGCCTGCTCAACCCGATCAACCCGCGCTTCTTCGGTTGCCAGGCGTTGGTGCTGTGCCCAACCCGTGAGCTGGCCGACCAGGTGGCCAAGGAAATCCGCCGTCTGGCGCGCTCCGAAGACAACATCAAGGTCCTGACCCTGTGCGGCGGCGTGCCGTTCGGCCCACAGATCGGCTCGTTGGAACACGGCGCGCACATCATCGTCGGCACCCCAGGACGCATTCAGCAGCACCTACGCAAGGGCTCACTGGTCCTCGACGGCCTGAACACGCTGATCCTCGACGAAGCCGACCGTATGCTCGACATGGGTTTCTACGACTCGATCGAGAACATCATCGAGCAGACCCCGGCCAAGCGTCAGACCCTGCTGTTTTCGGCGACCTACCCGACCGGTATCAAGCAGCTGTCCTCGAAGTTCATGCGCACGCCGCAAACGGTCAAGGTCGAAGCCTTGCACGCGGACAGCCAGATCGAGCAGCACTTCTACGAAATCACCCCGGAGCAACGTCTTGAAGCCGTGGTGAAGGTACTCGGGCATTTCCGCCCTCAGTCCTGCGTCGCGTTCTGCTTCACCAAGCAGCAATGCCAGGAAGTGGTCGATCACCTGACCGCCAAAGGCATTTCCGCCGTCGGCCTGCACGGCGACCTGGAACAGCGTGATCGGGATCAAGTCCTGGCGATGTTCGCCAACCGCAGCACCTCGGTGCTGGTTGCGACCGATGTCGCGGCGCGTGGTCTGGATATCGACGCACTGGACATGGTGCTCAACGTCGAACTGGCACGGGACTCGGAAATGCACATTCACCGGGTTGGTCGTACCGGTCGCGCCGGCGAGAAAGGTCTGGCGATCAGCCTGGTTGCACCGTCCGAAGCACACCGTGCCCGAGCCATCGAAGACGTGCAGAGATCTCCGCTGAAGTGGGAACAACTGGACGAACTGAAAAGCAAAGGCGGCGCACCGCTGCAACCGACCATGACCACGCTGATGATCGGCGCGGGCCGTAAGGATAAGGTTCGCCCTGGCGATATTCTTGGCGCTTTGACCGGCGATGCCGGCATTCCCGGCACCCAGGTCGGTAAAATCGCCATTTTCGATTTCCAGGCGTATGTGGCCGTCGAAAGCGTCGTGGCCATGCAAGCGCTGGAGCGCTTGAACAACGGCAAAATCAAAGGCCGCTCGTTGCGCGTGCGGATTTTGTAAGAACCGCCGAAAAGCTTCGCGGATAAATCCGCTCCCACAGGGAAACGCATTCACATTGTGGGAGCGGATTTATCCGCGAAGACGTCATATCAAACACCGAAGATTCAACTGCTCTTTGAGGATTCTGCTTTGCCCGTTACTGACGTTGTGATCATCGGCGCTGGCGCCGCAGGCTTGATGTGCGCGCTGACCGCCGCCAATCGTGGGCGCAAGGTGATGCTGATCGATCACGCGAACAAGGCTGGCAAGAAAATCCTCATGTCTGGCGGTGGGCGCTGCAATTTCACCAACCTCTACACCGAGCCTGACAACTTCCTCTCGCAAAACCCGCACTTCTGCAAATCCGCCCTGGCGCGTTATACCCAATGGGATTTCATCGCCCTGGTGGCCAAGCATGGCGTGGCGTACCACGAGAAAAAACTCGGTCAGTTATTTTGTGATAACAAATCCAGCGACATCCTCGACATGCTGCTCAACGAATGCGAACAGGCTGGCGTCAGCCTGCATCTGGACACGTCGGTGCAGAACATCGAAAAAACCGACACCGGTTACAGCCTGAACACCACGGCGGGCGTGTTGAATTGCCAGTCGCTGGTCGTCGCCACTGGCGGCCTGTCGATCCCGACGCTGGGGGCTACCGGCTTCGGTTATCAAGTGGGCAAGCAGTTCGGCCATACCTTGCTGCCGACCCGTGCAGGGCTGGTGCCGTTCACCATCACCGACCAACTCAAAACGCTGTGCACCGAGTTGTCCGGTACATCGGTGGATTGCCTGGTCAGCTGCAACGACACAAGCTTTCGCGAAAACATCCTGTTCACCCATCGCGGCCTCAGCGGGCCGGCGATTTTGCAGATATCTTCGTTCTGGCAATCAGGCGAAACGGTCGTCATCAACCTGATGCCGGACCACGATGTGCCAAGCTGGCTACTGCAACAACAAGCCGAACGGCCCAACAGCGAACTGAAAACCCTGCTGGGCGAAATCTTCACCAAGAAAATGGCCAACCTGCTCGCCGAGCACTGGTTCGTTTCCAAACCGATGAAGCAGTACACCCCGAGCGAACTCAGCGATATCGCCGAAAAACTCGCGTGCTGGCAGGTGGTGCCCGCAGGTACCGAAGGCTATCGCACGGCGGAAGTGACCCTCGGCGGAATAGACACCCGCGAAGTGTCTTCCAAGACCATGGAGTCGCTGAAATCGCCAGGGCTGTATTTCATTGGCGAAGTGCTGGACGTCAGTGGGCATCTGGGCGGTTTCAATTTCCAGTGGGCCTGGGCCTCGGCCTATGCGGCCGCGCAATACGTCTGACCGGGTGTCGCGGTGAGCGGCAAAGATCGACCAGGAAATAAATTTTGCTAAAGCTCATGTACAGCCCTCGATTGGCGCTGTACATACTTAGCTGAATTTAGCTGAATGCTTAAAGAAACCAGCGAACAAGGCCGTTAGCTCACTTATGTCATCGACTTCCTTTCGTCATACGCTCCGTCGTTTGTGGGCGCTGGACAAGTTCAGCTACAGCATGCGGGTGTTTATTGCGCTAACCGGCAGCATGGCGCTGTGCTGGTATCAAAATGAAATGGGCCTGCTGACCCCGGTTTTTCTGGGAATTATCGCCAGCGCCCTGGCCGAAACCGATGACAGCTGGCAGGGCCGCCTGAATGCGCTGGCAGTGACGCTCGTGTGTTTCAGCGTCGCGTCACTTGCCGTCGAGCTGCTATTCCCCTACCCCCTGATTTTTGTCTTTGCGCTGGCGCTGGCCGCCTTTGGCCTGACCATGCTCGGCGCCTTGGGCGAACGGTATGGCACCATCGCTTCGGCCACGCTGATTCTGTCTGTGTACACCATGATCGGCGTGGATCAGCGCGGGGGCGAGGTCAACGATTTCTGGCACGAGCCCATGCTGCTGGTCGCTGGCGCCGCCTGGTACGGGCTGCTGTCGGTGCTGTGGCAAATGCTGTTTTCCAATCAGCCTGTGCAGCAAAGCCTGGCCCGACTGTTTCGTGAGCTGGGGCTGTATCTGGAACTCAAGGCGACACTGTTCGAGCCGATCCGGCAACTCGACATCGAAGCGCGCCGACTGAAACTGGCGCAGCAAAACGGTCGCGTCGTCGCGGCCCTGAATGCAGCCAAGGAAATCATTCTGCACCGCGTCGGCGATGGGCGGCCCGGCGCCAAGGTCAGTCGCTATCTGAAGCTGTACTTTCTCGCCCAGGACATTCACGAACGCGCCAGTTCGTCGCATTACCCCTACAACGCGTTGGCCGAAGCGTTCTTCCACAGTGATGTACTGTTCCGTTGTTTGCGCTTGCTGCGCCAACAGGGAGTCGCCTGCCGCTTGCTGTCGGAGTCGATCCAGTTGCGTCAGCCATTCATCTACGATGAGGGCTTTGCCCACGCGCAGGAAGACTTGCACGCTTCGCTGGAGTACCTGCGCACCCAGAACAACCCGGCATGGCGTGGGCTCCTGCGCTCATTGCGCGCTCTGGCCGCGAACCTGGGCACACTCGATCGACTGATCAAGGATGCCAGCAATCCCGACAGCCTGGCCGACGCCACAGACAGCAGCCTGCTCGACCGTTCGCCCCACACATTCAAGGACGTGTGGGATCGCTTGCGCCTGCAAATGACCCCCACCTCGCTGCTGTTCCGCCACGCCTTGCGTCTGCCATTGGCGTTGAGCATCGGTTACGGCATGGTGCACTTGGTGCACCCGACCCAGGGTTACTGGATCATTCTGACCACGCTGTTCGTCTGCCAACCCAACTACGGCGCAACCCGGCGCAAACTGGTTCAACGGATCAGTGGTACGGCGATAGGCCTGACTGCAGGATGGGCGTTGTTTGATCTATTCCCCAGCCCGCTGATTCAAGCAATGTTCGCCGTGGTCGCTGGTGTGGTGTTCTTCGTCAACCGAACCACCCGCTACACCCTGTCGACGGCGGCAATCACCTTGATGGTGTTGTTCTGCTTCAACCAGGTAGGCGACAGTTACGGACTGTTCCTTCCGCGGTTGTTCGACACCTTGCTTGGAAGCTTGATTGCCGGGCTGACCGTGTTCCTGTTCCTTCCGGACTGGCAGGGGCGGCGCTTGAATAAAGTGCTGGCGAACACCCTGACCTGCAACAGCATTTACCTGCGCCAGATCATGCAGCAATACGCCAAAGGCAAAAGTGATGACCTGACGTACCGCCTGGCCCGGCGCAACGCGCACAACGCCGATGCGGCACTGTCCACCACCTTGGCTAATATGCTGATGGAGCCGGGGCACTTCCGCAAAGAAGCCGACGTGGGCTTTCGCTTTCTGGTGTTGTCACACACGTTGCTCAGCTACCTGTCGGGCTTGGGCGCGCACCGCGAAACCCAGTTGCCGGCCGAAGTACGCGAACATTTGATTGAGGGTGCTGCGGCAAGCCTGGCAGCGAGCATTGATGAAATCGCCCAAAGCCTGGCCAATAAAAAACCGGTAGCGATCCAGAGCGATGCCGAAGAAGCGCTGGCCAGCGATCTGGAGCACATGCCCGATGACATGGACGAAAGCCAGCGATTGGTGCAAACCCAACTCGCATTGATCGGCCGGCAATTGGGACCGCTGCGAACATTGGCTGCGCATTTGATCAAAGAGCCCACAGAAGCCTGAAACCTGTTCACACAGCCTGTTACAGGCCGTGCTGGCGAAACATCCGGGCGTAACTGCCATCGGCTTTCATCGCTGCAATGCCTCGGTCAAAGTTGGCGACAATCTGCGCATGATTGGGGTTCTTCAGACTGACCAGAATATGCAGACCGTTCTCGCTCAGTGGTTTAGGCAAAAATTCAACACTCTCGCGGACACGAGGCGCTTCACTGCTGAGGTTGTAGCGAGCGACATATTCGTCCTCCACCGCCAGCGCCACCCGTCCTGCTGCCAGCATGCGCACCGCCACGGAGAAACTGTGCACCGGAACTTTTTGTAGTTCGGGATCACCGTCGAAAGCGGATGAATAGGCATAGCCGCGTACCACGGCAATCGGGTAAGCGTGCAGCGCCTTCAGACGGTCGAACTCGATGGACGAGTCCTTGCGTTTGAGGAAGCGCACCCGGTTGATCAGGTACTCGTTAGAAAACTCACCGATCAACGTTCGCTCATGATTGAACCAGGCACTGACCAGCACGTCATAACGCCCGTCGCCAATACCTTGCAGCGCCCTTGCCCACGGCACTTGTTCGAACTCGCTGGCGTATCCCGCCCGCGCCAGGGCCGTACTGACAAGATCAGTGGCGAGGCCGCCATTGACCAGATTGATGTCGGTGAACGGAGGCCAGGCATCGGCCACCAAACGTAGCTTCTCCGCTGCGGCGGCTTGCGTCAGCAACAACAAACCCATCAAACCCATGGCTCGAAGCAGTCGCGGCATGCTCAAGTTCCTGAGGCAGGCAGATCGCCCGCCGTATTAAGGGCGCGTTACGCTTGGACTCTCATTAACAGTGGTCCATAAAACCCGGAACCCAGGGGCTCAATGCAGATTACACAAATATGACATGGCAACCAATCCGGATGAGGGCTATTAGCCTCGATTGAATACTCATAGTGGAGCAGGCACAACTCATATGAGTGATTGATGTGAGCGCTGGCTCAAGGAATCGTTCTAATGCGGTGCTTGCCAGCCAAAGACTGACCCCGTAGCCATGCCACTGGACAGGTTGTTTTTTGCGCTGAGCTACTGCTTTATCAAGACCTCCTGGCCTGAATCACCGCACTCAGCATTAAGCCGCTACAGTTTTGTTTGGCCTCTCACACGATGCTGGCTTTAGTATTCGACCAGAATGTCTATTCAGAGTCCGCCATATGTCTATCAATTGGGTCTGCAAACACCATACCGATCTCAGCAAAGAACAGCTGTACGCCATTTTGCAGCTGCGTGCCGAAGTGTTCGTGGTCGAGCAAAAATGCTGTTATCAGGATGTCGACGGTCAGGACCTGGATGGCGACACCTGCCACCTGATGGCATGGGAAAACGATCTTCTGGTGGCTTATCTGCGCCTGCTTGACCCCATCCAGCAAGGCGGCGACGTAGTGATCGGTCGGGTTGTGACAGCCCCCACTGCGCGCAATAAAGGCATGGGCCATGCGCTGATGATTCAGGCGCTGGAGCACGCTGAAAAGCAATGGCCTGACCAACCAATCTACCTCGCGGCCCAAGCGCATCTGCAAGGCTATTACGGACGCTATGGCTTCACCCCGGTGGGCGAGGTGTATCTGGAAGACGACATCCCCCATATCGGCATGCGCCGTGACTTGGAATAAAAACGCATTCCTGGATGAGAAGAGCGAAAGCAGGACGTATTGGAAACATGCCGCAAAACTCATGCGGCTTTAGCGGGGGACGCGACAAATATATACCGCACAGCAGGGGCCGACAGAGGTAAACATCAGGGCGTCCATAAGGACATCTCAACTGCATAAGGAACATGTACATGACTAATGAAGAAGCCCTTCAACAGATCCAGCATTTGATCGGCAGCCGCTACGTGCCTACTGTCAAAGCCTACATCAGTGAACTGACCGGTCGACCTCGCGTGGTCGGTCTGAAGGACGTTGCCACCCGGGAGTTTGATACACAGCGAATTGGCATAACCGGTGATGACGCAGGCATCGTCACAGCCTTCAGTTTCGGCTAAGCAGGTACCCTTGAGCATTCAACTTTTCCCTGGATGCTCATTACTCCATTCGGCTTGCTCGCCGACACGCTCCAACGATGAGAGCTAAGCGCTATAGCGTTGGCTCTCATCGCCAACTCGCAGGCACATCGCGCCTCAGGGGTAGCCCAGCACCGTCTTGATCTGCACCAGATGCTGCGCAATCCAGCCTTTGTCGATCGCCCCCCACTCGCGGATCTGATAACCGCCTGCATGATTGCGTGCGCCGTCCAACTGTTCGAATTCACAGAGAATATCGAGATCGGCCAGGGCGGCAATGGTGTCCTGCGCCGTGCGACGCGGCATGCCGGTGGCCTCCATCAAAGCGGGGACACTGCTGGCGATCCGGCTGTCTATCAAATACGCCACATACAACCGGCGATAAAAACTGCTTTTGGTCTTGCTGACGTCCATCGTCAAATCCTTATCGAGGCTCATTCGGCGGCCTTGCCTTGCAGGTCGCGCCAGGTCAGGTAAATGCGTAGATCGAACTCCAACTGGTGGTAGCCGGGCTGCATGTACTCACAAAGCTGATAAAACGCCTTGTTGTGGTCGGATTCCTTGAAGTGCGCCAACTCGTGCACCACGATCATTTTCAGAAACTCTGGAGCGGCCTCCTTGAACAACGACGCGATGCGGATTTCTTTCTTGGCCTTGAGCTTGCCACCCTGCACACGGGATATCGCCGTATGCAGGCCCAGCGCTCGATGCGTCAGGTCCAGACGATTATCGAACAGCACCTTGTCGATATTCGGCGCATTACGCAGATGCTCTTGCTTCAACGCCAAAGCATAGGCGTACAGCGCTTTATCGCTCTGCACGGCATGCCGCTCCGGGTAGCGTTGCTTCAGGTAAGCGTCCAGCCGATTCTGTGCAATCAACTGACGCACTTGGTCTTGCAAGGCCGGCGGGTAGGCTTGCAGGTATTTCAAGGGAGAGAGGGCTGGCGCGGTCATAAGGAGCAACGAAGATTTGGAAGCACCCAGTGTACCGAATTCAGCTCACTTTGAGCCCCGCCCCATCGAACGGTTGGGCAAACTGCGCGACGGTAACCAACGACGAAACGCAGCTCGATCCGACTAACGGTATATCGCTTCAGGGAGTAACGCACGGGGGTTTGAGCCCCTGCAGAGGCACTTTGACACCACCCATTCACCGGGCCAGCATTAACAAACACGTGCTCAGCCCGTATAAAGGTCGCGCCCAAACCCTTGCGCTAGACGCTTTCCTGCTGGCAATGAGACATATTTGGAAGACTGAACAATGATCGATCTGGCATCCTGGAATTTGAGCATCCCCGTGGGCTCCCCCCCGGCGACTATCGACACGCCCAAATTGGTCGACGGCTACAACGGCAAATATTTCCACGCCGACACGGGAACCCTGTTTTTTTGGGCTCCGGTCACGGGCTCGCGTACCGCCAACGCCAAATACCCGCGCAGCGAACTCCGAGAAACCTACTCCAATGGCACGCTGCACAATTGGTTGTACCCCAGCGGCGATCACTTTTTGCGCGCAACCCTCGCCGTCAATCAGGTGCCATCATCGGGCAGAATCGTCATCGGCCAGATTCATGCCTACGAGAGTACCGAGCCGCTGCTGAAGGTCGAATACCAATACAAGGACGCGACGAAGAGCGGCATTGTCGTCGCCAAAGTGCGCAATCGGTTTGATGACCAGAAGAGTCGCGTGATTATCATCGCCGAGAACGTGCCGCTCAATGAACAATTCAAATACATCATCCACCTGAGCCCGGGGGGTGACTTGGGCGTTAGCGTGCGCGACGCGAACTGGAGCAGCCCGATCAGTGCCACCTGGCGTGACAAGCCTCTGTACTTCAAGGCTGGCGTCTATGCCCAGGACAACTCCGGCTACACCAATGAAGGAGGTATGGCGACGTTCTACAAGCTGGATATCGACCACAACTAAACCTGATCACACCGCTCACTAAAAACGACCCCACACAAAAAACGGCGCGACATCCTGAAGATGCGGGCCGTTTTTTTTGAAACATGAGCCAGCCGTAAGCCAGCCCATCCATTCACTCAGCGAGAAGCGTCGTTGAACTCTTTCTCGGCTGCATCGAAGCGCGTCAACATACCCGCCGTTGGCCCCTTGCCAATCAGGCTGAAAACCACGATGGCAATGCTGGCGAAGATGAAGCCAGGAATGATTTCGTACAGACCCAGCAGGCTGAAGTGCTTCCAGACGATGACGGTGATCGCGCCGACCAGAATACCGGCTAGGGCGCCGTTACGCGTCATGCCCTTCCACAGCACCGAGATCAATACCACAGGACCGAAAGCAGCACCGAAACCTGCCCAGGCATAGCTGACCAGACCCAACACCCTGTTATCCGGATTAGAGGCCAGGGCGATGGCAATCAGCGCGATCAACAGAACCATGCTGCGCCCTACCCATACCAGCTCGGCCTGCGAAGCGCGTTTGCGGAAGAAAGCTTTGTAGAAGTCTTCGGTCAGCGCGCTGGAGCACACCAGCAACTGACAGCTCAGGGTACTCATCACCGCAGCAAGAATCGCCGACAGCAACACACCGGCAATCCATGGGTTGAACAGGATTTTCGCCAGTTCGATGAATACCCGCTCCGGGTTCTCGAGAACCGGGCCGACGAGATCAGGGTGCACCGAGAAGTACGCGATACCGAAGAAGCCCACTGCTACCGTGCCGCCCAGACACAGGATCATCCAGGTCATGGAGATCCGACGCGCTTTGGCAATCGACTTGACCGAATCCGCCGCCATGAACCGCGCAAGGATGTGCGGTTGGCCGAAGTAGCCCAACCCCCAACCCATCAACGAAATGACGCCGATGAAGCTGGTATTTTTCAGCATGTCGAAGTTAGTCGGGTCTTTCGCTTCGATCACCAGGAATGTGGTATCGATGCCTCCGGTGGCCAGCAATACGATAATCGGCGTAAGGATCAACGCGAAGATCATCAGCGTGGCCTGCACGGTATCGGTCCAGCTCACCGCAAGGAAACCGCCGACAAAGGTGTAGGCGATGGTCGCGGCAGCGCCGGCCCACAACGCAGTCTCGTAAGACATGCCGAAAGTGCTTTCAAACAAGCGGGCGCCGGCCACGATGCCCGATGCACAATAGATGGTGAAAAACACCAGGATCACGATGGCCGAGATAATCCGCAGCAACCCGCTCTTGTCTTCGAAACGGCCGGTGAAGTAATCCGGCAGGGTCAATGCGTCGCCATTGTGTTCGGTCTGCACCCGCAGCCGCCCAGCAACGAACAGCCAGTTCAGGTAAGCACCGACGATCAGGCCGATGGCGATCCAGCTTTCCGACAGACCTGACATGTAAATGGCGCCTGGCAGCCCCATCAACAGCCAGCCACTCATGTCCGATGCGCCAGCCGAAAGCGCGGTGACCACACTGCCGAGGCTACGACCACCCAGAATATAATCAGAAAGGTTGTTGGTAGAGCGATAGGCCATGAAGCCGATCAGCACCATTGCTGCGATGTAGATCACAAAGGTGATCAGGGTTGGGTTGCTGACAATCATTGAGCTGAGCCCTGGCATTGTTTTTATTTAGCGGCGGCTATCAGGCACGCCGAAACGAAGAGCTCGCCTCGCATGCATGAACTACTGACCGCGCGTTTGACTGAAATTTCCCCAGGAAAATGTCAGCAGATGAACCTCATGCGTACCGGGTTGCACCTTGGCCGCGAATCCTAGTCAACTATGCAAATAAGGCGCAACCAGTTTTGGAAATTAAGTTGCACCTTATTGAGTCTTTTACGTACCGGAATGTTTTTTGCTTCCTTTCGGAGCAAAAAAGCACTTTTACATAATTAAAAGCACCATAAGAGCGCGCTTAGTTCTGGCTGCTCCTCGTTTTCCGAGATGAGCAAAAAATTTCCGATGAAAATAGGTTGCACTAGGTTGCACCCCGTCAAACGCGAGGCTAATCTGAGCGCCAGCTGATGCCACACCGTGGTGGCGATAACGAGGACAAGAAATGGCGACGACCACCCTGGGTGTCAAACTTGACGACCCTACCCGTGAGCGATTGAAAGCCGCTGCTCAATCAATCGACCGCACTCCACACTGGTTGATCAAGCAAGCGATTTTCAACTACCTGGAAAAACTCGAAGGGGGTGCAACCCTGACAGAGTTGAACGGGCTGACACTCAAGGATGGCGACGACCACGTCGGCCTGCCAGCAGACATCGCCCACCAGTGCTTCCTCGAGTTCGCCGAGAGCATCCTGCCGCAATCAGTTTTGCGTGCGGCGATTACCTCCGCCTATCGCCGCCCGGAACCTGAAGTGGTACCGATGCTGCTGGAACAGGCGCGCCTGCCCGTGAGCATGGCCGAGGCCACCCAGAAGCTCGCCGCGAGCATCGCCGAAAAACTGCGCAATCAGAAAAGCGCGGGAGGCCGTGCCGGCATCGTCCAGGGTTTGTTGCAAGAATTCTCGTTGTCCTCTCAAGAAGGCGTGGCACTGATGTGCCTGGCCGAAGCGCTGCTGCGCATCCCGGACAAGGGCACCCGCGACGCACTGATTCGCGACAAGATCAGCACCGGAAACTGGCAGCCGCACTTGGGCAATAGTCCGTCGCTGTTCGTCAACGCTGCCACGTGGGGCCTGCTACTGACCGGCAAACTGGTCGCTACCCATAATGAAACAGGCCTGACCTCTTCGCTGAGCCGGATCATTGGCAAAAGCGGCGAGCCGATGATCCGCAAAGGCGTCGACATGGCGATGCGCCTGATGGGCGAGCAGTTCGTCACCGGCGAAACCATCGCAGAAGCCCTGGCCAATGCCAGCCGCTTCGAAGCCAAGGGCTTCCGCTACTCCTACGACATGCTCGGTGAAGCGGCCCTGACCGAACACGACGCACAGAAATACCTCGCGTCCTACGAGCAGGCGATCCACTCCATTGGCAAAGCGTCCCATGGTCGTGGCATTTATGAAGGCCCCGGGATCTCGATCAAACTCTCCGCCCTGCACCCGCGCTACAGCCGCGCGCAGTACGAACGCGTCATGGAAGAGTTGTACCCGCGCCTGTTGTCGCTGACCTTGCTGGCCAAGCAATACGACATCGGCCTGAACATCGACGCCGAAGAGGCCGACCGTCTCGAGCTGTCACTGGATCTGCTGGAACGCCTGTGCTTCGAGCCGCAGCTGACCGGCTGGAACGGCATTGGCTTCGTGATTCAGGCGTACCAGAAACGGTGCCCGTATGTGATTGACTACGTGATCGATCTGGCCCGCCGCAGCCGCCATCGCCTGATGATCCGCTTGGTGAAAGGCGCGTACTGGGACAGCGAAATCAAACGCGCCCAGGTCGACGGCCTGGAAGGCTATCCGGTCTATACCCGCAAGGTATACACCGACGTTTCCTACATCGCCTGCGCACGCAAACTGCTGTCTGTGCCGGAAGTCATCTATCCGCAATTTGCCACGCACAACGCCCACACCCTGGCAGCGATCTACCATATTGCCGGTCAGAACTATTACCCCGGCCAGTACGAGTTCCAGTGCCTCCACGGCATGGGCGAACCGTTGTACGAACAAGTGGTGGGCAAGGTTGCCGATGGCAAGCTGAACCGCCCATGCCGGGTCTATGCACCGGTCGGCACCCACGAAACATTGTTGGCGTACTTGGTACGTCGCCTCCTGGAAAACGGCGCGAACACCTCGTTCGTCAACCGCATTGCCGACCACTCCATCGCCATTCAGGAACTGGTGGCCGATCCAGTGAGCAGCATCGAGCAGATGGCCGCGCAGGAAGGCGGCTTCGGCCTGCCACACCCACGTATCCCGCTGCCGCGTGATCTTTACGGCCCGGCTCGCGCCAACTCCAGCGGTATCGACCTGGCAAACGAACACCGCCTGGCGTCGCTGTCCTCGGCATTGCTGGCAACCGCGCACAACGACTGGAAAGCCGCTCCGATGCTCGGCAGCCCTGCGAGCACCGGCGCTTTTGCGCCGGTCCTGAACCCGTCGGATTTGCGTGATGTGGTCGGTCACGTTCAGGAAGCCAATCTGGAAGACGTCGATAACGCCATCCAGTGTGCGCTCAACGCCGCCCCCATCTGGCAAGCGACACCACCCGCAGAACGCGCTGCGATCCTGGAACGTGCCGCTGAGTTGATGGAGGGTGAAATCCAGCCGTTGATGGGCCTGCTGGCGCGTGAAGCCGGCAAGACATTCGCCAACGCCATCGCCGAAGTACGTGAAGCCGTGGACTTCCTGCGTTACTACGCAGTGCAGGCGCGCAATGACTTCACCAACGACGCGCATCGCCCCTTAGGGCCAGTGGTCTGTATCAGCCCGTGGAACTTCCCGCTGGCTATTTTCAGTGGCCAGGTCGCCGCCGCATTGGCCGCCGGTAACCCGGTGCTGGCCAAACCCGCCGAACAAACCCCGCTGATTGCTGCACAAGCGGTGCGCTTGTTACTTGAAGCCGGCATCCCTGAGGGCGTGGTGCAACTGCTGACGGGCCGTGGTGAAACGGTCGGCGCACGTCTGGTGGGGGATAATCGGGTCAAGGGCGTGATGTTCACGGGTTCGACCGAAGTCGCGCGCTTGCTGCAACGCAATATCGCCGGTCGCCTGGACGCACAAGGTCGGCCGATTCCGCTGATCGCCGAAACCGGCGGACAAAACGCGATGATCGTCGACTCCTCCGCGCTGACCGAACAAGTGGTCATCGACGTGGTGTCCTCGGCCTTCGACAGTGCCGGTCAACGCTGCTCGGCTCTGCGTGTGCTATGCCTGCAAGAAGACTCTGCCGACCGCGTGATCGAAATGCTTAAAGGCGCCATGGCTGAATGCCGCCTTGGCAACCCGGAGCGTTTGTCCGTGGATATCGGGCCGGTGATCGATGCCGAGGCCAAAGCCGGGATCGAGAAGCACATCCAGGCCATGCGCGACAAAGGCCGCACCGTGTACCAGATGGCGATTGCCGACAGCACAGAAATAAAGCGCGGCACCTATGTGATGCCAACCTTGATCGAACTGGAAAGCTTCGACGAACTGCAACGGGAGATCTTCGGCCCAGTGCTGCACGTGGTGCGCTACAAGCGTAAGGAACTGGACCAGCTGATCGGCCAGATCAACGCCTCGGGCTATGGTCTGACGCTCGGTGT
Organism: Pseudomonas sp. 10C3; assembly: GCF_036346185.1. Lineage (NCBI taxonomy): Bacteria > Pseudomonadati > Pseudomonadota > Gammaproteobacteria > Pseudomonadales > Pseudomonadaceae > Pseudomonas > Pseudomonas sp. 10C3. The sequence continues at coordinate 34,025 of NZ_JASJVE010000003.1, read as the reverse complement.
GCACACGCGTATCGACGAAACCATCGCCAAGGTCGTCGACAAGGTCAATGCCGGTAACGTCTACGTCAACCGCAACATCGTCGGCGCTGTAGTGGGTGTGCAGCCGTTCGGAGGTGAAGGGTTGTCGGGCACCGGGCCTAAAGCCGGTGGACCGCTGTACCTCTATCGCCTGCTCTCGGTTCGCCCGGTGGATGCCATCGAGCAGTCCTTCGCTCGCGGCGATGCGCTGGCTGCGCCGGACACCCAGATGCGTGAAGCCATGAGCAAACCGCTCGGCGCCCTGCAAGCCTGGGCCAGCAGTCACCAGCAAGACGCGCTGGGCGCGTTGTGCAAACAGTTCGCCGAGCAGTCGCAAAGCGGCACCATCCGCTTGCTGAACGGCCCGACCGGCGAACGCAACAGCTACAGCCTGCTGCCCCGTGAGCATGTGCTGTGTCTGGCGGACATCGAAGCTGACCTGTTGATCCAGCTGGCCGCCGTATTGGCCGTCGGTAGCACCGCTGTGGTGCCGGAAAACGACGTGAGCAAACCACTGCGCGCTCGCCTGCCTAAAGAAGTACAGGCACGCATCCAGTTGATCGCTGACTGGAACAAGGACGAAGTGGTCATCGATGCAGTCCTGCATCACGGCGACTCCGACCAACTGCGAGCGATCTGCCAGCAAGTCGCCAAACGCGCTGGCGCTATCGTCGGGGTTCAAGGCCTGTCACACGGCGAAACCAACATCGCGCTGGAGCGCCTGGTGATCGAGCGAGCCCTGAGCGTGAACACTGCGGCAGCAGGAGGAAATGCCAGCTTGATGACGATTGGTTAATCGTTAGCGCAGCGGGTACAAAAGGGGAGCTCAGGCTCCCCTTTTTTTCACAAAAAAATCGTCCGGCAAATTTGAAACAGCACGTCATCTAACTCGACTTACCCCACGTTTTACCCCTCCATCACCCGCATCAATCTTGCTATTCAGCAGCCTGCTCCAACGCCTAGACTCCGAGCACTCCAAAAAAAGGTAGGCCGCCATGTCCGAGACGCTGCTCAGTTCCCGCAATCTGGCTTTCGAGCTGTATGAAGTGCTCGATGCCGAAGCCCTGACCCAGCGCGAGCGTTTCGTCGAGCACAATCGCGAGACCTTCGATGCGGCGATTAGTACGGCGCGGACCATTGCGGAAAAGTATTTCGCCCCGCACAACCGCAAGGGTGACGAGAACGAGCCGCGCTATGAAAACGGCGAGGCGATCCTGATCCCGGAGGTCAAGCCTGCGGTGGATGCATTCCTTGCAGCGGGCTTTCTTAATGCCGCACGTAGCTTCGAGGCGGGCGGTATGCAGTTGCCTACGCTGCTGTCGCAAGCCTGTTTTGCGCATTTTCAATCGGCCAATGCCGCGTCGACGTCGTACCCGTTCCTGACCATGGGTGCGGCCAACCTGATCGAAAGCTTTGGCAGCGAAGAACAGAAACAGCGCTTTTTGCAGCCGATGATCGACGGACGCTTTTTCGGCACCATGGCCCTGACTGAACCGCATGCCGGCTCCTCGCTGTCGGATATTCGCACCCGCGCCGAACCTGCGGCGGACGGCAGCTATCGCCTGCGCGGCAATAAGATTTTCATCTCTGGCGGCGATCATCCGTTGTCGGAAAACATCGTGCACATGGTCCTGGCCAAGCTGCCTGACGCCCCAGCCGGGGTAAAAGGCATCTCGCTGTTTATCGTGCCCAAGTTCCTGGTCAACGATGATGGCAGTCTGGGCAAACGCAACGACGTGCTGCTGGCCGGTTTGTTCCACAAGATGGGCTGGCGCGGCACCACGTCCACGGCGCTGAACTTTGGTGATAACGGCGAGTGTGTCGGCTATCTGGTGGGCAAGCCGCATCAAGGCTTGAGCTATATGTTCCAGATGATGAACGAAGCACGGATCGGCGTCGGCATGGGCGCCGTGATGCTGGGTTACGCCGGGTATCTGTACTCACTGGAGTACGCCCGCGAACGCCCGCAAGGTCGTCTGCCGGACAGCAAAAACCCGGAAACCGCGCCGGTTGCGATCATCCAGCATGCCGACGTCAAACGCATGTTGCTGACGCAGAAAGCCTACGTCGAAGGCGCCTTCGACCTCGGTCTGTATGCGGCGCGGCTATTTGACGACACCACCACCGGGGAAACCGAAGAGGTCCGCAAGCAGGCCCACGAGTTACTCGACTTACTGACGCCTATCGTCAAATCCTGGCCCTCCGAGTTCTGCCTCAAGGCCAACGAACTGGCGATCCAGATTCTCGGCGGCCATGGCTACACCCGCGAATACCCGGTGGAACAGTACTACCGCGATAACCGCTTGAACCCGATTCATGAGGGTACTCACGGCATTCAGTCGCTGGACCTGCTCGGGCGAAAACTGGGGCAAAACGGCGGTGCCGGACTCAAGCAACTGATCCGCCTGATCGCCGACACCGCAGCACGTGCTCAGGCTCATGAAGGTTTAACCCCGCTGCGCCAACCACTGGAGCAATTGGTGGCACGCCTGCAAACCGTGACCATCGGCCTGTTGACCGACCTGGCGCAGGGCAAGGTCAATAGCAGCCTGGCCAATTCGGCGCTGTACCTGAAGGCGTTCGGCCATACCGTGATCGGCTGGCGCTGGCTGGAACAGGCGATCCGCGCAGAAGAAGGCCTGGCAAAAGGCAACGAAGCCGATGTCAGCTTCTATAAAGGCAAGCTTCAAGCTGCCCGGTACTTCCTGACGTGGGAAATACCGGGCTGCCATCACGAGCTGGCGATTCTCGAAGCGCGGGATGACACCTGCCTGTCAATGCAGGACGCCTGGTTTTAACGGGCTGGCAGACTCGCTGTCGCGCACGTCATAAGGCAAATCATCCCGACTGATCCAAGCCCCAAACAGACAAAGCTTTGACAGCCAGCCAATTCAACAGGTTAGAATCGCTTGGCACGCGGACTGCATAGGCAGTTCGCGCCCAGCCTTTTGAATTTGCTTTCTGGAGTACCGCCCTTGGATGCAACAACCATCAACAGCCTGTTCTTGATCGGCGCGTTGCTGGTGGGTGCAAGTATCCTGGTCAGCTCCCTCTCTTCACGTCTGGGCATCCCGATTCTGGTCATCATCCTCGCGGTGGGCATGGCCGCGGGCGTCGATGGCGGCGGGATCATTTTCGACAACTACCCAACGGCGTATCTGGTCGGCAACCTCGCCCTGGCGGTGATTTTGCTCGATGGCGGCTTGCGCACACGCGTCGCCAGCTTCCGGGTTGCGCTGTGGCCGGCCCTGTCATTGGCAACGGTCGGTGTACTGATCACCACCGGGCTGACCGGGGTAGCGGCTGCATGGTTGTTTAATCTGAATTTGATTCAGGGCCTGTTGATCGGCGCCATTGTTGGCTCCACCGATGCTGCGGCGGTCTTCTCGCTGCTGGGCGGCAAAGGCCTGAACGAACGGGTCACCGCCAGCCTGGAAATCGAATCCGGCAGTAACGACCCGATGGCGGTTTTCCTGACCGTGACCCTGATCGACATGCTCGCCAGCGGCGAAACCGGCCTGCACTGGGGCCTGCTGGGGCAACTGATTCGTGAGTTTGGTATCGGCGGGATTATCGGTCTGGGCGGCGGCTGGCTGATGCTGCAACTGGTCAACCGGATCAATCTGGCAAACGGCCTGTACCCCATTCTGGTGATCAGCGGCGGGCTGGCGGTGTTTGCCCTGACCAACGCCATCCACGGCAGCGGCTTTTTAGCGGTGTACCTGTGTGGCCTGGTGCTTGGCAACCGTCCGATCCGCAGTCGCCACGGCATTCTGCACATGCTCGACGGCATGGCCTGGCTGGCGCAGATCGGCATGTTCCTGGTGCTGGGCCTGCTGGTCACACCGCATGATTTACTGCCTATCGCCCTGCCCGCGCTGGGTCTGGCACTGTGGATGATTCTGTTTGCCCGGCCGCTGTCGGTGCTGGTCGGCCTGCTGCCATTCAAGGCGTTCCATGACCGGGAAAAAGCATTTATCGCCTGGGTCGGTCTGCGCGGCGCGGTGCCGATCATTCTCGCGGTGTTCCCGCTTATGGCCGGGCTGCCCCACGCCCAGCTGTATTTCAACCTCGCGTTTTTTATCGTACTTGTCTCGTTGTTGGTCCAGGGAACCAGCCTGCCGTGGGTCGCCAAGCTGCTGAAAGTCACCGTACCGCCAGAACCGGCACCGATTTCACGCGCCGCGCTGGAGGTGCATGCCACCAGTGAGTGGGAACTGTTCGTTTACCGCCTGGGTGCTGAAAAATGGTGCATCGGCGCCGCCCTGCGTGAACTGAAAATGCCCGAGGGCACCCGTATCGCGGCCCTGTTTCGAGGTCAGCAACTGCTCCATCCGTCGGGTAGTACCACCCTTGAAGTCGGTGATCTGCTTTGCGTGATCGGCCATGAACATGACCTGTCTGCCTTGGGCAAGCTGTTCAGCCAGGCCCCGCAGCGCGGTCTGGATTTGCGTTTCTTCGGCGACTTCGTCCTCGAGGGAGACGCTCAGCTCGGGCCTGTCGCAGCATTGTATGGTTTGAAACTCGACGGTCTGGATCCAGAGATGCCGCTTAGCCAATTCATCATTCAGAAGAATCGCGGCGAGCCTGTGGTCGGCGATCAGATCGAATGGAACGGTACCATTTGGACCGTTGCGGTGATGGACGGGAACAAGATCCTTAAAGTCGGCGTCAAATTTCCCGAAGGGAGCCGCCCAGGTCCTGGGTTGTTCCTCTAAACTCCCTCTCTCTTCGATCAGTTCGACCGGTACTTATGCTCAACCTGCGCACTTTTTTTGTTGCCGCCCTTCTTGGGCTCTGCCTCTCTACCATCCCGGCACAGGCTGCCGAGCCGCCCACCCGCAGCGCCGTACAGCAAAGTCTGGATAAAATTGCCGAACGCAAATTGGCTGATGCGGATCAAAAAGCCCTGCAACAGGTGCTTGAGCAAACCCTGACGCTGATCGCCAGCAAGGAAGACGCTGAAAAGCGTCTGACCGAACTCAAACAGCAACTGAGCCTGGCTCCGCGCCAGACGGCGGAAAACCAGCGCGAACTGACTCGTCTCAAAGCCAGCAAAACCGTCCCGACGACCCAGCGTTACGCGAACCTCGACGTGCCGCCACTCGAGCAAATGCTCACCGAGCGCAGCACTCAGCTCAACGACCTGCAAAAAAGCCTGAACGATGCTAACAGTCTGACCATCACCGCACAGACCCGTCCGGAACGGGCGCAGGCCGAGATCAGCAGCAATCAGACGCGCATTCAGCAGATCAACAACCTCCTTAAAACGGGCAAGGACAGCGGCAAACCACTCAGCGCCGACCAGCGTAACCAACTCAATGCCGAACTGGCCTCGCTCAACGCCCTGACGGTATTGCGCCGTCAGGAACTGGCAGGCAACAGCCTGCTGCAAGATCTGAGCAGCAGCCAGCATGACCTGCTGACCGAGCGCGTCAGCCGGCAAGAGCAGGATATTCAAGACCTGCAAACCCTGATCAACGACAAGCGCCGTGCCCAGTCACAACAAACCGTCACACAACTGTCCATCGAAGCACAAAAAGCGGGCAGCAGCAGCCTGCTGGCCACTGAAAGCGCGGCCAATCTCAAACTCTCGGATTACCTGTTGCGCGGCACTGACCGCCTCAACGACTTGACCCAGCAAAACCTCAAGACCAAGCAACAGCTGGATAGCCTGACCCAAAGCGATCAGGCGCTGGATGAACAGATCAGCGTGCTCAAGGGCAGCCTGCTGCTGTCCAAAATCCTCTACAAACAGAAACAGGCACTGCCGCACCTGACGCTCGACAGCGGCTTGGCAGACGAAATCGCTGACATTCGTCTGTATCAATTCGAAGTCAATCAACAGCGGGAATTGATCAGCAGCCCAAGCGCTTATGTCGAAAAGCTGCTCGCCACCCAACCGCCAGAAGACGTTACGCCGCTGCTGCGCAAAACCCTGCTTGACCTTGCGACCACCCGCAGCGATCTGCTGGAACGTTTGAACCGTGAGCTGAGCGCGCTGCTCAACGAGTCCATTACCCTGCAGCTCAGTCAGAAACAGCTGGCCAGCACGGCGCTGAGTCTGCGTTCGACCCTCGACGAGCAGATGTTCTGGATTCCCAGCAACAAACCGCTGGACCTGGAATGGATAGAAGGCATCCAGCCGCGCCTGACAAAACAGCTCGCCACCCTTCCATGGACGTCAAGTGTCAGCGAGTTGGCAGACGGGCTGACAAGCAGACCCCTGCTGTTTCTGCCGCTGCTGTTGTTGATCGGCGCACTGGTATGGAAACGCAAAGCGCTCTACAGCAAGCTGAACAAATTGCACTCCGATATCGGCCACTTCAAACGCGACAGCCAATGGCAGACACCGCTGGCGATCCTGATCAATATCTTGCTGGCCATGCCCGTGGCGCTGGGCCTGGCGTTGTGTGGCTATGCCTTGCAAATTGACGCACGCGGGCAAAACGCCAACCTGGGCTCGGCCTTGCTACAAATCGCCCTGGCCTGGCTGGTGTTCTATACCGCTTACCGGATTCTCGCGCCGGGAGGCGTCGCACAACTGCATTTCCGCTGGGAAAAACCACAGGTTGAATTCCTCAGAGGCTGGATTCGCCGCCTGGGCCTGGTGGTGCTGGCGTTGGTCGCCGTCGTTGCGATGGCGGAACATCAACCTGCCGCGCTGGCCGACGACGTCCTGGGGATTGCCGTTGTTCTGACGTGCTACGCCATGATGACCTGGCTGCTAAGCCGTTTGCTGATCAGCAGCCCCACTCGCGAGAGCGCGTCGCTGTTCCGCAAAGCGGTCGGCGTGATCTTCACCGCCCTGCCAATAGCCTTGTTCATCGCGGTGTGCTTCGGCTACTACTACACCGCGCTGAAACTCAGTGATCGACTGATCAACACCCTGTACTTACTGATGCTGTGGCTGGTCATCGAAGCCGCCTTCATCCGCGGCCTGGGCGTAGCGGCAAGGCGTCTGGCCTACCAGCGCGCCCTGAGCAAACGTCAGGCGGCCAAGGAAAGCGGTGACGGTGACTCGGTAATCGAAGAGCCGACACTGGATATCGAACAGGTCAACGAACAGTCCTTGCGCTTGATTCGCCTAGCCCTGCTCGGCGGCTTTATCGGCGCGCTGTATTGGGTCTGGTCCGACCTGATCACGGTATTCTCCTATCTGGACAACATCACCCTCTACGAATACACCAGCGGCACCGGCGCGACCATGAGCATGGTGCCAATCAGCCTCGGCGACATGATTGGCGCACTGATCATCATCTGCATCACCGTCGTACTGGCCGGTAACCTGCCAGGCCTGCTCGAAGTGCTGGTGCTGTCACGCCTGAGCCTGGCCCAGGGCAGCGCCTACGCGACGACGACCCTGCTGTCGTATGCGATTGCCGGGGTCGGTTTCGTTTCCACCCTGTCGGCGCTGGGCGTGAGTTGGGACAAACTGCAATGGCTGGTCGCGGCACTGTCGGTAGGTTTGGGTTTCGGGATGCAGGAGATTTTCGCCAACTTCATCTCCGGCATCATGATCCTGTTCGAACGTCCGGTGCGGATCGGCGACACCATCACCATTGGCAACCTGTCAGGCACGGTCAGCAAGATCCGTATCCGCGCCACGACCATCACCGACTTCGACCGCAAGGACATTATTGTCCCGAACAAGACCTTCATCACCGGGCAATTGATCAACTGGTCACTGACCGACACCATCACCCGCGTCACCCTGAAACTGGGGGTCGATTACGGCTCGGACTTGGAGTTGGTGCGCAACCTGCTGCTCAAGGCCGCCCACGAAAACCCGCGGGTACTCAAAGACCCGCCGCCTATCGTGTACTTCCTGAACTTCGGCGAAAGCACCCTCGACCACGAGCTGCGCATGCACGTGCGTGACCTCGGCGACCGCAACCCGGTACTCGACGAGATCAACCGCTTTATTAATCGCGAGTTCAAGGCACACCACATCAACATCTCGTTCCGCCAGGTGGAGGTCTACCTCAAGAACATGCAGGGTCAGGAATACAAGATGGTGCCCATCGAAGCCGCAGACAAAACCAGTGCACCGGTCCCGCCAGCGCCCCCTGCCGCCAAGGACGCACCCGAGCCACCGGACATCAGACTCGACTGATACGCTTAATCCCAGCAGAATGGTCGGACATTCTGCTGGAGGTGGCCCTTGAAAGCCCTCGACGAACTGACCTTCGACAACCGCTTCGCCCGCCTGGGGGATGCGTTCTCCACTTCGGTCCTGCCCGAGCCCATCGCTGATCCGCGTCTGGTGGTGGCAAGTGCTGCCGCCATGGCGTTGCTCGATCTCGATCCGGCACAGGCCGAACTGCCGGTCTTCGCCGAAATCTTCAGTGGGCACAAACTCTGGGCCGACGCCGATGCGAGGGCCATGGTGTATTCAGGTCACCAATTCGGCTCCTACAACCCACGGCTGGGCGATGGTCGCGGCCTGTTGTTGGGCGAGGTTTACAACGACGCTGGCGAACATTGGGACTTGCACCTCAAGGGCGCCGGGCAGACCCCTTATTCACGCATGGGCGATGGCCGGGCGGTATTGCGCTCATCGATCCGAGAGTTTCTGGCCTCTGAAGCTTTGCACGCACTGGGCATCCCCAGCAGTCGAGCCGCGTGCGTGATCGGCTCAAGCACACCCGTGTGGCGGGAGAAGCAAGAACGTGCAGCCATGGTCCTGCGCCTGGCGCCGAGCCATATCCGCTTCGGCAGTTTCGAGTATTTCTTCTACACCAAGCAGCCGGAACGCCTGAAAGAGCTGGGCGAGCACGTGCTGGCGATGCATTTTCCCGACTGCCTGGAACAGCCTGAGCCGTACCTGGCGATGTTCCGGACAATCGTCGAGCGCAATGCCGAGTTGATTGCCAAGTGGCAAGCCTACGGTTTCTGCCATGGCGTCATGAACACCGACAACATGTCGATCCTGGGCATCACTTTCGACTTCGGCCCGTTCGCCTTTCTCGATGATTTCGACCAGAACTTCATCTGCAACCACTCCGATCACGAAGGTCGTTACTCCTTCAGCAATCAGGTGCCCATCGGCCAATGGAACCTCAGCGCCCTCGCTCAAGCCCTGACACCGTTCATCAGTGTCGAAGCCCTGCGTGAAGCCCTCGGTCTGTTCCTGCCGTTGTACCAGGCTCATTACCTGGACCTGATGCGCAGCAGACTGGGCCTGACCCGCGCCGAAGACGGCGATACCCAACTGATCGAACGCCTGCTCAAACTGATGCAGAACAGCGGCGTCGACTACACCCTGTTCTTCCGTCGACTGGGTGATGAGCCCGCCGCCCTGGCCTCCACCCGCCTACGCGATGACTTTGTCGACATCAAAGGCTTCGATGTCTGGGCCACTGACTACCAAGCCCGGATCGCCCGTGAAGACAATGGCACCGAGCAACAACGCCAAGCACGCATGCACGCGGTCAACCCGCTCTATATCCTGCGCAACTATCTGGCACAAAAAGCCATCGACGCCGCCGAAGACGGCAACTATGAAGAAGTGCGCCGCCTGCACACCGTGCTGAGCAACCCCTTCGAAGAACAGCCCGGCATGGCTAACTACGCAGAACGGCCGCCGGAGTGGGGGAAACATCTGGAGATAAGCTGTTCATCCTGAGGCCAGGGACGGTGGGGCCAGACTCTTTTTCAGGCAGTTGTATATTTGCCAGGACTTCGAACAGGGTGAGGAGACGGTCGTCCTCGGTGTTTTGAACACCCCCGCCCTCGCTGATCCTGCCCAGCAGGCGGGTCTCATAATCGCCCGGGTATTGAGCCTGCTCGATAGGGGGTAATGATTTGTAGTGGGACAGCACTTCAGCATAGAACTTAGGTGTGTTGACGTTACCCTCACTTTCTTGCCTTGATTGGGCAATCACCTCGACTCGCCATTTTTGTTCTATATCATTAGCGTCATATGCAGCAGCTCGCCTCTCATTCACAGTATACGAACCGCTGTCATCGTAAATGATGAGGGCGAGTTGCTCGGTTGTCAGGTCAGCAAACGGACTCTTGGTACTCCTATCGCCCGTGCTGGCAAGGTTCACATACGCCGTAGCGTGCCGAGCCCTCGCTAATAAATCAGGATCGTCAGTTTCAGGCTTTTCCGCGTCATGCCTGACTCTTTGCGCATTGTAGCTATCGCCTAAAAAATCATCTTTCAACTTTCGAGCCATATCACCGAGCTCGCCACGGCTCGTATTTTTATCACGCACCTCCGCTCGCGCCGCGCTGTCACTCAACTGGCGAGACAGCGTTGATACCTTCACCGTGTCGGTTGAAGCGATTGCAGACTGGGCCGGCGTGCTGTCACTCATTGATATAGGCTGGGTGAGTATTACCGTACTGGATGAACTTACCGGCGAAGCCTGTATATTACTAATCATGTACCACCCCTGTTAATCGATAAAAACACGCCTTACAAGACTCTGCTCTGCACGCAGATATACCTGCAGAGCACGTCCTGTAAACCTGATAACCGACGTGTTATTTCATTGCAAATTCAACAGCCCATGCGTGAGTAGCAAAATCAACGGATGTGATCTTTACGTCACACCGAGCGCCCCCACTGGCGACTGCATTTTTATTCCATTTCGGCAGTTCCACGCCGCGCACACGCGACTTGAGATACGTCGTTGTGAACTGACAAGCCTTGGAGCCTATCTGGTAATGCACAACGGCATAATTCACATCCGGCGAAAGATTGCTTTGCACTTTATAACTGTCGAAACTTCCCTTCTCTACCTTATCGCCTGGGGTGGGCGAAGCATTCGCCTTGGTGCCGGCCCCATTTTTGCCCACGGCACTGTAGATCGCCGCCGCTGTGCCGTTATTTTTAAAAGTAACACTGACCGCCGGCCCGGCCTGCGCTGCCGAGGAAACAGTGACAGCCGCCAGCATTACCGAGAAAACGATGGGATTGATAATGTGCATTGTGATAGTCCAACTTGAGTCGAGGGTATTGTTTTTATATTGAAAACCGAACACTGCTTATTTATTAATAGGGGGCGATACGGGACCTCGACACTTATACATAGACGCTTATTCAAGAAAAACAACAGATTGATTGCTGTTGCCAGAGACTATCGAGCTCGATTGCCGAGCACCACTCCCTGAACGGGTAGTTGACTATCCCACAGGGACAAGTACCTAGGCCTGTAGGAGCAGGCTTGCCTACGATCGACTGCTTATTCGCACTCAAGACTGCGCGCCCCCGGTCATCCCTACAGATTTCCGGAAACTCACCGCCTATAGTTTAATCACTTGGATCTTTTCTAATAAAAGCCGACTTGATTCTCGACGCCAGCATCACCATTTATCTCAAATGCACACACTGCCAACGGAGCCTCCCATGCCAGACCCACTCCTGATCCCCTGCCCGCACTGCAACGGGCTCAATCGCATCCCGGCCGACCGCCTTGGCGATCAGCCTAAATGTGGGCGCTGCAAGGCGCAGGTAGTGCTGAGCAAGCCTTTCGAACTGACTCAGGGCGACTACGCCAGCCAGATCAAAGGCGATCTGCCGCTGTTGGTGGACGTGTGGGCGGCGTGGTGCGGCCCGTGCAAGTCTTTTGCTCCCGTCTTCGAACAGGCGGCCAGTCAGCTGTCAGGGCGCTGCCGGCTCGCCAAGCTGGACAGTGAGGCCAACCAACAGCTGTCGGCTCAGCTAGGCATTCGTTCGATCCCCAGCTTGATCCTGTTCAAGAATGGCCAGGAAGTCGCGCGTCAAAGTGGCGCCTTCCCTTTGCCGCAGCTACTGGCCTGGTTGAAAAGCCAAGGGATTTAGACGTTTTTCAGCAGCGGCACAGGTGCTGACTTTTCTGTAGGCCGATTCCGAAACAGGGTTTTCCGGCACCTGCTGCCGCGCTTTACTACTAGCCTTCCTTACTCTACTTGAGCGATGGGTAAGGACTATCTATGACATTTGTCATCAGGGAAGGTGATCTCACTACCACGGACGGTTTTGTCATAGCGGCTTCCGCCAAGGCAATCGTGTTGCTGCGCAAACTGGCGAGGATGGGCGACCCCGTGTGGTGCCCGGCGTGCGATAGCGTCGGTTACATCGCCCAAGGCAATCCAACTTACGTTGACGAGTATGTCGCGGTGGCAACCCACGGCCAGTGGGTGCAGTGCGGCTGCATGCTGGGCAGCCATCGATTGTTGGCGACACAAGACAGCATTCAGGCCGATATGGAGGCGACGATTCCCATCCCGGCAGACCTCGCCGAAGCCGCGCGGATGGCCGCCGAACAATGGTCCCGCGCCATCCACGACGGCTCATTGCGCGAGAAGTTGTTTTCACCTCTGCGACAACCCTCCAGTGCGGTAGGTGTCAGCGCTGAGCTCCCGATTCAAGCAGGTCGTGCAGATCAACGAACTGCTGGGTCAACTTGTGCCGTGGCTCGAGATGGATCAACGGAATGTTGGCCTGATGCGACTCGCGCATTTTCACCGAACTGTTGAGGTAAACCGGCAACACCGGCAAACCTTCAGCGATCAGCTCATCGAGGATTTGCTGCGGCAGACTGGCGCGGGACTGGAATTGGTTGACGATAATGCCTTCCACTTCCAGGCCCTCGTTATGATCTTCCTTCAGCTCTTCGATTTCCTTGAGCAGGCCATACAGCGCCTGACGCGAAAAACTATCGCAGTCAAAAGGGATCAATACCCTGTCGGCAGCGATCAGCGCCGAAACCGCGTAAAAATTCAGCGCAGGCGGTGTATCCAGATAAATCCGGTCGTAATCCTCGTCCAGTTCATCAAGAAGTTTTCGCAACTTGTTGATCTTGTGTTTGGCCTCAAGCTTGGGCTGCAAGTCGGCCAGCTCTGCCGTGGCGGTTACCACGTGCAGGTTGTCGAAGGGCGTTTCATAGATATCGACCTTATTCTTCTTGGCAAACGGACCTGACGACAGGGTTTGCTTGAAGAAATCGGCGATGCCCATCGGAATATCGTCGCCGGTCAAACCGGTGAGGTACTGCGTCGAGTTGGCCTGGGCATCAAGATCGATCAAAAGCGTCCGATACCCTTCGTGAGCGCTGACTGCCGCCAGGTTGCAGGCGATACTGGACTTACCCACTCCGCCTTTCTGATTGAACACCACGCGCCGCATGAATAGACCTCCTTGGTTCTGTAAATGGCCTTGATGAATGGGCCCGAGTCTAAGCAAAGCGGGTGACAAGGGCGAGCGCTTCATCTGAAAAGACGCCGATAACGGACTTAGGCTTACATAATTAATAGCGATTTTCCTACACAGCGAAGTCGAAATTAAAAATGCATAACGAAGGAACTATTTGTCTAAATAAACTATTCGTAACAGCATTTGCTACTCATCAGCCCCATCGGGATAATGCGCGCCTCTCGGCTAAAGCGCCTCACCCGAATGGGTGCCGTTTCGGCGAACCGTGCTCAAATGGGTGTTGTCTCGGAAAACCGCAGCGAAAGGCATGCCCGCAGGGGCGGGAAGAAAACTCGTGATCACGTTCAACATCGCACAATGGCGCGCCTGGGCCCCCGGCCTGGAAACGGTCGAGGACTGGCAGCAATGGAGCCTGAGCCCTTCCCTTTTAGACAGTGGGGATATGGCGCCCGACGTCTCGTTTTTGCCCGCTATGCAGCGCAGACGCTTGAGTCGCCTGGCGCGGATGGCTTTCAGCGTTGGCTGGCCATTGGCTGAAGGTCTTGAACAGCTTCCGCTGGTGTTCGTCTCGCGCCATGGCGAAACCCCTCGGACCCTCGACATCCTCTCCGATCTGGCCGCCAATCAGCCGCTGTCGCCCACCCAGTTCAGCCTCTCAGTGCACAATGCCGTGATTGGCCTGTGGTCGATCATGCGCGGTGAAACCAGTGAGATGACGGCGCTGGCTGCAGCGGGTGACGGCCTGGAACACGGTATTATTGAAGCCGTTGCCCTGCTGGCCGAGGGCTCGCCAGCCGTGCTGCTGATCGTCACGGAAGACCAGCCACCTGCAGCTTATGCCGACTGGATCGAGGACGTGCCCTTTCCCTACGCGGTAGGGCTGCTGCTGACCCCTGGCACCGACTGGCAGTTGTGCCTGAGCACCGGCAGCGAAAACATGTCCCATACAGAGTGGCCTCACGCCCTCAACCTGTTGCGCACGTTAACGAGCGAGCAGACCACCTGCCAACATTCATGGAAAAACCGATTGTGGACCTGGCAACGGACCCGCTGAGCAAGCGCCGCGACGCCTATTATTGGCGCCTGCTGGCTACCGCCCTGAGCTTTGCCCTTTTCGGGGTGGTCGGCCTGTGCCTGCGATTGGTGTTTTTCCCTTTGTTGAGCTGCCTGCCCGGCGATGCGCAACGCCATCGGTCCCGCGCCCGACGCACGATCAGTTGGCTGCTCTGGCGGTTCATCCGATTTATGGCACGCACCGGCGTGCTGACCTATGACGTCCAGGGCGCGGAAAAACTCGGCCGCCCGGGCCAGATGATCATTGCCAACCATCCGTCGCTGATCGACGTGGTATTTCTGATCGGGTTGGTGCGCAATGCCAATTGCGTGGTCAAACAGAGTTTGTGGCAGAACCCCTTTACCCGGGGGCCGGTGCGTTCCGCCGATTACATCAGCAATGATGGCAGCATGGAGATGCTCGATGCTGCCGCAGACGCTCTACGCAGCGGGCAGACACTGATTATTTTCCCGGAAGGCACGCGCACCACGCCGGGGCAGGTGCCTGCCTTTCATCGTGGCGGAGCCTCAATCGCACTGCGAGGTGCGAAACTCATTACCCCGGTGACGATCCAAGTCAATCCCAGCACCCTGACTAAAGCCCAGCCCTGGTATCGCATCCCAAAGCGCCGGGCGCACTTCAGTTTGCGCGTTGGGGCCGATATAGATCCACAAGCCTTTGCTGTGCTTGGCCCGGCACCCATAGCCTCGCGCAAGCTCAACGATTATCTGCATCAGTACTTCATCAAGGAGCTCGCCAAAGATGAGCGATCTGCACCTGGAAATTAAACAGCTGATTATCGACGCCCTGGGCCTCGAAGACATCAGCACCCATGACATCGGCAACGATCAGATCCTGTTCGGCGAAGGCCTTGGCCTGGATTCGGTAGACGCCCTGGAGCTGGGCCTGGCGATTCAGAAACGTTACGGCATCAAGATCGACGCCGACGCCAAAGATACCCGTAATCACTTCACCAGCGTGGACAGCCTTGCGGCGTTCGTCAGCGCCAGACAAGCGGCCTGAGGAATAACAATGCAAACCCGTGAAGACATCTTCGACACCCTGCGCAGTGCGCTGGTTGAGCTGTTCGAACTTGAGCCTGAGCGAGTCAACCTGCAAGCCAACCTGTACCAGGACCTGGAAATTGACAGCATTGATGCCGTGGACCTGATCGACCACATCAAACGCAAGACCGGGAAGAAAATCGCCGCTGAAGACTTCAAAGCCGTACGCACCGTCAACGATGTGGTCGAGGCGGTTTACCGCCTGGTCAATCCGACCGCATGAGTCGGCTGATCGCCCTTGGCCTGCTGTTGGCTGGCGTGCTTTACCCCTTTGCGGTGTATTTCGGCATTGAACATTTCGCCCCTTGGCAGTTTGCCTTGCTGCTCGGAGGGCTATGGCTGGCGCGGGCGCTGACGGGAAAACGCCGTCCTGGCAGCGTGTTGACGGCCGTTGTCGCCCTGGGTTTTTGCCTGCTGCTGGGGCTGTTCAATAGCCCGTTATTACTGCGCTGGTACCCGGTGCTCGTCAGCGGATTCATGTTGAGTCTGTTCGGCCTCAGCCTGATCTATGGCCCACCCGTCATCGAGCGATTGGCACGCCTGAGCGAGCCTGACTTGCCCGTGATCGCGATCCGCTACACCCGACAGGTGACCCAGGTCTGGAGCCTGTTTTTTCTGTGTAATGGCCTGCTCGCAGCGGCGTTGACCCTGTGGGCGCCATTGAGTTGGTGGACGCTGTACAACGGCTTGATCGCTTATGGCCTGATGGGCCTGCTGTTTGCCGGTGAATGGCTGTTGCGTCAACGTGTAAGAGGTCGCGCATGAATTGGATACCACTTGAGCACCTGTTGCTCGAGGCTTTGCCTGCCCGCGAACTGACGATGGCCCCCGCCCTGGACCACGCCCGTTTCTGCGAGCAGGCCCTGAGTGTTGCCGCCGGTCTCCAGGCCCGAGACGTCAAGCGCCTTGCGCTGCATCTGGAAGACGCCGGTCAGCTGGCCGTGGCCTTGTTCGGCGCATGGCGTGCCGGTGTCAGCGTGTTATTGCCCGCAGACCTGCAAGCACAAACCCGCGAGCGCTGGTCGAACGACGTCGACCTGTGGCTCAGCGATCAGGTGGGCGACACACACCTGGATGAATTACACGCCGCGCCGCTGTCGCCCGCCGCGCTGGACCTCGACACTTGTCGCCTGAGCCTGTGCACGTCAGGCTCCAGTGGCGAACCGAAGCTGATCGAAAAGCGTCTGCGCCAGTTGGCCAATGAAGTCAAAGCACTGGAAGCGCTGTGGGGCGCCGACCTCGGCACGTCCTGCATCATCGGCAGCGTTGCCACCCAGCATATTTACGGCTTGCTGTTCCGGGTGCTGTGGCCGCTGTGTGCCGGACGCAGTTTTGTGCGCAAGCAGCTGCCATTCCCCGAAGATTTACAGCGAACCAGTCGCGAACATCCGACATTCGCCTGGGTCGCCAGTCCGGCACTGCTCAAGCGCATGGGCGACAACCTCGATTGGCCGGCCTTGAGCAGCGTGCGCCGCGTATTCTCTTCGGGCGGTGCGCTGCCCGCCGAAGCCGCGCGCAGCTTGCAGCAGCGTTTGGGCCAATGGCCAACCGAAATCCTCGGCAGTTCGGAAACCGGCGGCATCGCCTGGCGTCAGGGCGACAGCCTGTGGCAGGGTTTTGAAGGAGTGCAACTGAGCCAGGACAGCGACGGCGCCCTGCTGATCGAGTCCCCTTACTTGCCTGTTGGCCATGTCGAACACACGGCCGACGCCGCGCGCTTCAGCGCTGACGGACGTTTTGAATTGCTCGGCCGGCTGGACCGCATCGTCAAGCTTGAAGAAAAGCGTATTTCCCTGCCGCAACTGGAACACGCGCTGGCGGCACATGAGTGGGTCAGCGAGGTGCGTCTGGGCGTGGTTCAAGAGAACCGGGCGTCCCTCGGCGCGTTGGTGGTTCTCAGCGAAAGCGGTCTGCATGCCTTGCGCAATCAAGGCCGACGTACGCTGACCGAGCAACTGCGCCGCCATTTGCGCCCGTATTGCGAGGCCATCTCCCTACCGAGGCGCTGGCGACTGCTGCGCCAGCTACCGCTCAACGCCCAAGGCAAACTGCCACAGGCCGAGGTCGAAGTCCTGTTGCTTGCTGCGCGTCCCAAAGAGCCGGAACTGCTCAGCCAGCAGCAAGTAGGCGGCGAGTGGCACCTTGACTTGATCATTCCCGCGGACCTGGCTTATTTCAGCGGACACTTCCCGCAAACCCCGGTACTGCCGGGCGTGGTGCAGGTCGATTGGGCGCTGAGTCTGGGCCGGCGCCTGCTGGATCTGCCACCGCGATTTGCAGGCATGGAAGTGTTGAAGTTCCAGCAACTGGTGCGCCCCGGCGATCAGGTTGCGCTGACCCTGCGTTTCGATGCCGAGCGCAGCAAACTGTATTTCTCCTACCGCAACACAGAAGCTGCCTGCTCCAGTGGCCGTATCGTGCTGGAGGCTGAGCATGCATAGCCCTTGCGCGGTGATCCCGGTCTATGACCACGAACGGACGGTGTCCGCCGTCGTGCATGAACTGCTGAAGGCAGGCCTACCCTGTGTGCTGGTCGACGACGGCAGCAGCCCGAGTTGCGCGGCGGTGCTGCAAGCGCTGGCCGGAGAAGAGAACGTCTATCTGGTGCGCCTGCCGATCAACCAAGGCAAAGGTGGCGCGGTGATGACCGGTTTCCGCGAAGCTGCGCGCCTGGGTTTCAGTCATGCACTGCAAGTGGATGCCGACGGTCAACATGACCTGAACGACGTATCACTGTTTCTCGACGCCTCGCGCCGTGCTCCCCTGGCGGTGATTTGCGGCTATCCGCAGTACGACGCCAGCGTGCCCAAGGTTCGCCTGTATGCACGCTACCTGACCCACTTCTGGGTCTGGGTCAACACCCTGTCGTTTCAGATTCGCGATTCGATGTGTGGCTTCCGGCTCTACCCCCTGGCACCGACTATCAAGCTGATCGACTCGGTGCAGGTGGGCACGCGGATGGACTTCGACTCGGACATCCTAGTGCGCCTGTCCTGGCGCAATCAGCCAATGCGCTGGCTGCCGACCCGTGTTCATTACCCGCTGGACGGGGTGTCGCACTTCCGGCTGTTCCGCGAC
Source organism: Pseudomonas sp. 10C3 (assembly GCF_036346185.1). Classification (NCBI taxonomy): domain Bacteria; kingdom Pseudomonadati; phylum Pseudomonadota; class Gammaproteobacteria; order Pseudomonadales; family Pseudomonadaceae; genus Pseudomonas; species Pseudomonas sp. 10C3. The sequence goes on along the minus strand of NZ_JASJVE010000003.1, from coordinate 15,664 downwards.
AACGTACTGATCACGAAAATGCACACCAAACTGTTCTTCGGCATGTTGGTGCGTATGCCGCTGATCCTGTGGCGTCGGTGGCGACATGAGTGAGCCGACGAACGAAGCCAAAAAACATTGGGCCGCTCATCAGGAGCGTGGCAGCTTTCTGCTGATGAAACTGATGGCCTGGGGCGTGCGTCATTTCGGGCGACGCCTGCTGACTCCCGTGCTGTACGGCATCGTCCTGTACTTCTTCGTATTTGGCCCTGGCGCCCGACAGAATGCCTGGCAATACCAGCAGTACCTGGCCAGCTGGAGCAGACAATCGGCGCTACGCCCCACCCGGCGGAGCGTGTTCAAGCAGTTCATGGCCTTCGCCGATGCACTGCTGGACAAGCTCGACGTATGGAACGGCAAGCTCACGCTGGACCAGATCACGATTGTCGATCACGACTTGCTGCGCAACCAGTTGCGCAGTGGGCGCGGGCAAATGCTGGTCGGCACCCATCTGGGCAATCTCGAAGTCTGCCGCGCGCTGGCCGAACTGGGTGAACGGGTCACCATGAACGTGCTGGTGCACACCAAGCACGCCGAACGCTTCAATCGCCTGTTGGGTGAAGCGGGGGCCACTAATCTGCGCCTGATTCAGGTCAGCGAGCTGAACCCGATGATCATGCTGCAATTGAGCCAACGCCTGGATAACGGTGAATGGCTGGCCATTGCTGGCGACCGCGTCCCCCTGCATGGCGGGCGCAATGTACGGGTGGATTTCCTTGGCCACCCCGCCGCATTCCCGCAGGGCCCATGGCTGTTGGCGGGCTTGCTGCAATGCCCGATCAATCTGATTTTCTGCCTGAAGGGCGCCAGCGGTTATCGCGTCATTCTCGAACCTTTCGCCGAGCGCATTAAATGGCGGCGCAGTAATCGCGAGCAGGTGGTCGCCGGACATGTCCAGCGCTACGCCGCACGCCTCGCCCATTATTGCCTTGAGGCACCACATCAGTGGTTCAACTTCTACTCATTCTGGAAGACCGATGACGATCCAAGCGCTTGAACCGGTAACCTTCGGCGAACGGCCGTTGCGTATTGAAGAGGTGCTGCTCCTGGCCAATCGCCAAGTGCCGACGCAGCTGCAAAACGACAGCGCATTTCGCCTGCGCATCGCCAAAGGCGCGCAATTTCTTGATTCCCTGTTGGACAAGGAAGGCGTGATCTATGGCGTAACCACCGGTTATGGCGACTCTTGTGTCGTCGCGGTGCCGTTGCAGCACGTCGAAGCGCTGCCACGTCACTTGTACACGTTCCACGGCTGCGGTCTCGGTAAAATGCTCGACGCACAAGCGACCCGTGCGGTACTCGCTGCGCGGTTGCAGTCGCTGTGCATGGGCGTTTCCGGGGTGCGCGTGGAGTTGCTGGAGCGCCTTCAGGCCTTTATCGACCAAGACATCCTGCCGCAGATCCCGGAAGAAGGCTCAGTGGGCGCCAGCGGTGACCTGACGCCGCTGTCTTACGTGGCCGCGACCTTGTCCGGTGAGCGCGAAGTGATGTTCCGTGGCGAGCGCCGCGCGGCCGCTGACGTGCACCGCGAGTTGGGCTGGGAGCCGTTGGTCCTGCGCCCGAAAGAAGCGCTGGCCTTGATGAACGGCACCGCAGTCATGACCGGCATCGCCTGCCTCGCCTTCGCCCGCGCCGATTACCTGCTGCAACTGGCGACCCGCATCACCGCCATGAACGTGGTGGCCTTGCAGGGCAATCCCGAGCATTTCGATGAACGCCTGTTTGCCACCAAGCCACACCCAGGGCAGATGCAAGTCGCCGCCTGGTTGCGCCAGGACCTGGCCATCGATGCACCGACCGCGCCCTTGCACCGCTTGCAAGATCGCTATTCGCTGCGTTGCGCCCCCCATGTCCTGGGCGTGTTGGCCGACAGCCTGAACTGGCTGCGTTCATTCATCGAAATCGAGCTGAACAGCGCCAACGACAACCCGATCATCGACGCTGAAGCCGAACGCGTACTGCATGGCGGCCACTTCTATGGCGGCCACATCGCGTTCGCCATGGACAGCCTCAAGACCCTGGTAGCCAACGTCGCCGACCTGCTGGATCGGCAACTGGCATTGCTGGTGGACGTGCGTTACAGCCACGGCCTGCCAAGCAACCTGTCAGGCGCCAGCGCTGAGCGGGCAATGCTCAACCACGGGTTCAAGGCAGTGCAGATCGGCACCAGTGCCTGGACAGCCGAAGCCTTGAAAAACACCATGCCGGCCAGCGTGTTCTCGCGTTCCACCGAATGCCATAACCAGGACAAGGTCAGCATGGGCACCATCGCCGCCCGTGATGCGATCCGCGTACTGGAGCTGACCGAGCAAGTAGCCGCCGCCACCTTGCTCGCGGCCAACCAAGGTGTCTGGCTGCGCAGTCAGGCTGACGATGCTCGGCCCCTGCCGCCCGCGCTGGCAGCCATGCACGAGCAGCTGAGTAAAGACTTCCCGCCCGTGATCGAAGACCGTGCGCTGGATGGCGAACTGCGGCTGTGCATGCAGCGGATCGCCGACCGCCACTGGAGGCTGCATGCGCAGTAAGGGCCTGATCCACACTGACACCGAAATCCAGGTGCCATTTTTCGACATCGACATGATGAACGTGGTCTGGCACGGCCATTACATCAAGTACCTGGAAGTCGCCCGCTGTGCGCTGCTCGACCAACTGGACCACAACTACCAGCAGATGCTCGATTCCGGCTACGCCTGGCCGGTCATTGACCTGCAATTACGTTATATACGCGGCGCAGTTTTCGGCCAGAAGCTTAACGTTCGCGCCAGTCTGGTGGAGTGGGAGAACCGCTTGAAGATCAACTACCTGATCAGCGACGCCGTCACGGGCGAGCGCATGACCCGCGCCACCACGATTCAAGTGGCCGTGGAGATTACCAGCCACGACATGCAACTGGCATCGCCCAAAGTGTTCACCGATGCGGTACAGAGAGCGCTGCCATGAACCGCCTTTACCACCTGTTGTTCGCCGTTGCGCTGCTTGGTCTGTCATCGCTGGCCAACGCCTTTGACCTGCAACAACTGAGCACGCAACTGGGGAAACCCTCAGTGATTCATGGCGATTTCATTCAGGAAAAACACCTGCGCGCCCTGCCCCAGCCGTTGACCAGCAAGGGTAAATTCGTCCTCGCCAAGGACTATGGCCTGCTCTGGCTGCTGGCGACACCGCTGAAACAGGATTATCGAATCAGTACCGTCGGGATCGCCCGCCGCGATGCCAATGGTTGGCAATTGCTGCCGAACAAGAGCGCAGGCGCCGAGCAAAACCGGCTGTTCCTCGCCGTACTGCAAGGCGACAGCAGTGGCCTGCAACGCGATTTCGACCTGCAACTTAAAGGCGATGCACAGGCGTGGCAACTGACCCTGACCCCGCGCTCGTTGCTGCTGCAACAGGTGTTCAAACAAATCAATATTGACGGCGGCGAACTGGTTCAGCGTATCGAACTGCTTGAAACTCAGGGTGACAGCACCCTGCTACGCATGATCAACAGCAGCGCCGCTGGCACCTTGAGCGATGCGGAGCACCATGACTTTGTTGACTAGACGCCAGTCGTTTGAACGCTGGATGCCGCGCCTGTTCCTGGTACTCTTGCTGGCCATGCTGGCCCTGGCTGGCTGGCAATGGCGCAACGGTCCTCCACTGTCGGCGAACTTGATGGAGCTGGTGCCCGGCTCAACCCCGGATGCCCTGGAACTGCGCGCCGAAGAACGCATGCAAGAACCCCTCAACCGCGAGATGCTGGTGCTGGTTGGCCACGCGGATCGCCAGCACGCCATCGATCTGGCCCAACAGCTGGGCGAAAAATGGCAGGCCAGCGGGTTGTTCGAGAAGGTTCAATGGAACCTGCAAACCGACATCCCGGGGCTGCGCCAGCAATTGCTCCAGGGGCGACTGGCGATGTTGTCGCCCGCCGACCGCAGCGAGTTGATCGAGCAACCGCAAGCGTTCATTCAGCAACGCGTACAGAGTCTGTTCGACCCCTTCACCGGCTTCAGTCTGGTGCCCAGCCAGGATGACTGGCTCGGCCTGACCGGGCGTATCCAAAACAGCCAGCCGCAGCATGGTTCCGTGCAGCTGGATCTCGGCAGTGGCGCGTTGATCGCCAACGCCGACGGTAAAAGCTGGGTGTTGCTGCGCGCACGAACCCGAGGCAATGCATTCGACATGCACTTGCCCCTGCAGGTCGCCGACCTGCTCAGTGCCGCGCGCGAACAAGCCCGCCAGGCTGACGCGCAATTGCTCGCCGCCAGCGGTTTGCTATACGCCGCCGAGGGCCAACGCCAAGCCTCCCGGGAAATCACCTGGGTCGGCGGCGGCGCCACGCTGGGTATTTTGTTGCTGCTGCTGCTGGCGTTTCGGCGCTGGCGCGTACTGCTGGCATTCGTGCCAGTGGTGGTGGGCATGTTATTCGGCGCGGTGGCCTGCGTGGCGCTGTTCGGCCACATGCACGTGATGACCCTGGTGCTGGGTTCCAGCCTGATCGGGGTCGCGGTGGATTACCCGCTGCATTACCTGTCGAAAAGCTGGAGCATGAAGTCCTGGCGCAGTTGGCCAGCCTTGCGCCTGACACTCTCGGGCTTGAGCCTGAGTCTGGCCACCAGTTGCATCGGCTATCTGGCCTTGGCCTGGACGCCTTTCCCGGCCCTGACCCAAATTGCGGTGTTCTCCGCTGCCGGGCTGGTCGGCGCCTATTTGACTGCGGTGTGCCTGCTGCCAGCGATGCTCAACAACATGGAGCTGCGTCCGGCCACCTGGCCGCTGCGTATCGCTGAGTGCTTGTTGAGCATGCGTGAAGCCCTGCTCGGCCGCATCGGCACGCCCGTGTTGCTGGGGCTGCTGCTCACATTCTGTGCCGCCGGGCTGTGGCAACTGACCAGCAAAAACGACATCCGCCAATGGATCAGCGCGCCGCCGCAATTGCTGGCCGAAGCCCAAACCATTGCCCGTATCACCGGCTATCAGCCAACCAGTCAGTTCTTCCTTGTGCGCGCCGCCGATCAGCAGCAATTGCTCGAACGGCAGACCAAGCTGAGCCAGCGGCTGGACCAACTGATCAGCCTCGACAAGTTGCAGGGCTACTTGGCGCTTAACCAATTGCTCAGTCCGCCCGAAGAGCAACGCCGCGTGCGCGATGCTCTGGGCAAACTGCCGTTGTATTGGCAGCCGCTGATTGAGCTGGGCGTACCGGCCAGTGCGCTGCAAGCAGAGCTGGCACGCTTGCAGGCACTACCGACTGAGGACATCGACATGGCGTTGGCCGGTCCTTTGGGCGAACCGTGGCGCGGGCTGTGGCTGGGGGCTACACCTGATGGCGTGGCCGGCATGGTCAGCCTGCAGGGCTTGAACAACCCGGCATTGTTACGCGTACAGGCGCTGGACCTTGAGGGCGTGCAACTGGTGGACCGTCTCGGCGATCTGAACAACGTGTTCGCCGCCACCCAAATCAGCGCTGCGGAGCTCAAGCTGTTGTCCTGTGGCCTGATCGTGTTGCTGTTGATTCTGCCCTTCGGTCTCAGTGGCGCCCTGCGGATCGTCGCCCTGCCACTGTTGGCGGCACTGTGCAGCCTGGCAAGCCTCGGCTGGCTGGGTCAGCCGCTGACCTTGTTCAGCCTGTTCGGGCTGCTCCTGGTCACAGCCATCAGCGTCGATTACGCGATCCTGATGCGTGAGCAGGTCGGCGGCGCGGCGGTCAGCCTGCTCGGCACCCTGCTCGCCGCCGTCACCACCTGGCTGTCGTTCGGCCTGCTGGCGGTTTCCAGCACGCCTGCGGTGAGCAACTTCGGCCTGTCCGTAAGCCTCGGCCTGGCGTTCAGCTTCATGCTCGCCCCGTGGGCCGGTCGTCAACCGCATACACCCGCCATCGCCGAGTCGGCAGCATGATGATCGCGCTGTTCTGGCTGCTGGCCTTGCTGATGTTTGCGCTGGCGACACGCCTGGGTCGCTACGTTGGCCTGATTCCCATCGTCAGCCAATTGCTCCTGGCGACGTTCGGCCTGCCGTTGCTGATGGTGTTCTGGATCGAGCCGCATTGGCAACTCAGCGGCGCACAACTGGTGGAGCCCGTTTGGTTGAAGAGCCTGTACGGCCTGGGTTTCGCCCTCGTGCTTGGGCACATCCTCAGCGACGTGATCGAGCTGGACATGGACCGGCAAAGCCTGAAAATCGCCGTGCCGAGCTTTTGCGTGCCCTTCTGCTGCGGGCTGGCGTGCGCGTTCTGGCTGCTGCCGGAGCAAGCGTGGCTAAGTTCGCTGGCGGTCGGCCTGGTGTTCGCAATCACGGCGATTCCCGTGTTGTTTTTATACCTGCACCACATCGACTACCCACCTGCGGCGACCCGACGCCTGGTACAGACTGCGATCCTGATCGACCTGACCTGCTGGAGTCTGTTCGCCATCGCCCAAGGCAGCCTGCACCTTAGCAGCCTGTTGCTACCGCTGCTGGGCGCCTGCGTACCGTTGCTCTTCAGGGCGCTGCGTCTGCGCCAGCCATGGGTCTATAGCCTGACCTTTTTCGCACTGCTGGTGGTCGCCGAGCACTACAAACTCAACGCCTTGATCCTGGGTATCGGCTACCTGTTTTGCATGGCCTGGCTCAAGCAACCCTTCGTACTGCCACTAAGCCCCGAACGGTTCAAACGCCTGCAGAACACACTGGCAATCCCCCTGATCCTGACGTTCGGGATCGTCCAGATCAACGTTCACAGCGCGGTAAGCAGCCTCAGTTGGCTGCAACTCGGCGCGCTGCTGGCGCTGCCGATTGCCAGCAAAGTGTTCGGCAACTGGCTCGGTCTGCGCTGGGCTACGCCGTCGTTTACTGGCGCAAGCCGCTGGCGTGAAAGCCTGCTGCTCAATATTCGCGGGTTGAGTGAGATCGTCTTCCTCAACCTGCTGCTGCAACAACAGCTGATCAGTCCTGCGCTGTACTTCGCGCTGATGCTGATGGGCTTGATCGCGACCCTGATGCCCGCATTCGCGGGCATGAACCGAATGATTGTCAAACCCGCCGAACAGGCAAGGAGCCCTTGTGCCAACAGCTGAAATGGAAAGACGCCAGGTCGTAGTAATTGGTGCCGGTCCCTCTGGCGCAATCGCTGCGGCACTGCTCAAGCGTCAGGGACACGACGTGCTGATCATTGAGCGCCAGCTTTTCCCACGCTTCTCCATTGGCGAGAGCCTGCTCTCGCACTGCCTGGATTTCGTCGAAGAAGCCGGCATGCTCGACGCCGTGGAGGCCGCTGGTTTTCAAGTAAAAAACGGCGCGGCCTTCGCCTGGGGCGAGCGCTACACCCATTTCGACTTTGGCGACACCTTCAGCAACGGCAAGCCGACCACGTTCCAGGTGCAACGCGCCACCTTCGACAAGTTGCTCGCCGATCAGGCTGAACTGCAAGGCGTAGAAATTCGCTATCTGGAAGAAATCACTGCAGCCAATTTCGATGGCCCGCAACCGCAGCTGCGCGCACGCCGCGAAGATGGCAGTGAGTACACCCTCGAAGCGGACTTCGTGCTGGATGCCAGCGGCTATGGCCGGGTACTGCCGCGACTGCTCGACCTGGAAGCACCGTCGAACTTTCCGATTCGCCAGGCGGTGTTTACCCACATCGAAGACCGCATTGATGACATGCAATTCGACCGCGAGAAGATCCTCGTCAGCATTCACCCCACGCATCGCGACATCTGGTTCTGGCTGATCCCGTTCAGCGATGGCCGCTGCTCGTTGGGCGTGGTCGCTTCGGCCGAGCACTTTCAACGCAAGCCAGAGGATCTGGAGGCCTGCCTGCGGGCGTTTATCGACGAAACACCAAGCCTCTCTGGCCTGCTGCAAAACGCTGTGTGGGATACCCCGGCGCGCGCCATCAATGGTTATTCGGCCAACGTCAAAACCCTGCACGGCCAGGGCTTCGCTCTGCTGGGTAACGCGGCAGAGTTTCTCGACCCGGTGTTCTCTTCCGGCGTGACCATCGCTATGCGCTCGGCAAGCATGGCTGCCGGCCTGCTGCATCGTCAGTTGCAAGGCGAAACCGTCGATTGGCACACCGAGTTCTCCGTGCCGCTCAAGCGCGGCGTCGACACGTTCCGTGCCTATGTCGAAGGCTGGTACGAAGGCACCTTCCAGGATGTGATCTTCCATTCCGACAGTCCTCCGGAAATCCGCCGCATGATCAGTGCAATCCTCGCGGGTTATGCCTGGGATGAACGCAACCCCTTTGTCAGCGAAGCCAAGCGCCGCTTGCGGGTGATCTCGGAAGTCTGCGCGAGCACAGCCCAATGAGCAGCGCCTACCTGAGCGACAGTTTCGTCGAGGAAACCCGCTTCGGCTTATGGTTCCTGCGCAGCCACACGTGGCAGCACCACGTCCTGCGCGTGGCGATCAATGATTTGCGTAGGCTCTTTGATCAAGGCGCGCCCGGCATCGCGCCACCGGCTGACGCCGTGCTCCTGGATGCGGGCTGTGGCCAGGGGAAATCCTTCCGCTACTTGCAGCAGGTGTTCGCCCCGGCGCGTTTACTGGGCGTGGATGCCGACCCGCAAAGCCTGTCCGTGAGCCGCGATGAAGCGATGCGCCAAGGCATCAATGTCGAACTGATCGGCAGCGATTGCGCGCACTTGCAACTGCCGGATGCCAGCGTCGACCTGCTGTTCTGCCACCAGACTTTTCACCATCTGGTGGAGCAAGAACAGGCCCTCGCCGAGTTCTATCGGGTGCTGAAGCCGGGCGGTTATCTGCTGTTCGCCGAATCGACCAAGGCCTACATCGATACCTGGGTGATCCGCTGGCTGTTCCGCCATCCGATGCAGGTGCAGAAGAGCGCCGGGCAATACCTCGACATGCTGCGCGGACAGGGCTTTGAGTTCGGCCCGCACACTGTTTCGTACCCGTATTTATGGTGGAGTCGTTCAAAGGATTTCGGCCTGCTGGAGCGCTTTGGACTGCGCCGCCCCGCGCCCTTCGGTCAGCGCGAAGAAACCCTGGTCAACGTCGTCGCGCGCAAACCCGTGCAAGGTGGCGCAGGATGATTCGCGGCCTGCTGCTGAGCGTTTGCCTTCTTTTGCTGTGCGCCTGCGCCAGCCGGGCGCCCCTGCCCGAGACACTGCCGCACCTGCCGTTGCCGCTGCAATTGCACATCCAGCGCGAGCAAGCGGGCCAACGCCAGGATTGGTTGTTGGTGATCCAGCAAGAAGAGGCCAGTTTGCGTTGGTCGCTGCTCGACCCGCTGGGCATTCCTCTCGCCCGCCAGCGCTTGAACAACGGCACATGGCAGGCCGATGGTCTGTTGCCGCCCAATCCGGAAGCACGCGAGCTGTTCGCCGCGCTGCTGTTCGCCCTGACGCCGGCCCCTGAGTTACGCAGCCGCTATCCTGCCGCGCAATCCCAGGCCCGCCAACGCAACTTGGGCACGCGCTGGCGCGTCGATTACCGTCAACCGCAGGTCTTCAGTCTGCGGCTGGAGCAGGGCCTGAGTTACAACGTCAGCCCGTTGAATGACGAGGCCACGCCATGACCGCCTACCTCAATGCCCTGGGGTTGATTTGCGCCCTGGGCAATAACAAAACCGAGGTCGCGCGCAGGTTGTTCGCAGGCGATGACTCAGGCATGGTCGACGAGAACGACTGGGTTCCGGGTCGGCGCTTGCCGGTCGGTGCCGTACACGACGTATTACCTCAGATTCCTCCCGAGTTGGGCCAGCAAAGCAGCCGCAACAATCAACTCCTGCTGGCCGCCGCCCTGCAAATCAAAGACGATATCCAGCAAGCCATTGAACGCTATGGCCGCTCGCGTATCGGCGTGATTCTCGGCACCAGCACCTCGGGGATCGATGAAGCCAGTCGTGGCATTGCGATGTATCTGCGCGAGCAGCGATTCCCCTGCGATTATGACTATCAGCAACAGGAACTCAGCGCCCCGGCGAATTTCCTCGCGGCCTGGCTGCAACTCAGCGGCCCGGCTTACGTCATTTCCACCGCCTGCACCTCCAGCGCGCGGGCGCTGCTCAGTGCGCGGCGCTTGCTGGACATGGGGGTGTGCGACGCGGTACTGTGCGGTGGCGTAGACACCCTGTGCAAGCTGACGCTGAACGGGTTTTCCGCACTGGAAGCGGTATCGGAACAGCGCTGCAATCCATTTTCGCGCAATCGCAACGGGATCAACATCGGCGAGGCAGCGGTCTTGTACCTCATGACCCGCGAGGCCAGCGGTGCCACGTCGATTGCCCTGCTCGGTGCGGGCGCGAGCTCTGATGCCCACCATATTTCCGCACCGGAACCCAGTGGTCGCGGCGCGCGCCAAGCCATGCAAAAAGCGCTGAACAATGCCGGCCTGCATGCAGAGCAGATCGATTACCTGAACTTGCACGGCACCGCCACGCAGCACAATGACGCGATGGAAAGCTTCGCCGTGCAGGCGATTTTTCCAGACGGCGTGCCCTGTTCATCAACCAAACCCATGAGCGGCCACACCCTCGGCGCTGCCGGAGCGCTGGAAGCAGCATTCTGCTGGCTGAGCCTGGCCCCGGAAAATACGCAACAGGCATTGCCACCGCACCTCTGGGACGGCGAAGCCGATTCCCAACTGCCCGCTTTGAAATGGGTTGAGCCCGGCCAGCGCCTGCTGCACACCCGACCACGCCGACTGATGAGCAATTCCTTCGCCTTCGGCGGCAATAACGTCAGCCTGATTATAGGAGACGCCCCATGATCGATTGGCCGATTGCCGAACTGGTGCCCCACGCCGGAGACATGATCCTCATCGATCAGGTCCTGACGTTCGACGAAGAACAAATTCACACCCGTCTGAAAGTCCGCCCTGGCGGCTTGTTCAGCCGCGCCGATGGTAGCCTCCCAGCCTGGGTCGGGATCGAACTCATGGCCCAGAGCATTGCCGCCTACGCGGGTTGCAAGGCGCGCGCGCAAGGCCATAAGGTCCAACTCGGCTTTTTGTTGGGCACGCGCAAGTTCGAATGCAACGTCGAGCACTTCCCCGCAGGCAGCGAACTGACCATCCACGCCCTGCGCTCACTGCAGGATGACAACGGCATGGGCGTCTTCGAGTGCCACCTGACCGGCCCCGGCATCAAGGCCATGGCGCGGGTTAACGTGTATTGCCCACCCCTGCCCGCTGACTATCTCGCTGAAGGAGTTTGCGCATGACTGAATCAATACTGGTCACCGGCTCCAGCCGTGGCATCGGCCGTGCCATCGCCCTGCGTCTGGCCCAGGCCGGTTACGATCTGATCCTGCATTGTCGTAGCGGCCGTACTGAGGCCGAAGCGGTTCAGCGGGAAATCCAGGCCTTGGGCCGACAAGCGCGCATACTGCAATTCGACGTCGCCGACCGGGCTGCGTGCAAGGCGATTCTCGAAGCCGATGTGGACACTCACGGCGCCTATTACGGCGTTGTCTGCAATGCCGGTCTGACCCGTGACGGCGCCTTTCCGGCGTTGACCGACGAAGACTGGGACGTGGTCATGCGCACCAACCTCGATGGTTTCTACAACGTTCTGCACCCGGTAATGATGCCAATGATCAGGCGTCGCGCCGCTGGGCGGATAGTGTGCATCACATCGGTTTCGGGCTTGATCGGCAATCGTGGGCAGGTAAATTACAGCGCCTCCAAGGCAGGTATCATTGGGGCTGCCAAAGCGCTCGCCATCGAACTGGGCAAACGCAAGATCACCGTCAACTGCGTCGCCCCCGGCTTGATCGATACGGCAATGCTCGACGAAAATGTGCCCGTGGATGAGCTGATGAAAATGATCCCCGCGCAACGCATGGGCACCCCCGAAGAAGTCGCCGGTGCCGTGAATTTCCTGATGTCGGCCGAAGCGTCCTACATCACCCGTCAGGTTCTGGCGGTCAACGGAGGCCTGTGCTAATGAAGCGCGTAGTTGTTACCGGCATGGCCGGTATTACATCGCTGGGCAGTGACTGGACCAGTATCGAAGCCAATTTCAACGCCAACCGCAGCGGCATTCGGCGGATGGATGAGTGGGACCGTTTTACCGAACTCAACACCCGCCTCGCCGGCCCGATCGACGATTTCGCGGTGCCTGGACACTGGTCCCGCAAACAGTTGCGCAGCATGGGTCGCGTGTCGCGGCTCGCCGTCGGCGCGGCTGAACAGGCGTTGCTCGACGCGGGCCTGCTCAACGACCCGATCATTCGCGACGGGCGCATGGGCGTTTCCTGTGGTTCGTCCACCGGCAGCACCGATGAAATCAAAGCGTTCGGCAACATGCTGATCAACTCCGTCGCCGAGGGCCTGAACGCCAACTCCTATGTGCGGATGATGCCGCACACTACGGCGGCGAACATCAGCATCTTCTTCGGCCTGACCGGGCGTTTGATACCGACCTCCAGCGCCTGCACCAGCGGCAGCCAGGGCATCGGCTATGCCTACGAATCGATCAAGTTCGGTCGCCTGCCGCTGATGCTGGCCGGTGGCGCCGAGGAGCTGTGTCCGACCGAAGCCATGGTCTTCGACGCGCTGTACGCCACCAGCCTGAAAAACGACGCCCCGCACACCAGCCCTCGCCCTTACGACAGCGACCGCGACGGCCTGGTGATCGGTGAAGGCGGCGGCATGCTGGTCCTCGAAGAACTGGAACACGCCCTGGCCCGGGGCGCGCACATCCACGCCGAGATCGTTGGCTTCGGCAGCAACGCCGATGGCGCACACGCCACGCGTCCAGAGCAGACCACCATGCGTCGCGCCATGGAGCTGGCCCTGGAGGACGCCCACCTGAGTGCCGACGCCATCGGTTACGTCAATGGTCACGGCACCGCCACCGAACAAGGCGACATTGCAGAGACCCTGGCGACCCACAGCCTGTTCGGCGCGCGGATGCCCATCAGTTCGCAGAAAAGCTTTCTCGGCCACACCCTGGGCGCCTGCGGTGCGCTGGAGTCGTGGTTCTGCATCGAGATGATGAACCGCGACCGCTACATCCACACCCTCAACCTCGATGCTGTCGATCCGCGTTGTGCCGAACTTGATTATTTACGCGGGGAATCGCGGCATATGAGCAACCAATTCGTGATGAACAATAACTTCGCGTTTGGTGGTGTGAACACTTCACTGATCTTCCGACGCTGGTAGTAGCCCCACAAATACCCTGTAGGAGCTGACTTGTCTGCGAATCGGCTGCGAAGCAGTCGCAAAATGACTGACGTCACCACCGCATGAAGGTCCTCCGGCCCTTTTCGCAGACAAGTCAGCTCCTACGCCCTCCGGGCAGAATCGAGATCCAGTTTTCTGCGCGACAGCACGGCGGCGAAGACGAGGTGGGGCCTCTTACAGCGCTACCGCCTGCTTGGTCAACAATTCGACGAATGCCTTGGCCATCGGTGAATGCTGGTCCCGGCGCTGCACTAGCCAAACCGCCGTATTGGCCTCTGCATCGAGCAACGTTCGGTAGACCACGCCGTCGATACGCATGCGCTGGTAGGACGCCGGCAACACCGTCACCCCCAACCCTGCGGCCACCAGCCCGATAATGGTCATCGCCTCGCCCGCCTCTTGGGTGATCAGCGGGCTGAACCCTGCCTGGCGCGCCAGGTTGATCAACTGCGCGTACAAGCCGCTGCCATATGAGCGCGGGAAAAACACAAAGGGTTCAGCCGCCAACGCCGACAGCTGCAGGCCTTTTTCACTGCCCACCGCCAACGGGTGATCGGCACGTATAATCGCCACCAGCGGTTCGCGGAACAACTCCACGGCGACCAACGATTCCGGCAAAGGCAAGGGACGCATGATGCCGACCTGCACCGACTCATCCACCAGCGCCTCGGCCACTTCCTTGCTGCTCATTTCCTGCAACGCCAGGTGAACCGCCGGGAAGGCCTGACGGAACGCAAAAATCACCTGCGGAATGCTTGAGTTGAAAGGCGCCGAGGAGGTGAAACCGATTTTCAGCTCGCCTAACAGCCCCAACTGCGCACGCCGCGCCACGTCGGCCGCTTTGTCGACCTGGGCCAACACCAGACGGGCTTCGGCCAGAAACAGCCGACCGGCTTCACTCAGCTCGACGCGACGATTGGTGCGCTCGAACAACCGCGCCCCTACCTCCTGTTCAAGCGCCTGAATTTGCTGGCTCAACGGCGGTTGGGAGATACCCAGTGCTTGCGCGGCCCGGCCGAAATGCAGCTCTTCGGCCACCGCAATGAAATACCGAAGATGTCGCAGTTCCATGGATTCACCATTAGGTCGTTTTAAATATCAAACAGGTCGAACAATATATTGGAAAGAATCATTAGCGAGCTATATTCTTTTTCACATTGCCCGACCCGTTGACCCACCGAGGTCCATTGTGAAAATTGCTGCTCACCCCCACGCTAACGATATCGAGTCTTCGCCTACCGGCGATGTCGCGATGGCGTTGAGCGAGATCTACATCGAAAAAGGCACGCCGATGTTCATGCGCACGGTGCTGGCGTTGTTCTCTGGCGGCTTTGCGACCTTTGCCCTGCTGTACTGCGTGCAGCCGATGATGCCGGTCCTGTCCCATGAGTTTTCAATCAACGCAGCGCAAAGCAGCCTGATTCTTTCGGTAGCCACGGGCATGCTCGCGATTGGTTTGCTGATCACCGGCCCCATTTCGGATCGGCTAGGGCGTAAACCTGTGATGGTGACGGCGCTGTTTTGCGCCGCGCTGTTTACCATGATCAGCGCACTGATGCCGACCTGGGAAGGCATCCTGTTGACACGCGCACTGGTCGGCCTGTCCCTCAGCGGCCTGGCAGCGGTCGCCATGACCTACCTCAGCGAAGAGATCCATCCGCAGCACATCGGCCTGGCCATGGGCCTGTACATCGGCGGAAACGCCATTGGCGGTATGAGCGGGCGTCTTATCACGGGGATCCTGGTCGACTTTGTCAGCTGGCATACCGCGATGCTGATCATCGGCGGTCTGGCATTGATTGCCGCTGCGGTGTTCTGGAGGATTCTCCCCGAGTCGCGCAACTTCCGCCCACGCTCGCTGCACCCACGCAGCCTGCTCAACGGCTTTACCCTGCAGTTTCGCGATGCCGGTTTGCCGTGGCTGTTTCTCGAAGCCTTCCTGCTGATGGGCGCGTTCGTCACGTTGTTCAACTACATCGGTTATCGCTTGCTGGCTGAGCCTTACCACCTGAGCCAGTCGCTGGTCGGACTGTTCTCCGTGGTGTACCTGTCCGGTATCTACAGCTCGGCGAAAATCGGCGCGTTAGCCGATAAACTCGGACGGCGCAAAGTCTTGTGGTCGGTGATTGTGCTGATGCTGGCGGGCGTCGCCCTGACGATGTTCACCCTGCTGCCAGTGGTGATCGTCGGCGTACTGATGTTCACCTTCGGCTTCTTCGGCGCCCACTCGGTCGCCAGCAGCTGGATCGGCCGCCGCGCCCTCAAGGCCAAAGGCCAGGCGTCATCGCTCTATTTGTTTAGTTACTACGCGGGCTCCAGCGTGGCCGGTACCGCAGGTGGGATGTTCTGGCACTACGCAGGCTGGAATGGCATTGGCCTGTTCATCGGCGTACTGCTGCTGATCGCCCTGGCTGTGGCGTTGCGCCTGGCCCGGTTGGCGCCGCTGGTGACTCGCAACTGAAAGCATCGCGGGCAAGCGCGCGCCTACAGGTTCTGTCTCTTATACACATCT